>JAZRLJ010000066.1:0-22960 GCA_045646755.1 Eubacteriales bacterium | reverse complement strand
GCTAACTCTTTTCCAAAGCAAATAAAGTCCTCAACCAACCCCGGAGGTGTCGGGCACGGTTGGGTAAAGCGCCGCTTCGTAGACGCGTCCGAAGCGGGAAATCGCTTTATCGGTGAGGACGGAATGGACAGAATATTTATTCCGTCGCTTCTTGACGACAACAGATTTCTCACAGCGGGAGACCCGAAATACAGAGAAAGACTTCTTGCGCTTCCAGATAGGGAAAGGAAGGCACTACTGCATGGAGATTGGAACATTTTTGAAGGACAGTACTTTACCGAATGGAAGCGGGATATACACGTTATATCCCCCTTCGAAATTCCAAAGGGATGGCGCAAATTCAGAACCATCGACTACGGTCTCGACCGTCTCGCGTGTCTGTGGATTGCAGTAAGTCCCGAGGGAAATTTCTTCGTCTACAGAGAATACTGCGAATCAAATCTTTCAATAAGCGCCGCGGCAAAATCAATCTTGGAAAGGACTCCCGAAAGCGAGAATATATACGCTACTCTCGCGCCTCCCGACCTATGGAGCAGAAGCCAGGAAACAGGAAAAACAAAAGCCTCGCTCTTCTCGGAGTACGGAATAAATTTCACAAAAACCTCAAACGAAAGAGAGGCGGGATGGCTTGCTCTCAAGGAGCTTATCACACCAAAGGAAAACGGTATCCCAAGACTTCGATTCTTCTCGCACTGCTTAGAGATAATCAGATGTCTCCCTGCGCTTCTCATAGACAAGATAAGATGCAGCGACTGCGCTACCGAGCCACACGAAATCACTCACGCTCCCGATGCGCTCAGAGGCTTTGCGATATACTACGCAAGACCCCTAAAGTCTGAAAACCGCTCGCCTCAAAGACTGTGGTCACAGGATATGTGGGAGGATTACTTTTCCGCCGACGAGGAAGAGAAAAAATACTTAAAACGCAAATACGGAGAACCGTTATGAAAAAAGAAATCAAATCAAAAATTAGACGGCTTTCCTTCTTCAAGGAGCTGTACGAAAGCGCAAAATCCGCTTATGCGGAAAAATGCGCAGAGCTTGACACCTATATGGATCAGTATCTCGGCTCTGACATTATAGACGGCTCACAGGAAAGGGCCTGCACAGTAAGAAACATCACTTACGAAATGATAGAAAGCCAGGTTTCCTCAGACATTCCGCCTCCCAAGGTGGATGCCGCCTGCTACAGTGAAAAAAGAGATAGAAACGCAAAAAGCATCGAAAGACTGCTTATGTCAGTCAGAGACCGTCTCTCATACGAGGAAATGAACGACATCGACGAAAGATACACTTACATTTACGGCTCGAGCGTATGGTATGCCGAGTGGGACAACAGTGAAACACTTGGAAGTGAGATAGGCGCGGTTAAGCTCCACTGTCTGTCGCCAAAGAACTTTATCCCTCAGCCCTCTATAGCTTCAGTTGACGATATGGAATACTGCTTTCTAGAGTTTACCGGTGGCGTATCGGAGATAGAGCGTAAATACTCGGTATCAAGCGAGGATGTCGGTCTGCTCGACTTTGACGTCGATTCATCCGAGTCCGAAAAGGATAACGCAAGAATCGTAATTACCTTCTACCGCGATGAAAACGGTGAGATAGGAAGATTCGTTTTCTCGGGCGATTTGATACTCTCTGACCTTCCCGAATACTACAAAAGGAAAAGGAAAGTTTGCAAAATATGTCATAAAGACGCCCACGAGTGCAGTTGCGGCAAAAACAACTTTGCCGATATTAACGTAGATTTTGAGAAAATCAATTTAAGTCTTATAAACCCCGAAATCATTAAAAAGACGGAAATACCCTACTACACTCCAAAGTCGTTTCCCATAGTCATAAGAAAGAATACTTCGTGTGACGAGCGCCTTTTCGGACAGTCGGATTGCAAATTTTTACGTCCTCAGCAGCAGGCCATAAACAAGATTGAATCGAGGATACTTCAAAAGCTTCTCAGGGCGGGAATCACACCCATAGTTCCCGAGGATGCAACAATATCACTCAACAATACCGTATTCGGTCAGGTCATAAAAATGAAGCCCGGGGAATCGGCGCAGCAATACGGAAAGGTAGACACTACACCCGACATATCCCAGGATATAGCAGAAGCGGAAAGGCTATACGACCAGGCAAAAAGAACACTCGGAATATCCGATGCTCTCATGGGCATTTCAAATTCCAAAAACGAATCAGGTTATGCAAGACAGCTTCAGATTTCACAAGCTACCGGCAGACTCGAATCAAAGAGGAAAATGAAGCACACGGCTTACGCAGACCTCGACAGAATAATCTTCGAACTATATCTTGCGTTTGCGGACGAGCCTCGTGCACTTTCCTATAAGGACGCCTACGGAAGAATCCATAACGCAGAGTTTTCAAGACACGATTTTCTGGAATTTGACGAAAGCAGATGCTCGTATTACTACGACGACGCATATCTCTTTTCCGTGGACCTCAACGGAGGCGCAGAATATCAGCGAGAGGCTCTGTGGCAGAGAAATCTCGAAAATCTCACCTCGGGAGCTCTCGGAGACCCGAGAAACTCTATCACGCTTCTCCGCTACTGGCAGGCGCAGGAAAGAGCTCACTACCCACATGCGAGAGAAAACGTAGAATACTTTACTCTTGCGATAGAAGAAAAGGAAAAGGAGGTGTCGTTGCTTGGCGAAATCGACTCTTGAAAAATTCATACAAAGCTATCTGAAAAACATCAAACCGACGAAGAAAAAGGACGGATATGAGGCATGGCTCAGAGAAAACGCAACGGATGGAAAATCCGAGCTCTCTGAGGCAATAGGAAAGCTTTTTGCAGAAAGTGAAAAAAACGACTCCGACTACTCTGCAGCTAAGGAAAGCATCTCGGACGCAGGTCTGAAAAACAGCGGCTACTCAAGGTATATTGCGGAAAGCTCGCTTAAATCAGATAAAAAGAGCCTTGAGAATTTGCTTACCTCATACGTCGCTCTTGACTCAAAAAATGCATCGGGATATGAAAAAGAGATAAGGCGCATTGAAGCCGAGAGGCTTGCCGAAGAAAAGAAGGCTGCAGAGCTTCAGGCAAAGGAAGACGCAAAAAAGGAAGCGGAAAGAATAAAGAAGGAAAACGAAGCTATAAAGCAGGCGGAAAAGCTTGCCGAGCAAGCAAAAAAGGAAAAAGAAGAAAATCAGAAGGCATACGAGAAGGCAATGAATGAAATCTACAAAAAAGTAGAAGCGGAATTCAAGTCCTCAGGCATTGTCGACTACGAGAAGGCGTACGCGTATGCACGAAATTCAGGACTTGGCGAAGAGGATGCAAAGCATCTTGCAAAAACCTATACGGATTCCGCGAGAAATTCCAAAATAAACAAGGTAGCAAGCGCAATCATTTCAAAAAAGCTGACAAAGAATCAGGCTAAGGAATATGCCCTCACCCTCGGTCTTTCGCAAGAGGATGCCAACTTGCTGGCGGAATTTGCCTTCAAAACGAACGAATCGGCGAGCGATATAGTCTCGGACGAATATCTTGATTACTTAAAGGAAAAAGCAGATAAAAACAAGTAAACGAAAGGATAAAAAAATGAAAAACAACAATTTTTCTCAGCCTTACAGAACTCTGAGCTTTAATAAAATCGAAGCTCCTGCCACCAAGGCAAAGAATAAGTCTAAGCCTACTAAAACCGTAGGAAGTGACTTGAGAGTCGGGGGTAATAAAAAGTGAACGGAGAAAACGAAGAGATACTCACCTCGACGCAGGAGGAAGAAAGCTTCACTTCTATAGAGGAAACTGAAAATCAGAACGCTCCTTCAAACGAGGCAGACGGCGAAAAGGAACGTAAAGACGCTGAAGGCACCGATTACGGTGAGCTTATAAAATCGGATATGAAAGAATTATCGGTAGAATTTTCACCTGATAAAGAGCTTGATATAGCCGATTTGAAAAATCCCATAAGGTACGGCGCGCTCAGAGACCTCGGACTTACTCCGAGAGAAGCATATCTCGCATCGGGCGGAAGAAGAGCAAACGAGGATAACAGAGCTCATCTTTCTTCCTCCGTTCCAAGAAAATTCTCATCGCAGTTTTCCGAAATTCCCCGAGCTGAACTTGACGCAGCACGTGAGCTTTTCGGAGACCTCAGCGATACGCAAATCAGAAATTTATACAAAAAAGTAACACAATAAAGAGAGGATAAAACATGTTTAAGTATTTAAAAACTGCTGCAAGCGATTACCATCCTGCAGAAATAATAGAGTTTTTTGTAAATCCCGGCGAAGAAGTAAAGAAAGGCTCTTTAATATTTATGGAATTTGACGTCATTGAGTGTGAATATTCAAATAATCCCAATCGACCGGTCTTTCTCGCCATTACAGGCAAAGGATACGACGATGCTAAGTACATAAAGTGTATACGCGTGTACGAGAACATGGTGTTTGAAGCCACTATCGCACCCGATGAAGAGAAGAATTTTTTCTTTAACGGTAACGCCTGCGGTATTCTGCCTGACGATACAGGCAAGGCTTCCTACGTAACTCTAGAGGGCGCTCCCGTATTTGAAATCGTAGACGCTTCTAACAAAGCAAACGGAACAGTAATCGTAAGAAAGTTGTAAAGGAGATAAAAAATGATTGTATATTCTAAAAGCACAGGCTTTAACAATGCTGCAATAGGTAAGCTTGAAACACCTATAAAAATGATAATTGAGCACGAGAGTGACCTTCTCACGAAGAAGGGCGGAATCTGCTCATGGCTCTTCAACGTGGAAAAGAGCTCAAGATTCGGCGAAACCATAGTAGGTCAGAATGAATTTGACGTATTCAAAGCAGCCAAGGAAGGCGCAGGCGCAGAGCTTGACACCGTAACCGATACATACTCTAAATTCATAGAGCACATTCAGTTTATGAAGGAATTTGTAATCACCGCAGAAATGATGGAGGACGCAAATTACGGTGTGGCAAGCGAGGCTAAGCGCAGAGCAGAAAACTTCACCCGCGCCTATTACAAGACTATGAACAAAATTTGCGCTGAGGCGCTTATAAACGGAAGAAATGCATCAACCAATTTTGCAGGTACAAGCCTTGACCTCACGACCTCAGACGGCAATCCCCTCTTCTCGTCTCAGCACTCCTATGGCAATGACGGTAACGTTCAGTCAAACTACTTCTACGGTGATATTTTCGGTACCGGAACAAGCGGAAGAACTCTTTCCACCTCCACCTTTGAGGAGGCTCTTGCCGAGCTCTCAATAAAGCTCAGAAATATGAAGGACGAAAACGGTGAAGCTCTCGGCTACACAGCCGATACTCTTATTCTTCCTGCCAACAGACCTATGGTTGAAATAATAGCCAAGAAGGTGTGTGGAAGCGTAAGCGCTCTCGGAAACGGCTTCAACGACATAAATCTTCACTACGGAAACTGGAACATAGTCGTTCTTCCCACGTGGATATCAAACACCGACAGCTGCATAATTATGTCCTCCGAGGCAAACAAGCACCTTTCGGGAAATATGTTCTTTAACAGAGTTCCCCTCACCGTTTCTAACTGGGTAGACCACCACACAGGTAATTATATCTGGAACGGCAGATGCAGATTCGGAATTGGATTTGGCTCTTACAAGCACATTCTCTACGCTACCGACAGCGCAGCGACAGTGACAGGCGCTACAAAGCTCTGATTTTATCAAAGGGGTAGCTCTGAATTGAGCTACCCTTAATTTCAAAAAAGGATTTTATAAGAAATGACACTTAACGATTTAAAGAACGAACTGTCCGCGCTTGGCTTTGAAAGAGACATTTCGATAGATAAAGCTCTCACCTTTTCAGTCAGAAGAGCGCTATCAACCATATACACAGAGCGAAGCGTATACAACTCAATTTCTATAGAACATCGCCCGATAATGCCAACTCTTGTTTGCAAATCTTTTACTCATATCCCAGGCGAGACGGAAAGCTTTAAGTTAAAAGGAAGCGCATTTTCTTTTTCGGTTTCAGGCTCAGGCTTTTTTACGGTAGAGGAAAACGGTGTACGAACAGAGTATGAATTTTCCTCTGCGCTGTACCTGTGGCGTTTCTTCATGTCAGGCGAGGCTATCCTTTCATTCTACGGAGATTTTTCATTTGAGGTAATCAATCTCTCTGTATTTGAATACCTACGCTCAAAGAATGAAAACGATCTTTTTGCATACGGAGAGCCATTTGAATACGATATGAAAAAGCTTGCAGACGACTTTCATTCCTTCGTATCAATGCCGACAGATGAATGCGGAAGAGAGATAAGCGGCATAGTTATGCGCTCAGCAACACTTATAATCCCCTGGGGATATCGCGGAAAAGTAAACGTAATCTATAAGGTCACCCCGCCGCATGTGAGTGAAAACACCCCCAACGAAGAAATCCCTATCTCAAGGGAAATAGAGCATCTCGTCCCCCTGCTCAGCGCAGCTTACTACTGGGCCGACGATGCTCCCGACAAGGCGGAATACTACCTTGCTCTATATAAAGACGCTATGAAAATGGTAAAAACGTTCAACACCAGAGCGATGTGGAGCGGCTATAACAACATTACGAGGTGGGCGTGATGAATATAGGACAAAGCACAGAATACAGTATAACCTATAGAAATATGCTGGGCGTAGATTTTTCTATTGGACCGTCGGAAAGCGGAGTACGTCGCTACGCTTATCTTGAAAATATGTACCGCGACTACGAAAGCGGTGACGGAAGTCTTATCGAGAGTGTACCGGGATTTCGTAAGATTCTATCTCTCGGCGGAAGGATACGCGGAATATACGCTCACAAAAACGGAAACGGAGAGGATATTGCGGTCGTTCACTCGGGTAATTCTCTCTATGCCATCAATGTATCCGAAAGAGACACGCTGAGCGCCCTTACTCCGATAGCAAGCCTCGACGACAAAAAAAGTGCAGCCTTCAGATTTGGCAAAAGCCTTTACGTGCTCGACGGCTCTAACGTAATAAAGATCACAAGCGAATGTACTGCCTCTTACGTATCACCTGAGGACAGCTCGGTATACGTTCCCACCACCTTCTATAACGGTGAACGAATTGAGCAGAAAAATCTCCTTACAGACAGATTCAGAGAAAAATATATTATAGGCGCACTCGAAACTGTAATTTACGGCACACCCGACCTTTTATATTCAATAACAGACGAAAAGCTCGGCTTATGCGCAGTGGTAGGAATCAACAAAACCTTTTCAGGCGTGGTCAATATTCCATCTTACAAGAAAATAGGAAAAAAGCTTTATAAGGTTGACGAGATTTCCGACAATGCTTTTCTGAACAACGCCTCAATATACGGACTTAGACTCGGCGTAGGTCTTTACAGAATCGGCTCTAACGCATTTTCGGGCTGCAAATCTCTGAGCGCGGTGTACGCCTCAAACGCTCCGAAAATAATTGACGACTATGCTTTCAAAGGCTGTGAAAGACTCAAAACCTTCTATATCGGCTCAGAGCTGGAAAAGGTCGGCACAGACACATTTGCAGGCTGCGAGGCGTTTACGGTCGTCCGCTATGCTTCGGACGAGAAGAGCTTTCGTGAAATTGAAAACTGCGAAGCCTTCAACAGCAAAGACCTCTATCTTTTTCTGAGAGACGAAACGATAACGGTGGAAATTCCGATAAATACGCCGCTAGCCGAAATAATCAGCATAACACTTGATGAAAAAGTGCTTACCGATTACGTAACAGTAGCGCACTCCGACGGAAGAAGCTCTATAGTTTTCACCATCACCGACAGAAAAACGGTTGAGGGAAAAGAGGCGGTTATCTATGCCAGAGCATCATGTTACGCAGACGACTCCGACGTAGGTATAAGCGATTTTATAGGCTCAAACGGCTTTTGCGGCACAGGCTTTGACGCTATACGCGGATGTAACGTGTGTGAAAACTTTGACGGCAGAGTCTTTCTCTCCGGCAACCCCGCGCTTCCCGGAATTGTGTTTTTTTCTTCGGGTGAGGGCACAAAGGACTCTCCCCTCTATTTCGGCTCGTACAACTACTTTTGCGACGGACTCGGCGTATTCGGGGTAAGCTCTATGCTAAGTTGTGCAGACTCGCTTCTCGTATTCAAAAATGCAGATGACGGAGGCGGAAGTATTTTCTACCACACACCGAAAGAAACGGGTATAAGCTTCATGCCTAAAATTTATCCCGTAAGCTATACGCACAACGGAATAGGAGCTATAGGAGAGTCAATATCTTTTTTTGACGATCCTATATTCATATCAAAAACCGGAATTTCTGCAATAGACAAAAAGAGCATTTCGCTTGAACGAAGTATCGCTTGCCGCTCACACAACGTAAACGCTCTGCTACTCAGAGAAAATCTCAAAAATATATCGCTCGCAGAGTGGTGCGGATACCTTGCCGTAGGTGTAAACGGAAAAATTTTCCTTGCCGATTCAAGAGCAACGTTCACTCACGAAAGCGGTTACAGAGAGTATGAATGGTACTATATGAAGGACGTAGGAACCTACGAAAACGATAAACGGGTATACCGTTTTTCCTCCGTTTCGCATAACGGATACCTTGTAAGTCCAACGCCTGAGGCAATAGCAGAAGACGTCTACAGCGAAATAAAGGACGGCAAAACATTCTATTATTCGGTAATAGATAACGAAAGATACGAGGTATATCCGACAGAAGAAAAGACGGGAGGAATTTTCCACCCGCTCGTATCCCTTTGCTCTTTTGAAGGAGACGTTCTCTTCTTCGGAACGGATAACGGCGACATCTGTGTTTTTAACAACGACAAGAGGGGAATAGCTCCGAAATTCATTTCGGAAGCCGCCGATTTTGACCGTGACGAATACGAAGAATACCGAGGAAGACGAATACACCCAAGCTTCTACTCATTCGACACACACAGTATGAGATGCGGAATATGTACCGCGCCCTCAGACTGCCAAATCGCAGGACTGTCGAAAAATACGGTTAAGCACTCGCTTGTTTTGAAATGCCGCCTTGACGGCGCAGGAAAAATAAAATGCGAGGTCAAAACCAATCGCTCCGGATACACCGAGTATGCATCCTATCCAAACGCTGCGCCGGACTTTTCAGACTGGTCGTTTGCCTCCCTCACTCTCGACTCCGAGGAGTGTGTAAGTCTGCCTATAAACGAAAAAGAAAAGAACTGGGTAGATAAGGAAATCGCAGTATACTGCGACGATTTCAGAACACCTATCGGTGTATACTCAATCTCTTATCGCTACACGCTCCGAGGAAAAATAAAGCATACATGACGAAAGGAATAATTATGAATACAAAAAAGATTCTCGATTCGGAAATTGAAGCTCTCAGCGTTGCCTCTCTACCCACAAGACCGACAGCTCCGACCGCATTCGGTGGAAGCGGATATACCGCAAGTGAAATGAAGGCGGCATTCGATAGACTTCCCTTAAGAATAATCGAGGGATTTAATTCTCTAATCTCAGAAATAGAAAACGGCGCTCTGCTTGAAGCTCTGTGCGAAACAGAACCACTATCAAGCATTATCGCCGACATAAATCTTATAAAAGCAAAGCTTGGACTCTGAGGAGGTTGTCTATGATATATTTTGAATACACGAAATTCGGAAAAGAATTTCTCATAACGGATTTTGAGGACGGGGTGTCCGATACCGTAAAAATAAGATTCAGAAATCAAAAGGATGGCGCGCTCCAGATTGGCGCGAAGAGCACGAGACTTGAAAACGGGAGTGCCACACTCACCATCGCTTCTCTAACCGACGGAGTACATACCCCGATTTTTCACACCGATAACGGCTCGTTTATCTGCGACAGAATAAAGGCTAAGGCAGGAAAAATTCTTCCTCTGGTAAAGGAAAGACAACGAATCTTTGAGCTTACCTCCAAGCTTTTGTCGGCAGAAGAAAAAATCAACGCGCTTGAAGCAAGACTTACCGAGCTATGCTCTAAGGTCTATGCGAAGAATATTTTTTAAGAAAGGACTTACAATATGAAGAAAATTCTACTTTTAGCTTTTTTTCTCATTACAGCGCTCTCGGTATCGGTAAGCGCCTTTGCCTCCGAGGCAATGCCGACTGATACTAATACGGAAACTACAAGTGAACTATCAGAGGCATTTATGCTCATTACGGATAACTCGGACAAGATTTTTTCCGTGCTGGCATTTATATCCTCGCTTATAGTCGTCTTTGCGTATAAGAGAGGGCTCATTCCGCTCATAAACAAGGGACTTACGGCAATCAAGAAAAGCACTGATAATTTTGAAAGCAAGGCACAGGACAGCTTACTTAAAACTGAGAATTCCATAAGCTTCCTTCTTGATAAGTTTGCTTGCTGTGAGAATACAATTGAGAGGGTATCAACCAATCTTGAAGAGCTTACCGAAAAGCTTGGCTCGCTCGAGAACGAAAGCAACGAAAGAGCTCTTCTCAAGACTGTTATTCTCTCACAGATAGATATGCTCTACGAGATTTTTATGCAGAGCGGAATCCCGCAATATGCAAAAGACTCGCTCGGCGAAAAGGTAGCGAAAATGAAAAAGTCGCTCCTTGTGGGTGAAGAAAATGACAGGACTTAAAAAAAGGCTTATTTTCAACGCTTTAGGACTCATTTTCTCGACACTACCCCCGTTTTTAGCCGTTTTATCCTATTTCCCGATTTGGCGAGAGAGGGGCGCTGAAACGATACTCTCAGGGCTGTCGCTATGTCTAATTCTGATATGCGCTGTGCCCCTTATCCGTTCTGTGAAAAGAGCGCTTTATTCTCCGTCTGCTCCACTCCTATGGCTACTGGTTTTCATAGTATTCTTTGCTCTCTCAAAAATTGCCGAGGACGTTGCCGTAATATCGTTCGTAGGCTTTATTTCAAACCTCATTGGAGCATTCTTCTACGCTATAGCAAAAAGAAGCGGAGAAAAAGAAGATGAAAAGTAAGCTTGAAATAGGAATTATAGAGGGCGAAAATCTCATAAGAAAAGGCGGACTTGCCCTTGTCAACAACATCGGAAAGACTATCGCCATAATAACTCTTATACTCGCCGCTCTGGTCACCTTTACCGACGTTTCATTCGCTGATTTCGGTACGGAAAGCTTTGTGACCTCAACCCTTATGCTTATGCTCGCATCGTATCTTATGTATTTCTCGCTTGAAGATGCGGGCGAGAGGCTGGGTGAGGAAAGCGACGAGTACAAGGAAACGCTTCTCATCTACGAAAAGGAAAGGCAAAAAATAAAGGGTGAGGATATGGAGGGACTGCGGGATTTCTGCCTTAATTATTCAAAGGAGGAGCTGGAATACAGACGGCGAGCCTATATCACCTCCCACGCCCTTTCTCTAAGCGATTATTTAAAATACAAAAACGGCGAGCAGGTAAAGAAAAAAGACGCAAAAATCTTCAGGAAAACAGATAGAATAAGAGCGGTCACACTCTCCCCGAGAACACTTCTCACAAAAGAAAAGGAATGCACGAGAAGCGAGCTCACAAGTCCGGAAAAGTATAAGCTCTTTCTTCTCATACTTAAGCTTATACCTACTACTCTCTGTATGTGCATAACCGTATCGGTAATGTTAAAAACAAAGGAAGGACTTGATGCTGCGGCGGTAATAGAGGGTATTCTGAAGCTATCTACACTGCCAATCGTAGGCTTCCGAGGATACGTAAACGGATATTCTTACGTAAAAAAACGGTATCTGCCCTGGATAGAAACTAAGAAAAGACTCCTTGAGGCTTTCACGGAAAAGAAAATTCCGACCACTTGACTTTACTCTCCCAATATGATAAAATTTTTGTAAAAAGAAAAAGGGGGTATACGTATGCGTTACGACAAGGAAAACGACAGACTTATAATATCTGTTTCCGATATGGTTTCCATTGCAAGACGCGGCATATCCTCTTCTCTCCCCTGCGACAGCGACGAGCCTACGTATTATGGAAACATCGAAAAGGACCATACGGCTCTAAGCCTTGATTTTACGGCAGGGGAGTTTTCATTTACCGTAAGCGGAAGCACCACGGTCTCTGAGGACGGAATACTCCACAAGGTATATACGGATACCTCGGCAAAAAGGCCGAGAAAAGAGGTCGTAAAGCAAGCGCGCGGCGAAGTCTATCTCTATGCATATATGCTCGCAAAGAAAGAGGGACTCGAGTATGTTTCAACAGTCTGCGAATATATCAGCGAGAGCACCGGAGAGGACAATAAAATTTACGAGTCTGTTACACTTTCTAAGCTCGAAAATTTCTTTAATAAGTGCAAAACGTCAATAATTGTTTACGCAAAACCAGAAATTGAGCGTGTAACAGTGCGTTTACCCTCTATGAAAAAAATAAAATTTCCATACAAAAATGCACGTGAGGGACAGAAGGATATAGTGCGCGGAGTATATAACGCAATCTCACACGCAAGCACGCTATTCGTATCCGCTCCGACAGGTACGGGAAAGACGGTATCGGTGCTATTCCCTGCCATTCGTGCACTCGGAAGTGAGAAGTGCGAAAAGGTATTCTATTTTACGCCTAAAACAACGACAGCTATGGCTGCTAAGGATACGATAGAGGACATCGCCGAAAACGGCGCAAAAATACGTGCTCTCATTATGCACTCAAAGGAGCGTCTGTGTAAAAACGGACTTGTGTGCAGAGAAACAAGAGGCAAGTGTAAAAACGGGGTTCAAAATAAGCTTGCCGATGCGGTCCTTACTCTTTACAATGAAGAAATCACCGTTATTACCGCAAATAAGCTCACCGAGATAAGCGAAAAATACGCAGTGTGCCCTCACGAGCTGGCGCTTTCTTATGCGGAGCTGTGCGACGTGGTAATTCTCGATATAAACTATCTTTTCGACCCCGAGGTTTATATAAAACGCTTCTTTAATCAGAAGCGCGACTACGCCTTCCTTATCGACGAGGCGCACAACTTACCCGACAGAGCAAGAGATATATATTCCGCTGATATAAGCGAGGAGGAGATAATATTCCCCGCTATCTGCCCCATCATAAATGAACATTCACCCATAAAAAACGCAGCACGGGTTGGGGCAAGTGAGATTTACGAGCTTCTTTACCCCTATCTTAAGGACAACTTGGTTTTTGACGACGAGGGTAACGAAAAGGCTGCCGCTCATATATCAGAGATACCCACCAAGCTATACGGCATCTTAGAAAATCTTAATAAAATATCGGAAAGCGTCCTTTTTGATGCTGCGGCCGCAAAAGACGAGGATGCAGAAGAAAGAGAGAAGCTGCTAAAGGAATACAGCAGAAAAATCAAGCGCTTTTATAATGCGCTGATAAGATTTGATTCCTCCTACGAGTTATTCGTTTTTCTTGAGGAAAAGCAGATAAAGCTCCGTTGCTTCTGCCTTGACCCCGCAAGAGAAATTTCAAAGAGGCTGAAAATAGGCTCGGGAACAGTTTTCTTCTCGGGAACGCTCTCACCAATATACTACTACAAATCTGTGCTCGGCGGAGAGAGAAGAGCCGAGGTTATAGAAACGCCATCCCCCTTTGATTCAGGTCAGTTATCCGTTTCAATAATGGATAAAATAAGCACCCGCTTTTCCGAAAGAGAAAGAACGGTCGAAGCGGTGTGCCGCGCTATAGCTGCCACAGTTTCCGCAAGGCGCGGAAATTATATGATATATTCCCCCTCCTTTGCCTACAGTGAGGCTCTCTCAAAAAGGTTCTCGGAAAAATATCCGAAAATAAAGGTGCTCACTCAAAGACGCGATATGACAAAAAAGGAGAAGGATGCATTTCTCTCTGAATTCAAGAAGGACGACAAGTCTTATCTTGTCGGCTTCTCGGTGCTTGGTGGCATATATTCAGAGGGCGTTGACTTCGCAGGCGAGAGTCTTATCGGCGCGATTATAGTCGGCATAGGAATTCCTCAGCTTTCTTACGAGAGAGAGGCTATTGCAGCCTACTATCAGGACAAGCTTGAGGAGGGCAAGGAGTTTGCTTATATATATCCCGGAATAAACAAGGTTCTGCAGGCAGCGGGCAGAGTCATACGAACTGAAGACGACCGAGGCGTAATAGTCCTTATTGACGACAGATTCGACGACCCTCTTTATAAAAAGGTAATGCCGCGGCTGTGGTCAGGTATGCAGTTTATCGCAGAGCCGAAAGCACTCAGAGAAAGGCTTGATTCCTTCTGGCAAGAGGTGGACAAGGAAAGAGAGAGGATAAAAGAGAACAGTTCCATCAAGGAATAAAATCTTTGTTTTATTATATTTTTGTCACTTTTTTATTCTTTTTGCTTCTTTTTCAAACACATCGTATACAGTATAATCTTTTAGCACTGAAGCTCCGCATTTAAGCGCGGAGCTTCTTTTTATTTTTACTATTTTCCCCTCTTCTACCATATCACACGCCACATCAAGAAAGTAGGTATAATTATCCTTGCGCGATTCTACAAATCGCTCCGCTAAAGAAAAATATCTATCCGCAAGTTTATCGGAAAGAATATTTAACGTAGACTCGCAATCCGTTTTTATAAGCGATAGTCGTACCATAATTCTTCCGCCAAGAGAATTCTTATACAGTCTGCTCGCTCTTTCTTTCACAAAATTCATATACATCCTCCAATCACTAAAATCCTATGCGAGCAGCTGATAAAAAAGCACAAAAAAAGCGCATACCCAAACGAGTATGCGCCCGAGCCCGATAAGGAAAGGAACGGGCCCTATGTAAAAGGAAAAATGAAAAAAGAAAATGTCAAATTATCAGAGAAGATATACGGGAAGCTCCATTCCGAAGTTTACGCATCCGTTTTCTCTCTTCTCTTCGGTTGCTACAACCTTTTCGGCCGTCTTTACAGGACTGAAATCAGGCTCTGTCTCCATGCTCTTTTTGGGAGCGGGCTGTGTCACGGGAGCGGGAGCTTTCTTTACGACGGTCTTAGGCGCGGCGCTCTTCTTTATAGCAGGCTTAACCTCTTCTATGGCAGTAACTGCCTTAGGTGCGGGATTCTTCGTGCTTGCCGCCGCGCTTGCCTTCTTCTTAGAGGTAACCGCCTTAGGCGCGGGATTTTTAGCAGCTGCTTTTTTGGGAGCTGCTTTCTTTTTCTCAACCACACTGTTTTCCATATCAGGAGCGGTAGTCTTAACGTTAGAGTAGCCGTTGTTTGCCACTCTCTGTATTGCATTCTTACCTATCGGCATATTCGATTATCTCCTTTGCAAGCTTTTTATACTCTATCGCGCTACGCGAATATTTTTTATACGCCATTACCGGCTTACTGTTATCCTGCGCCCATTCCACAGTGCTATCAACTCTTACATAGGTATCAAACACCTTTGCAAGCTCAAATTCCTTAAGTGTCTGTAAGGTCTGCTTAAAGTAACTCTTTCTCTCGTCTGCCTTGGTTATCATTATCCCCATAACCTCAAGTCTGGGTGAAATTTCTCTTACCTTTGACACAAACTCAAACATATTTGCAAGTCCGAAAAGTCCCCAAGGACTTGCCTCAACCGGAATTACGAGGCTGTCGGATGCGCAGAGTATATTCATTACCCAGCCACCAAGAGTAGGAGGAGAGTCTATAAGTATGTAATCGTAGTATCCTCTGGCTCTTATAGGCTCAAGGCATTTTTTAAGTATTATTTCTCTTTGCCACTTTGAGAAAAGGTCAAATTCTATGGCGCTCATAAGAGAGGTAGATGGGATTATATCAACTCCCTCGTAGTCCGTCGGGACTACAAAATCGGAAAGGTCCTTCTCTTCCTTTATTGCGGTATATATATTTTTTCCGTTACTTGCAAACGCAAGTGCTCTTTCCTCGTCGAAAAAGGAAAGCGTGAGGTTAAGCTGCATATCTCCGTCTATAAGAAGCACCCTCTTACCGAGTGTGGAAAGAGCGTATCCTATATTAGAGCACGCAGTAGTCTTACCGCTGCCGCCCTTGTTATTCGCAAAAGCGATTATCTTGGTTCTGCTCATTTCTTTCGCATTGCCTCCAATTCTTCCTCGTTATCTGCAAGAAATTCTATCAAAGCGTCAAGTCCCTCGCCTGTATAAGCGCTGACGGGGAATATTTTTTTACAACCCGCGAGTCTGAGCCATCTATCAACTCTCTCGGGGTTTGCATCAGGCTTGTCTATTCCCGTAATTATTCCCACAACCTCTCGGTTAACGAGACTTGTTATACAGGGAGAAAATATGGAATACGGCTCGTTTGCCGAAAGAACAAGACCTACAACGTCTGCCTCGTAAGCGTAGAGAGCTAACGCGCCGCTCGTCTGTCTAAGCTCGGTATACTCACCTGGGGTATCAATTATCGTGTCAAGGTAGTTGATATACTGCGTTTTATAGTAGTGTATCTCCTCACCGTTGAGAGCCTGAGTCAAGGTGGTCTTTCCCGCCGCAACTCTACCAATAAGTATTATTTTTTTCATTAGGTTCTGGTTATATCACAGCACACGTAGGTGAGCTTGGTTGTGAAATATTCGCGGATAGCAGCGAATGCCGATTCAACACTCGACACGCTTCCCGAGATTATAAGAGTGCCTGTAAATCTGTCTACAAAGCCTATCTCTGCGCCCGAGGACTTTATAGCAATATCAGCGGTAATTACCGCGCTCTCAGCAGGGGATATAGTAAGCACTCCGATAGCGCTTCTCGTATAGTCGGTCTTGGGGTCAAGTCCGAGCTTAGTATAGAGCACGTCGTCGGGATTTGCGATTATATGGCAGAGGGTTATCTGCTTACCGGGAACGAGCTCCTGAACTATTCTCATATTTTCTCTGAGTTCCATTTTTATCTCCATTCTGTCGCACAAGGCGACCGTTCAAAATTTATGAAATTTCGCATCGCCTGTGGCGGCACTTATGGGCTAGAGTCCCATAAATGCGGAATTTCAATGCGTGAAACAAACCATAGCAAAAACCAGATTTTACTATACTTTCACGCTAGCCTCCGATTTTACATTTGAGACCCGAGGTCTCAGCTATTGATAAAAGATATTCCATCTTTTCCTTTGAGGGCGGCTCAATTTCGGAAAGTGAATATTTTCTTCCGAGCCCTGCGTATTTGTCCTGTCCGAGTCTATGATACGGAAGCAGGTGATGCTCCTTTACACCGGGAAGAGTTTTTGCAAAATGGGAAATAGCTCTTATTTCCTCCGCGGTATCATTAAATCCGGGAATTACGGGTGTACGGATTATAAGCTCGACTCCGCTCTCTGCAATCCTTCTTGCGTTCTCAAGTATACGCTCGTTGGACACTCCCGTATATTCCTTGTGCTTTTGGCTATCGATATGCTTTATATCCATAAGGTAAAGGTCGAGATACGGCAGGATTTTCTCTATCTCGGAAAAGGAGGATGAGGCTGCAGATTCTACCGCGGTGTGAAGACCGTTTTCTTTACACTCACGAAGAAGCTCTCTTGCAAAATCTGCCTGACAAAGCACCTCTCCGCCCGAAAGAGTTATACCTCCGCCGCTTCTTCTATAGTATGGCAAGTCCGAAAGAAGCTCAGGCATAATCTCATCAACCGTAACGTCTCTTCCTACAATCTTTTCCTTTGTGCCCTCTATAAGAGTCTCGATTTCTCTGCTTTGCGATTCGGGATTACAGCACCAGGCGCATCTCATAAAACAACCCTTAAAAAACACTATCGTTCTTATTCCCGGGCCGTCGTGAATCGAAAAGCGCTGAATATTAAATATTCTGCCTTTTTGACCGTTATGCATGTAATCACCTCGCTTTTTGTAAATATTAGTTTACCAACCCTGCTCCGTTCTGTTGATTATATCGTCTTGGAGCGAACGAGAGAGTGTGGTGAAAAGCGCACTATATCCCGCAACTCTTACAACGAGAGTCTTATACTTTTCGGGATTTTTCTGCGCGTCAAGGAGAGTTTCCTTGGTTACTACGTTAAACTGAACGTGCATACCCTTCTGGTCGAAATAGGAACGGATAAGGGAAACAAACTTGGAAAGTCCCGCCATTCCAACAAGAGCTGAGGGGTGGAATTTCTGGTTAAGAAGAGTGCCGTTAGAAGCAACGCCCTGCTCAAGCTTTGCAACCGAGTTTGCGGTTGCCGTCGGGCCCTTTACGTCTCTGCCCGATGCAGGTCCAATACCGTCGGCAAGAGGAGTGTAAGCAAGTCTTCCGTCGGGAGTTGCGCCTGTGCTTGCACCAAGCGGCACGTTTGCCGATACGGGATAGAGTCCTGCCTGGAAGATACCGCCTCTGGGGTTCTTATATTTTTCTACCTCTCTGGTATAGCTGTTTGCAACGTCACGCGCAAACATATCTACGTCGTATATATCGTTTCCGTACTTGGGAGATTCTTCCTCTATAAGACGCTTTATTTCTCTGTATTTAGCCTTGGTTTCGGCATTGATAGAGCCCTGAGTGGTAACCTCCTCGTAAATAGCGCGGATAGCGTTTTCGTTTATCTGCATACCCTGTTTTGCAAGCTCGGTAGCTATCTCTACGGTAAGCTTCTCTGCCGCAGCGCCCGAAACACCGTATCCGTAGTTAGCTTTAAGAGCATCGCGAAGCTCTGCAAGGGTAAATCTCTTCTCCTCGAAAACAAGCTTCTTTATAGCTACGAGGCCGTCGGTATTGTTTGCAATTCCAAATCCTTGGGGACCTGTGAAGTTGTATATAGCTCCACCCTCCTGGAGAGACTTTCCTCTTCCTATGCAGTCCTCAACCATACAAGACTGGAAAGGAAGGGGGCATCTTACCGCGTGTGCCATATCTATGGCGTTGTTTGCGTTTACAAGAAGCTTTATCATATAGCTCTGCTGAGTCTTGTACGCCTCGTAAAACTCCTCAAAGCTCTTCATTTCGGCAACGTCGCCTGTGTCGGGACCTATCTTCTTGCCCTTATCGTATCCGTTAGAGAATGCAAGCTCCATAGGTCTGCACATATTGAAGAATGCGGCATCGTGCCAGCCGTCCGTCTTACCTGCCTTCTGAGGCTCAACGCAGCCTATAATACAGTAATCTCTCGCATCCTCGAGAGTAAGTCCTCTCGCCATAATGGAGGGTATTATTATTTCGTCGTTATAATAAGCGGGAAGTCCCGTTCCGAGTCTTGTGAGCGCCGCAGCCTTTATAAGCAGGGGCTCGGGTGAGCCGTTCCACACTCTTATCGAGATAGAGGGCTGAGGAAGCGGAACATGCATAGCCGCCTCGATACACATATAAGAAAGGTCGTTGGTAGAGTCCATTCCGTGAATATTCTGACCGCCTACGATGAGGTTCTGGAACATTCCGTAGCCTGCAAATCCGTCAGCTGACGCGGCGTGTCTTACCTTGTTTATATCATTGAATTTTACCCATACGCAGTCAAGAAGCTCCTGAGCCTCTTCGTAGGTAATCTTACCTGCATCAAGATCCTTCTTGAAATAGGGGTACATATAACAGTCAAAGCGCCCGGGCGATATAGAATGTCCGCTCGACTCTATCTGAAGGAGAAGCTGAATAAACCAGAAGGTCTGACAAGCCTCGTAGAAGCTCGTAGCGGGAAACTCGGGAACTCTCGCGCAGTTGCGGGCGATAACCTCAAGCTCACGACGTCTTTCAGGATTATTTTCCTTCTGCATAAGATCCTTTGCAAGAGCGCTGTAGCGACGCGCATATCCTATTACCGCCTCGCAGCTCTCTATAACTGCGGTGAGGAAATTGCTTCTGGAAACGTAATCAGCATCGGAAACGTCAAGCTTCTCAAGAGCTGCCTCAGCCTCTGCGATTATTCCTCTGTATCCTATTCTCATAACCTTGCCGTAGTCTACGCATACGTGACCTATGCCGTTATAGAAATAGTTGCCGGGGGTGAATACCGAGTGCTCGGTGAAAGCAGCGAATGCCTCAGGAGACATATTTGCTTTTGCAAGGTCGCTTGTAGTCTTGCCATTCCACCAGGGATATATCTCACGGAGCTCTTCCTTTGTCTTTTCACTTATGTAAAAGGGATCTGCCGCTCTTGTAGAAACTGTATCAAGCTCCGAAAGAAGCCACTCGTAAGAATACTCGGGGAACACCTGGCAGCCTCTGGGAGCAACGGTAGCGCTTCCTACGATAAGCTCGCCGTCTCTTATAACGATTGGAATATTCTCAAGTATGTGAGCAAACGCGGCGCTTCTTCTCTTGATTATGGGAAGGTCCTCGGTTGCCTTGTAGCTTTCGGTTACAAGCTTTCCTCTTGCCGATTCGATTTCGGGCATATTCTCATAGAGGTCATCTATAAGCTTCTGAATTCTTGAGCTCTTCTCAATTACGAATTTTATGTTTTCCATATTGACACCTCAAAATCACATTTGCTTCCAAAGCTCCTCGTGAGGAGCTGCGATAACACTGAAGGAGGAGAGGGTTGCTACGCCCTTCGCATATTCTGCGCCTGCTTCAACTGCGGCGGTAACGTCGCCTACGTCACCGGTGAGCATTACTACTCCCTTTCCGCCCATACCTCTTGATACTCTGAGGTCGTATATTGAAACTCGCGCGGTCTTTACTGCTATATCGGCAGCCTTTATCGCACTTGCGGCAGAGAAGGTTTCGATAAGTCCGAGAGAGCCCTCGCGCTCACCCGTCTGCGTTCCGAAGAGCGCCTTTATAACCTGCTCGTCTATTCTACCCATCACAGATGAGTCTATAACGTAGCCGTCAAATCTCGTCGTAACGTGAGAAACAGCCGCAGTTACGTTTGATATTGAGCCTGTTAAAATTATTTCGTATTTTCCGGGGCAGGAGGGGTGAGCCGAAACCATTTCGATTCCCGCGCTCTTAAGAGCCGCGTCAGCCGCCTCAACGCCCTTGGGTACGCATTTTAATTCAATAACGCCTATAGCCTTATACATCTTATCTTACCTTATCTATAATTATTTTACCTTCACCGAGCGTGACTCTGCCTGAAATCGAAGCGTGAGCGGGTACGGAAAGTCCGTCCGCCGCCTTGGCGATTACATCACCCTCCATCACCTCATCGCCATCCGAAACTATCGGAATACTCGGTGCGCCTATATGTCTTGAAAGCGGAATTTCCACTCTCTGAAAATCCTTTATTTCTCCGCTGAATTCAGCCACTCTGTCAAAGCTCTTTACTCCGAGAGTAGACTCCCATTTTTCAGAAGGAATCATTCTGTACTCTCTCTCGTCCTTGACCTCGTAATTATCTTCTATATTGAAACGCATCTTGTTCTTTGCAAGAATGCCCTTGTAATTTGCTATTACTGCTCTCGGGGATATCCCCTGACTGCATGCGAGACTCTCACAAACACCGCATCCGCAGCAAAGAGTCGCGGAGAGAACCATAATCGGCATTACCTCTGCAGCGCCCATAGCAGTTCTTACCATTTTGTGAGGCTCAAGAGGATAGCCGAGAAGATTTCTCGGACACATATCGGTACATCTCGTACACTGACAGCAAGCGGTCTCGGCTCTTGCCACAGCCATCTTATCGCTTATTTTCTTTGATGAAACCGCCGCGGTGTAATCGGGAAGAATAAGTATTCCCTTGGTCGTTCTTGTAACCGTCGCGGTAGCGGGATTTATTATCTTACCCATTGAAGGGCCTCCGTCAAGGACGGTATATCCCTCACCGACTGCAATCCCAAGTCTTTTAAAGAGGTCCGAAATCTTAGTTCCGATAGGAACCTTAACAACCACCGGCTCAGCAACGTCTCCGCCGACGGTAACCCATTTGTCTTTAACGGGCTTAGAAAATCTGAGAGCTCTTCCAAGGTTGTACATCGTCTCAACGTTGTAAACAATAACGCCTGCGGTTATGGGGAGCTTACCCGGATTTACAAGTCTTCCGCTCGCCTGATAAATAAGACCTATCTCATCGCCTATCGGATATACGTCGGGAAGAACCTTCACGGTTATTCTGTCGGCAAGCCTCTCACCCTCCGAGAGTCCGAGTCTCTTTGCTGTGTGAGCCTTGATACAAAGCACAGCGGTGGGGATAGCGGTTGCTCTCAGCACCTCAGAAACACCCGTAAGCATAAGGCTCATTTCATTTTTAAGTATTACGTAATCGGTATATAGGAGCGGCTCGCACTCAGAGCCGTTTATAAGGAGGAGGTCTGCCCCCTCCGCAAGCTTAGCGTAAGAGGGGAACCCTGCGCCTCCGGCGCCTATAATGCCGAATTTTTGCATTATGTTCTTAAGTTCCTGCATCTTTTCACTCTTTCAAAAATTAGTCTACAATACCTACGATAACCGCGTCTGCGGGGCTCTGGGTGTTATGAAGGGCAAGTCTTGCAGAGCTGCCAGTCGTAATAAGAACGGTCTCGCCTATTCCTGCGCCTACAGAGTCTATAGCGATTATAAACTCCTCGGTGAGAGTGCCGTTCTTGATAAGCTGAACCTCCATAAACTTGCTTCCTACGAGAGATTCCTGCTTTCTTGTGGAAACTATGTTTCCTCTGATAATTCCCTTAAGCATTTTTCTTTACCTCACTTTACAACAGTTACCATAAATCCGTTACCGATTCCTGCCGCATTGGCATCGTCGGTATCAACGTGCATCTCAAGACGGAAGTCCTTATGCACTCTTACTTGAACGTCAAACCATCTTGTACGGCGCTTGCCTTCAACGTCCACGTCTATATAATCACCGTCGCGCACACCGAACTTCTCGCCGTCACTTGGTGACATATGTATATGTCTGTTCGCTATAATACAGCCCTCTTTAAGCTCTACTATTCCCTTCGGACCTACTATTCTTATAGGCGCTGAGCCCTCTATCTTACCCGACTCTCTTACGGGAGGCTTAACCTTAAGTACGTAAGAGTCTGTTGCAGATATTTCTACCTGAGAGCTCTTTCTCACAGGGCCGAGAACACGGACGTTCTCTATGGGACGCATGGACGGTCCGATAAGAGTCAGACACTCCTTGCACGCGTACTGTCCCGGTTGTGAAAGCTCTTTTATAGGTGTAAGCTCGTATCCCTCGCCGAAAAGAGTTTCGAGGTCCTCTCTGGAGAGGTGTATGTGTCTATTTGAAACTCCTACGGGAATACCGTATGAATCCT
>JAZRLJ010000065.1:0-8886 GCA_045646755.1 Eubacteriales bacterium | reverse complement strand
CTCATCTTCCGTATATAACGGGCTTATCGTAAATTTTCTTCTCGGATTTTCTATCGGAGCGGGTGTTGTGGTTGCCCAGTTCTTCGGACGAGGTGACGAGGACGGAGTCAGACGCTCGGTCCACACATCGATGCTCATCGCCCTCATATCCGGTGTCGCGCTCGGAGCGCTTGGATACGTCTTTACACGTCCCGTTCTGCTCCTTCTTGATACCAAGGCAGAGCTTATCGACTCCGCAACCGCCTATATGCACATAATCTGCATAGGAATCCCCGCAAGCGTAATATACAACTTCGGCTCATCCGTGCTTCGCTCTCTCGGTGATTCGAAGAGCGCCCTGTATATTCTTGCAGGCTCGGGAATCATCAACGTGCTTCTCAACCTCTTCTTCGTTATCGTATGCGATATGGCAGTCAGGGGCGTTGCCCTTGCGACGATAATCTCTGAGTACCTTTCGGCAATTCTCGTAGTTGCAGTAATGATGATGCAAAAGGGATCAGCTTGTTTCCGTCCCGGAAAAATGCTGTTGGACCGTTCTGTCACCCTGAACATCATAAAGCTCGGACTTCCCGCAGGACTCTGCAACTCCCTCTTCACCGTATCAAGTATGCTGATAACAAAAGCTATAAACACCTTCTCTGTTGAAACAATATATGCAAGAACTGTGGTACAGAACGTTGACCTGCTAGTCACAACGGTTATAACCTCCTACTCGCGAAGCGCCCTGACCTTCGTGGCTCAGAACCACGGCGCAGGAAAGCTCGACAGAATAAAGAAATCCTTCTGGTATTCAATTATTCAGATGCTTGTTCTGACGGTTATCATCTCTCAGCTTATTTTGATTTTCTACCGTCCGATAGCCTCCCTTTACATAGGAAAAAACAACGAAAATCCAGAGCTTATTCTTGATATTGCGAGGGGAATGTTCAGAATTCTGCTTAACACGTATTTTTTGTGCGGAGTTATGAACATACTTGAATCCACGCTCAGAGGTATAAAATACTCACTCTCCCCCTCGATCGTTTCTGTATTTACGATTATAGTATTCAGAGTGATATGGGTTTATTTCGCATTCCCCTATGCACCGTTCAACACGGCAAACTGGCTTATGGCATCCTTCCCGATCTCCTGGGGCCTTGCTGCTATAGCCTACACGGTAATCTTTATTGTCGCTTGGAAAAAACTCAAAAAAACCTTGCATAATGAATAATAAAAACATCGGATATCCCCTAAAACCAAGCGGGACATCCGATGTTTTTATTTTGATTACTTTTTGAATTCTTCCATAAGCGCCTTGAATGCGGGGAGAGAATTTTCTATTCTCTTCTTATCCACACAGTAAGCTATTCTTACGTATCCCTTTACACCGAAGTCGTCACAGGGAACTAGGAGAATTTCCTTTTTCTTTGCCGTCTCGTAGAAGGAGAAGGCGTCGCCTGTGGGAGATTTTACGAAGAGGTAAAATGCTCCGTCGGGCTTTACGCACTCATATCCGTATTCGGTAAGAGCGCCGTAAAGGATATCTCTGTTTTTCTTGTATATCTCAACGTCAACCTTTGCGCCCATTGTCTTCTTGATAACCTGCTGGAAGAGGCTGGGAGCGCACACGTAACCGAGAGAGCGTCCTGCTCCGCAAACTGCAAGATATACGTTTCTTGCGTCCTGCATATCGGGGTTAACGGCTATATAGCCTATTCTCTCACCGGGAAGCGAGAGAGCTTTCGAGTAAGAATAACATACGATAGTATCGTTATAGTAATTCATTACGTAGGGCACGTCAAGTCCGTCAAAAACAAGCTCTCTGTAGGGCTCGTCGGCAATAAGATAGATGGGGTGGTTGTATTCCGCCTCTTTCTTTTTGAGAATTTCACATACTGCCTTTACGGTCTTTTCGCTGTAAACAACGCCCGAAGGGTTGTTTGGTGAATTCATAATGACCGCCTTGGTATTAGCGGTTATTTTAGCCTCAAAATCTGCGATGTCAACCTGGAAGGTCTTTTCCTCGGGAGTTGAAACGACAACCTTTCCGCCCGCATTCTCAATGAACACGCGGTACTCGGTAAAGAAGGGAGCAAAAACGATGCACTCCTCGCCCGGATTTATAAGCGCCTTAAGTGAAATGGTAAGCGATGCCGCAGCTCCGCAGGTCATATAGAGGCTGTCTGCGGTGAGGCTCGTACCAAATCTCTCGTTGATATTTTTAGCTATAGCATCTCTCGTGCCAAAATCGCCCTGAGCAGAGGTATAGCCATGAAGCGCTACGCTGTTTCCGTTAGTTATAAGGTCGACTATCGCCTCGCTTATTTCCTTCGGAGGCTCAACGCTGGGATTTCCGATACTGAAATCAAAAACCTTGTCTGCGCCTATCTCTGCCGCGCGGCTCTTACAGTATTCAAAAATTTCCCTTATTATAGAGCGCTTACTGCCAAGCGCATACATTTTTTCATTAAAAGACATTTTAACCATCCATTCCGTCGCCAACCGGCGACCTCATAAAAGTTTAATAACTTAAATTCCAAGAAGCGCTAATGCGTTCTTTGAGAAAACGCACTCCCGAGCGCTCTCGCCGAGCGAAAAGCTCTTCATAATATTAGTGTCCTCTGTCAAATCTCTCCACGGACTGTCCGTAGCGAAAAGAATCTTTTTTTCTCCGTGTTTTTCAAGCATCTTATTGAAATTCTTCTCGGAAAGCTCTCCGAGTACACACGCGGTGTCAAAATAGACATCCTCGCCTGCAAGAATTTCATAGACCTCGGAGAAAAGTCGGTTTCCGCCAAAATGGGCCAGAACAAGTCTGTCATACCCTCCTATTTTGTCAAGAAGCCTCATCACCCTCACAGGTGTACATCTTATCTCCTCACCGGGATATCCTGCATCAAAGCCTGCGTGAGTTACGGTAATAAGACCGAGCCTTTTTGCCTCGGCAAGAATTCTGACATACCTTTCATCATCAAAGAACGTTCCCTGATAATCGGGGTGTATCTTTATTCCGAGTATACCGCTCTCCTTTATAGCCATGAGCTTCTCCTCAGGCTCTTCTATATCGGGATGCATTCCCGCAAAGGAAAGGATACGCTCCTCTGTCCCCTCGCTACCGGAAAACCTTTCGTTAACTGCCACTGCAAATTTAAGTATACTGTCAAACTGAGAGGGACTTGTAAGGACGGGAAGATTTACGGAAAGCTTCACTCCCGCCCTTCTCATTGAAGAGATAAGTCCGTCATACGTTCCATCGCTATGAGATGGAATATTCGCTTTTTTCTCAAGAATTTGTACAGTTTTGTTTGCAATTTTATCGGGAAATATATGCGTATGAAAGTCTATGATCATTTTACGCTTTTGCTATTTCCTCAATAGTCATAGTGCCGATATTTGCCTTCTTGAGCACGTCACACGCAAGCTCAAGGTCGCTGGTCTTCATAACTATGGAAGCGTCCTCTGTTTCAACGGAAAGACCGTACATATACTCAATGTTAACACCGTTGTTTGCGATAACCTCAAGAATTTTCTGAAGGCTTCCTGCAACGTGAGGAATCTTTATGATAAGCACGTCGGTAAGCATGCTTGAAAATCCTGCGTCGATAAGCACCTCTCTTGCCTTCTCGGGATTGTTTACGATTACTCTGAGAAGTCCGTACTCGGTGGTATCTGCAAGGCTGAGAGAGAAAATGTTTACGTCGTTTTCCTTAAGAACGTGAAGAACCTCTCCGAGTCTTCCTTTTCTGTTTTCAATAAATACGGATAACTGTTTTGCTGTCATTTTCTGTTCCTCCTTAGTAAAGTTTACGGTTGTCTATTACGTGAACTGCCTTACCCTCGCTGCGCTTGAGAGTATTCGGGCCCATAAGCTTGATTTTTGCGCTGATTCCGAGCGCCTGCTGAATTACGCCTGAAATCTTCTTGGTGAGTTTTTCAATTCCCTTGATTTCGTCGGTGTAATATTTAACGTCAACCTCTACCTGAATTTCAAGGCTGTCAAGGTTATTCTCTCTGTCAACTATCATCATATAGTGAGGTGTAACCTCTTCTACGTTGATAAGAGCAGCTTCAACCTGGCTCGGGAATACGTTTACGCCTCTGATAATGAGCATATCATCGCTTCTGCCCTTAAATCTCGAGATACGCGCGCTGGTTCTTCCGCACTTACATACCTCGTGAGTAATTGAGGTAAGGTCCTTGGTTCTGTAACGGATAAGCGGAATTCCTTCCTTGGTAAGAGTTGTGAATACAAGCTCACCAATCTCACCGTCAGCAACGGGAGTAAGAGTCTTTGCGTCTATAATTTCGGGATAGAAGTGGTCCTCGCAGATATGAAGTCCTGTGTGATGCTCGCAGTCGCAGGCAACACCCGGGCCCATAATTTCACTGAGACCGTAGATATCGTGAGCAGTTATATTAAGTCTTGCCTCAATCTCACTACGCATCTTATCGGTCCAGGGCTCTGCTCCGCAGATAGCACTCTTAAGCTTTATCTTATCGAGAAGTCCCTCGTCTCTGAGCACCTCAGAGAGATGAAGAAGATAAGAAGGAGTACAAGCAATATTTGTAGCTCCGAAGTCAACCATCATAGTGGTAAGCTTCTTAGAGTTACCGGTGCTCATGGGTACTACCATTGCGCCAACCTTCTCAGCGCCGTAATGCGCGCCAAGACCACCTGTGAAAAGTCCGTATCCGTAAGCAATCTGGATTATGCTGTCCTTGTCAACCTTTGCCATAGTAAGACATCTCGCTACGCAATCTGACCATATCCCGATATCATTCTTCGTGTAGCCTACAACGGTAGCCTTACCCGTAGTTCCGGATGAAGCGTGTATTCTCACAATGTCTGAATGAGGAGCGGCAAAAAGTCCGAAGGGGTATGTATCACGAAGGTCATCCTTTGTCGTGTAAGGAAGCTTAGTTATATCCTCAATGCCCTTGATATCTGAGGGCTTTACACCTGCTTCGTCCATTCTCTTACGATAAAATTCAACGTTATCATAAACGTACCTTACGAGCTTTACAAGTCTTTCGCTTTGAAGAGAGGTCATCTCTTCACGAGACATACATTCAATTTTTTTGTCCCAAATCATTGCGCGTTTCTCCTTATATCTCGTAGCCCGCCTTGAAAGCAGCGGTGTTTATATCTATTGTTTTGGGAGGAACGGTAGCCTTAAGCACCTCTATCCACTCCTCTTCGGTAAAGCCGATATGCTTTGCGGCAAGACCAAGAACGACGGAGTTAAGAACCTTGCTGTTTCCGAGGCTCTTTGCAATAGCAGCGCCGTCTATGGAATAGAGCTTATGCTCTGCCGAAAGATTTTCAATTATATTTTCGGGATAAGTCTTAGCGCCTATAACGACGGTCATAGGGTCTATTCTTGTATCATTTACAACGATTACTCCGTCAGCCTTAAGGTAATGCGCATAGCGAAGAGCCTCAAGTCTCTCAAAAGAGATAAGCACGTCAACGCTTCCCTCCTCGCATACGGGCTCGTATACCTTCTCGCCGTATCTTACGAAGGTAACAACGCTTCCGCCTCTCTGAGCCATTCCGTGAACCTCGGAGAGCTTAACGTCATAACCCTTTGAAAGCGCGGTTTTTCCTATAATTCTACTTGTCAGAAGAGTTCCCTGTCCTCCGACACCGACAACCATAATATTCATATTATCTCTCCTCCTTGCCTATAGCGCCGAATTTGCAGTAATTCTGGCAAAGTTTGCAGCCGTTACACATAGTATCGTCAATCTTTACGATTCCGTCAGCGCCCTTGGTCATTGCGGGACAGCCTATTCTCATACAAGCGCCGCACTTCTTACACTTTTCAGCGTCTACAACGCACTTATTTGGGAACTTCATTCCCTTGAGAAGCGCGCAAGGTGCTTTTGCTATAATAACGGTAAGCTCGTCGCCCGCAGCACTCTCCTTGAGAGTAGCCTCGAGAGTCTTTACGTCAAATGCATCGATTTCAAATACTCTCTTTACACCAACAGTGCGGCAAAGGTCTGCAAGATTTATTGCGTAAGTATCCTCACCCTTGAGAGTCTTACCGGTAGCCGCGTGCTCCTGATGTCCAGTCATACCGGTGGTGCGGTTGTCAAGAATCATAACGGTAGCGGTGGACTTATTATATACCATGCTGACAAGAGAGTTGATTCCTGTATGTAAGAATGTGGAATCGCCTATGGTAGCAACCCAGTTTCTGACGAAATCCTTACCCTTAGCCATCTCAATTCCGTGAAGAACGGAGATGCTCGCACCCATACAGATGGTCGTATCTATAACGTTAAGTGGTGCAACAGCTCCGAGAGTATAGCATCCTATATCGCCTGCCGCGTGAATCTTAAGCTTGTTAAGAACGGAAAATACGCTTCGGTGAGGACAACCGGGGCAAAGAATGGGAGGTCTTGCGGGTGTTTCTGCCTTTTCAAACTTAACTTCGTCCTTGCCGTAGAGAACCTTAGCGAGCATGTTCGCGCTGTATTCTCCCTGCTTGGTGAAAAGCTCTTTTCCCTTTACGCTATATCCCCAGCTTCTTACCTGCTCTTCGATAACGGGCTCAAGCTCCTCGAAGATATAAACCACGTCAACGGAAGCAATGAAGTCCTCGATAAGCTTTCTGGGAAGAGGATTTACTACGCCAAGCTTAAGAACGCTGGCTGTAGGAGCTGCTTCCTTAACGTACTGATATGCGATACCCGAGGTGATAAAGCCGATTTTCTTATCAAGAAGCTCAACCTTGTTAATCGGGAATTCAGAGCCTTCCTTAGCCATAAGCTCTTCTCTTGCTTCAACTATCTTATGTCTTCCGATTGCGGAAGCAGGCATCATAACGTACTTAGGAACGCTTCTCTCATAAACCTTATCCTCGGGAGTAACTCTGTCTCCGAGAGTTACTACGCTCTGAGAGTGAGAAAGCTTCGTTGTCGTTCTGAATATAACGGGAGTATCGTACTTTTCGCTAAGCTCGAACGCGTACTTGAAAAATTCCTTAGCCTCGTTGCTGTCGGAGGGCTCAACTACGGGAAGATGCGCGCTTCTCGCAATCATTCTGGTATCCTGCTCGTTCTGAGAGCTTGCAAGACCGGGGTCGTCTGCTACTACGATAACAAGGCCGCCGTTTACACCTGTGTATGCAAGAGTGTAAAGAGGGTCGGACGCAACGTTAAGACCAACGTGCTTCATACAAGCCATGCTACGAACGCCCGATATAGATGCGCCTGCCGCAACCTCGAGAGCAACCTTTTCGTTACACGCCCACTCGGTATAAACCACGTCGTACTTTGCGAGAAACTCACTGATTTCGGTACTGGGAGTGCCGGGGTAAGCGCTGGAAACCTTTACTCCCGCCTCATACGCGCCTCTCGCTATGGCGTCGTTACCGAGCATAATTCTCTTTTCTTCCATTTTTTATAACCTCACTTTAAGCCTTTCTCAAATCTTTAACTCTCTTCGCCTTACCCTCAAATCTTGTGAGAGTGTTGGGAGATTCGAGCTTTATCTTAGCATCAAGACCGAGAACGACCTTGAGCTTATTTCTTACGCTTCTTTCAATCTTTTCAAGCTCAGTAAACGAGTCGGTAGGCTTGGCAAGCTCAACCCTTACCATAAGCTTATCTGCGTATCCGTCCCTCTCAACCACTATCTCGTAATGAGGGCCGAGACCGTCAACGCTGAGAACGACCTCTTCTATCTGGCTCGGGAAGACGTTAACGCCTCTTATCTTAAGCATATCGTCGCTTCTGCCCGAGAGATTTTCCATTCTTACAGTCGTTCTTCCGCACTTACAGGGCTCGTATATAAGACGGGTAATATCCTTGGTTCTGTAACGGATAAGAGGAATACCCTCCTTCTTAATACAGGTGATTACAAGCTCACCCTTCTCGCCTGCGGGAAGAACCTCACCCGTTTCGGGATTGATTATCTCGGGGATAAAGAAATCCTCGTTAATATGCATTCCGCACATATATTCGCACTCGCCCGAAACACCCGGACCCATAAGCTCACTCATACCGTAGTTTGAAGTAACGAGCATATCCTCGCCCCAAGCCTTATGCATTTCGTCACGCATAGCATCGGTGAGCATCTCGCTTCCTACAAGGCCTATCTTAACCTTAAGGTCGGTTCTGGGATCGACTCCCATCTCTCTTGCAACCTCGGCAAGTCTTAACGCGTAAGATGGGGTTGCCACGAGAAGCGTGGTTTCAAAATCCTTCATATAAAGTATCTGCTTCTCGGAATTTCCCGTCGAAGACGGCACTATCGCTGCGCCGATATTCTCAAGTCCGTAATGAAGACCGAGAGCGCCGGTAAACATTCCGTATCCGAAGCAAATCTGCGCTACGTCACCCGGGGTTGCTCCGCCCGCGCATGCGATACGCGATACGCACTCCGTCCAGGTTTCAAGGTCGCCCTTCGTATATCCTACGACGGTAGGCTTACCCGTAGTTCCCGAGGAAGCGTGAATTCTCACAAGCTCCTCCTTCGGCACTGCGAAAAGTCCGAAGGGATAGTTGTCTCTCATATCCTGCTTGGTTACGAAGGGCAAGCGCTTAAGGTCGTCAAGACTTTTAACGTCCTCGGGCTTAATACCTGCCTCGTCCATCTTCTTTCTGTAAGGCAAAACCTTTTCGTAAACACGCTTTACGGTTTCCTTAAGTCGCTCAAGCTGGAGCGCATTCATTTCCTCTCGTGAGAGAGTTTCCTGTTTAGACCAAATCATTTTTATACCTCGTTTTCAATAGGCTTTTCAAAAGCCTCGTATATTGCCTTGTCAGACGGTCTCTTCGTAAAGAGGCTGACAAGCACGGTGATTATCACCGAGAAAATCATACATATTGAGCCTATCATAGGCGAACAGTTTACTCCGTTTGTCAGAGCGCTGGCAAAGCTTCCGTCACAGAGTG
>JAZRLJ010000064.1:0-10958 GCA_045646755.1 Eubacteriales bacterium | reverse complement strand
GATTTGTCACCCTTAAATCCAAGGAAGGTTTCAAAGGGAATGTCGTGTCCGTCCTGATACATAAGCTCGCCGCAGACGGGGCATTTCTTATCCTCAAGGTCAAATCCCGAGCCTACGCTTCCGTCTGTGAAGAATTCACTGTGCTTACACTTAAGACATCTGTAATGGGGCGGCAGAGGGTTAACCTCTGATATACCCGACATCGTCGCAACGAGGGACGAGCCTACAGAGCCTCTCGAGCCTACGAGATAGCCAAGACTCTCAGAATATGCAACCAGCTTAACCGCAATCATATAAAGTACAGCAAATCCGTTCTTGATTATGGAGTCAAGCTCCTTTTTAAGTCTCTTTTCAACGATTTCAGGAAGGTTTTCTCCATACCAATCGTGCGCTCTCTTCCAGCAGGATTCAGTAAGCTCCTCGTTTGCTCCGGGAAGCGAGGGGTCGTATCTTCCCTCGGGAATAGGTCTTATTCTCTCGCACATATCAGCGATAGAATTCGGGTTATCTATTACTACCTCGTGGCACGCATCCCCGCCCAGATAGGAAAATTCCTCAAGCATCTCCTCGGTGGTGCGAAGGTATATAGGCATTTCCTTGTCTGCATCGGAAAAGCCCATTGAAGCCATAAGTATTCTGCGGTATATTTCGTCCTCTTTATTGACAAAGTGCGCGTCACAGGTAGCGCATACGGGTTTACCGAGTTTCTTGCCGAGCGCGTATATCTGTCTGTTTATATCCTTAACCGCTTCCTCATCGCGAAGTTTGCCCTCGTTTACAAGGAACATATTGTTTGCGAGAGGCTGAATCTCAAGATAATCGTAAAAGTCTGCTATCTCCTCGATTTCCTGCTCGCTTCTGCCCTCAAGGATTGCCTGATAAAGCTCACCCGACTCACACGCAGAGCCTATTATAAGTCCGTCGCGATGCTGCTCAAGCACAGTTTTAGGCATTCTTGGTACTTTTTTGTAATAATCAAGATAAGAATACGAAATGAGCTTATAGAGATTTTTAAGTCCTGCTTTGTTTTTCGCAAATATTATTATGTGATGGCTCTTAAGCTTTAACGGGTCGGTCTTCTCACTCATAGAGTCTATCATAGACTTGAAATCAAGAATACCCTCGCTACGAAGTCTATCAAGCATTACAAAGAAGATTTTTGCAAGAACCGTCGCATCGTCAGATGCTCTGTGATGATGGAAATCTTCAAGCTTATAGTGTTTAGCTATTACGTCAAGCTTATGCTTCTTTAATTCGGGGTTTACGTATTTTGAAAGTCCGACGGTGTCAAGGAACGTGTTGGTAAAGGGTATTTTACATTTCTCTGCCGCCGCTCTTATAAAGCCAATGTCAAAGCTGGCGTTATGGGCGATAAGCAGTCTGTCGCCAACGAATTCAAAGAACTTTTCTATCGCTTCTCTTTCCTTGGGTGCGCCCTTTACGTCCTCGTCGGTAATAGAGGTAAGTGCCGTTATTTCAGCAGGGATAGGCTCTTCGGGGTCAACGAAAATATCCATAGTGTCTATTATCTCGCCCGCTTTTATCTTAACCGCGCCTATCTCTATGATTTTATTTGAACGGCTGGAAAGTCCCGTGGTCTCAAGGTCAAAGACGACCATTTCGTCGTCAAAGGCGGGGTAATCCGTACCGAATACGCACTTAGCAGTATCGTTTACGAAATATCCCTCTATGCCGTAAAGAATTTTAAAGTCAAAGGGCTCGCCCTTTTCCTTGGCGGATTTTTCAGCCTTTTCATATGCAAGCATAACCTCGGGGAATGCCTGTACGTTTCCGTGGTCAGTAACGGCTATTGCCTTATGTCCCCAGGAAAGAGCGGTCTTAACTATCTCCTCTGGGGTGATTATAGCGTCTTTCTGGCTCATATTAGAGTGAAGGTGCAATTCTACCCTTTTCTTTTCAGCCTTGTCCTTTCTGGCTATCGCTTTTATCTTCTTAATGCCTCTGAATGAAAGAAATGGCTCACCGTCAAATTTATCTCTGAGTATTTTACCAAGCAATGCTACGCTGGAGCCTGCTTTAAAGCCTTTTATCCAGCCAATATCCTCGTTTGGTAAACTTTTCTTTGCATATATACCCGAAGCTCCGTCGGATATACCTATGGTTACAGTTGTCTTATCTCCGTTTCTGGTTTCCTTTGTTTCTACGGAGAAAACTGTTCCGAGCACGACTATATTAGTCCTTGCGCTGTCAACGTCCGAGAGCGGCATAGGATTATCTATATCAAATTCCTCGCCCCAGACAGTCTCAGGCTCAGAGGTATTAAACCTTGAAGCACCCATAACGAATTCGGTGTCGCTTATCTTTACATTATTTCCTGTTGCAGAGGATACACCTGCCTTCTTATCGAAGTCGTAATAAGGATCACGCTCTCTTGCTTCCTCCTCACGCAGTCTTGTATTTTCCTCGCGTCTGGCTACAAAGTCAAGGCGATTCTGCTCCTCGACCTCTATCATTTTTCTGCGTCTGAATTCTTCTCTCTTTTCCTCGTATTTCTCGACGTTTTTGCCCGAAACGATTTTTACAGTGCGCTCAACCGAGTATCTGCTCCAAAGAATGTTCTCAAGTATCTGCTCGGTATCTGCATTTTTTACAAACAGTATTCCGTTATCCGAAAAAGGAAGAGATGCAGTTATTGTTGCACCGTCATCCTCGTATTCCGCGTTCATAAAAAATCCGTTGGTAACCGCACCGCATACCGCAGCCTCGGCAGTAATCTCACCAAATCTCTCTATGCTGAACGCAGAAGGAGGAAAGTGCGGCAAAATCTTAAAGGAATCCGCCTCGTAAAGAGCGCGGCACTCGTCCTCTATCTGATATATAAGCTCAGCGTCCTCGTGAGAGTCAAAGCTAAGCTCAACCTCAACTCTGATAGGATTCTGAGAATATCTGAACTTTGCCGAGTGAGCGCGCGAAAGAAGCTCCCTCTTCTCCGAGGAGGGAGTATATCTTTTAAATACGTCAAAAAATCCTTTTTCGTTTGCCATTTTTTCTTCCTTAAAGTAGCTTTATTTCCCTTATCAGCTCGTCCACAAGGGAGTCCTCGCTGATTTTCCTTATTATCTGTCCTTTTTTAAAGAGAAGTCCCTCTCCCTCTCCCCCTGCTATGCCTATATCGGCTTCTCTCGCCTCTCCCGGACCGTTTACTGCACAGCCCATAAGCGCGACCTTTATATTTTTTCTGTCAATTTCCTCAGCCTTTGCCTTTTCCTCAAACTCTGAGACAAGACGGATAAGGTCAATTTTCGTTCTTCCGCAGGTGGGACAGGAAACTATATCCATTCCGCCTCTTTCGGATATTCCGAGAGAGGAAAGTATATCCTTTGCAAGAGCGACCTCGCGCACCGGATTTTCTGTCAGGGAAACCCTTATAGTATCGCCTATTCCCTCAGCAAGAAGAGCTCCTATTCCGACACCGCTCTTAATTGCGGCTCTGACACCAAATCCCGCCTCGGTTACACCGAGATGGAGAGGATAGCTCGTCCTTTTTGCCAAAATTCTGTTTGCCTCTATCATTTCCGAAACGGTAGACGCCTTTACGGATATGGCTATTTTATCAAAATTCATATCCTCGAGAATTGCCGCGTGAAAAAGCGCGCTTTCGCAGAGAGCCTCAGCTGTAGGAGAGCCGTATTTTTCAAGTATGGATTTCTCAACAGAGCCCGAGTTTACACCTATTCTGATAGGAATTTCTCTTTCCTTACAGGCGCGCACAACTGCCTCTGTCTTCTCCCTTGAGCCTATATTACCGGGATTTATTCTTATTTTATCTACTCCCGCCTCTATTGCCGCAAGAGCTATACGGTAATCAAAATGAATATCAGCCACAAGGGGTGTCTTAACATTCCTTGCTTTCATTTCCTTGATTAGCGCGGCAGCCTCAATATCGGGGATTGCAAGGCGTATAATATCACAGCCTGCATCCTCGAGGTCTCTTATCTGCCTATAGGTAGCCTCGTGATCGTAGGGAGAGGTATTCGTCATTGACTGAATAGTTACGGGATAGTCTGCGCCTACACCTACGTTTCCTACCCTAAAGCCATTCGTTTTTCGTCTGTACGAGTTGTAATCCATATAAAAAATCCTTTTATATCAAAAGCTGAAAAATATCCTTTATCATTATGAAGAAGGAGAATGCGAGAAGCAACGAAAGTCCTATTGCATTTACCATTCCCTCGATTTTCGGGGGAAGCTTCTTTTTAGTTATCATTTCAAACAGTATGGTTATAAGTCTTCCACCGTCAAGCGCGGGAATGGGCAGAAGGTTCATAACTCCGAGATTTATGCTTATAAGTCCCACAAGATACAGAAGCGTGATTGCGCCCTGACTTGCAGCCTCACCGATTGCGCTAGACATTCCTACAGGTCCGGAAACCGCCGCTATAGTGTATCTGCCGGTTATGAGGTCATAGAGGGACTCCCAGCACATTCTTATTATAAGCGCGGATTTTGAAAAGGAATAGCGTATAACCGAAGCAAAGCTCTTCTCTACCGCGCGCACCTTAAAGTCCATAGCGCCAAAGCTCTGTCCCTGGTCGGTTATAGTCGGGAATACGACGTCTTTTATAGTCTCTTCCATGCCGTCTCTCATAACCGTAACGTCTACCGGCTCGTTACCTCTGCGCATTATCTCGTAAGAGAGCTGGTCAAGTATTCTTACTCTCTTGCCGTCAATTCTCGTGATAATATCGCCCTCGCGAAGTCCCGAGTCCTCTGAAGAAACCTCGTAGCCGTATTCAGAGCCGTCAACAAACTCCACGACCTCGGTGTTTCCTACTTTTATAAGCGAGGTAAGAATTATCATAGCGATAATTCCTGTGACAACGTTTACAAAAGCGCCTGCAAAGGTTATTATAAATCTCTGCCATGCAGGTTTTTTATCAAAGCTATTGGGGTCGTCGGGCGCAAAGGGATCTTCGCCCTCCTCCGCTCCGTCCTCTCCTGCCATAGCAACGAATCCTCCTATGGGAAGCGCGGCAAGAGAATATTTTATCCCCGTTTTCTTTGAGGTGCGAGAAAAAAGTCTCGGTCCCATTCCTATGGAAAACTCATTTATCGTGACTTTAAAAATTCTCGCCGTAATATAGTGACCGAACTCGTGAATAAAGATAAGAAATCCAAACACAAGTACGGTTATCAGTATCGTAGTAAAAGGTCCCAAATATCTATCCTCTGATTATTTTTTCGGTTATTTTTCTAACTTCTCTGTCGCAGGCAATAAGCTCCTCGACGGTATCAGCCGCGCTGAAAGTCATACGCGAAAGTGCCTCGTAAACTACCTCCGCAATTCTGTAAAACGGAAGCCTCTCCTCAAGGAACGCCGCTACGGCAACCTCGTCCGCTGCGTTAAGAGCCGCTGGCATACTGCCTCCGATTCTCATAGCCTCGGCGGCGAGTGCAAGAAGCGGAAAAGCCTCAGTATCCGGCTCAAAGAAGGTAAGCGAGCCAACCTTAACGAAATCAAGCTCACCAAACGGTGATGGCGCTCTATCGGGATAGTCTACCGCATATTGAACGCACATTCTCATATCGGGAACGGACATCTCAGAAATAACCGTATTATCAATATATTCCACTGCGGAGTGAAGTATACTTTCTCTGTGCACTACAACCTTGATTTTTTCACTGGGCACTGAGAAAAGATGAGCCGCCTCGATAACCTCAAAGCCCTTATTCATAAGCGTTGCCGAATCTACCGTTATTTTTCTGCCCATCTTCCATGTGGGATGATTAAGAGTGTCCGCAAGCGTCACGCATCTTAATTCTTCCTTGGTTTTGCCAAAGAACGGGCCGCCCGAGGCAGTGAGAATTATTCTCTTTATCTCACTTCCCTTTCCTGCCCCCAGAGACTGAAAAATTGCTGAATGCTCGCTGTCTACGGGAATTATCTCAACTCCCCTCTCACGAGCCTCTTTCATAACTATCTCACCCGCGATAACGAGGGATTCCTTGTTTGCCAGAGCAAGTCTCTTGCCCGACTCTATTACCGCAAGTGTGGGAAGAAGTCCGGCTTCTCCCGTTATTGAATTCACTATTGTTTCGGACCTTGAGGAGTGTATCCCTTCGATTATTCCCTCGCTGCCCGAAAGTACCTTTATATCGGTATCTGCAAGGCGAGCGCGCAAATTCTTTGCCGCATCACAGTCTGCCATAGCTACCGCGCGCACGTTGAATCTTCTCGCCCACTTTTCCGCTTCAGCCGAGTTTCTGCCCGCGCTGATAAAATCCACGTTATATCCGCGCGCCTCTGCAACGGATAACGCCTGCGTACCGACCGAGCCTGTCGCACCGAGAATCGCTATAGTTTTGCTCATGGGAATCTCCCTTCGTCCTTAATTTTTTGATAAGAAAGGGATATTGCTTTTCGGCAACACCCCTATTGACTTGCTTTATACAAAAGGCGGAAAATATGCGCAGACGATATAAAGTATGGGAGCTACCGCAAGAATAGAATCAAAGCGGTCAAGCACTCCTCCGTGACCGGGGAATATCGTTCCGTAGTCCTTTATTCCATGCTCCCTCTTAATCAGTGAGCATATAAGGTCGCCAAACTGCGCTATAATCGAAAGAACAAATCCGAGCACCATGAGAATAACATATTTAGGCTCGGGTGCGCCCTCAAAAAGAGTAATAACAAATCCGTAAAGAGCAAACGCAAGAGTCGTACAAACAACACCGCCTATCGCTCCCTCAACGGTCTTCTTGGGACTCACCTCAACTATAAGCTTGTGCTTTCCTATCGCTCTGCCTACGAAATACGCGAATATATCACACACCCAGCTTGCCACGAATACCAGAGCAAACATATAAACTCCGTTTGGTATATATCTGACAAGAGCGAGAGAGGTGAAGGAAACGGATATATAAAAGACAGTGGTAAACTGCATAGAAATATCCGAGAATTTAACCTTTCCGCGCTTAAGTACGGCATATCCGTGAAGATAGAATAGGAAGGCAATAAGAACGCCTACGCACGCAGTCAAGTAAGCAAGTGACTTACTGTTAGCGTAATAAGCGCCTATCGGCAGAATTATAGCCACAAGATAAGACGGCACCCACACGCACGGACTCTTTCTGAATCCCGTCAGGGCTGTCATCTCATAGACCGCGGCAAGGCACAGAAGCGCCAGTGCCATAGGATATATAAGATACCTTGATAAGAAGAGTATCGGAAGTCCGACAGCTGCAATTCCTATCGAGGTCAAAACTCTTACTTTCATTTCTTTTCTTCCTTGTCAAGACCGCCAAACCTACGCTTGCGCTTGTAAAAGGCTTCGACGGCTTTCATTATCTCCTGTTCGTCAAAATTCGGCCAGAGCGTATCAAGAATAACGAATTCCGAATACGCGTTCTGCCAAAGCAAGAAGTTAGATACTCTGAAGTCACCGCCCGTTCTTATGATAAGGTCGGGATCAGGTGATTTCGAGGTATACATATACTTAGATAAAATTTCCTCGCTAAGCTCTGCGTGTCCGTCCTTAATAGCACTGTTTGCCGCGTGGACAATCTCGGCTCTTCCGCCGTAATTGAGCGCTACGTTACAAACAAACGGCTTATCGGTAGCCATATTCTCCACCTCAATGCACTTCTCACGGAGCGCTGCAGGAAGAGGCGAAAGGTCACCTATAAACTTAACGCAAAACTGCTTATCAGTTTTTATTTTCTCAATAACAACCTCGTCAAGATACTTGTAGACAAGCTTCATTATAACGTCTACCTCTTCTGCAGGTCTCTTCCAGTTTTCGGTAGAGAAGCAGTAGAGAGTGACGTGATGGACACCAAGCTCGCGGAATTTCTCAAGAGCAGGCTGAATACGCTTTGCGCCCGCTATATGTCCTGCACTGCGAGGAAGTCCGCGCCTTGTGGCCCATCTGCCGTTTCCGTCGCAGATTATCGCTACGGAATCAAGTCTGTCATCGGTAACGAAGGTCGTTTTTTTCTTCTTTTTAAAAAACACTTCAGTCCTCTTTCGGATGTCAGATTTCCATTATTTCCTTAGTCTTGTTTGCTGTGATGGTGTCAATTTCCTTGATAAACTTGTCGGTAAGGTCCTGAACCGACTTATCGGAAGCCTTTGCCTCATCCTCGGTCATCTCGGAATCCTTCTTAAGTGCCTTAATCTTATCGTTAGCATCGCGTCGGATGTTACGGATAGCAACCTTTGCATCCTCACCCATCTTAGCTATCTGCTTAGAAAGTTCGCGGCGGCGCTCCTCGGTTGTTGGGGGGAAGGAAAGACGAATGCAAGAGCCGTCATTCTGAGGGTTAATTCCAATGTCGGAGGTGAGGATTGCCTTCTCAATACCCTTCATAGCCGACTTATCCCAAGCCGTTATAATAATGGTGCGGGCATCTGCAACCTTAATCTCCGCGATAGATGCGATAGGTGTGGGAGAGCCGTAGTAATCAACGTTAACCTTCTTAAGAACGTCGGGATTTGCTCTTCCTGCGCGGATAGTAGAAAGATTCTCTGTATAAGAAGCGATAGACTTCTTCATTTTTGCTTCGTAATCTCTGGTATCAAGTTTCATTTTCTTTTCTCCTGTGTATGTAATAATTATTTTTATTCTGCCGTAACGAGAGTGCCCTTTACCTCACCCTGAACCGCTCTGACAATATCCTCGGGGTCACGGAGACCAAACACGCGGATAGGCATACCCGTCGAGAGACAGAATGCGGTTGCCGTAGCGTCTATGGCCTTAAGATTCATCGCAAGAACCTCGGAAGCCTTAACACACTCAAGCTTCTTTGCCGTAGGGTCCTTTCTGGGATCGGCTGTGTAAATGTAATCAACGTTCTTTGCCATAAGCATAGCGTCAGCATCAATCTCTGCCGCTCTTACAGCGCCCGTAGTGTCGGTAGAAAGGAACGGAATACCGAGTCCTGCGCCAAACACAACGATTTTACCCTCCGAAAGATATTTCTTTGCAACGTCGGAGGAATAGTTCTCCGCAAAGGGAGACATAGGCACCGCTGTCATAACAACAGAGTCTGCGCCTGCACGAACTACGGCGTCCTTAAGGCAAATGGAATTTATGACGGTAGCGAGCATACCCATTCTGTCAGCGCTCGTTCTGTCCATCTCACCGCTTGATCTGCCACGCCATATGTTACCCGCGCCAAGCACCACCGCGATTTCGTATCCAAGTTTTTTGCACTTTACAAGAGACTCTGCAACCTTATCGACAAAATCGACGTCGTAAATCTCACCGCTTCCGTTTGAAAGCGCCTCTCCCGAAAGCTTAAGTAGTATTCTCTTCATAGTGATTATACCCCGCTTTATAATATTCTTTATATATTTTACAACATTTATCTGTTTTTGTAAACACCTTTTTAAAATATTTTGTGAAATAATTTTTGTTAAATATACACAAAAGCATTCTCAGAGAAGCGTCTCAAAAAAAGAAATTTATCAACGAGAAAAACAACATTTTTCTGGAAATGTTAGGCCTTTTCTTGATAGTATTTTTTACCAAATAATGCAAACTTTGATTTACTTTTTCGCTATTTTTAGTATAAAAAGCAACAAAAAAAGGAAAGCGCAAAGCCTTCCTTTTTTGTATTAAATTATTACTTTTTAAGAGCTATAGCTGCCTTAGCCTTTGCTACGATATTCTCCTTGGTGAGACCGTACTCCTCAAGAAGCGCGGGAACCTTACCGCTCTTACCGTATCTGTCCTCAACGCCTACGCGAAGAACAGGAACAGGGCAAACACCCGCAAGAGCCTCGCAAACTGCTCCGCCAAGTCCACCGATAACGTTGTGCTCCTCGGCGGTAACAACCGCGCCGGTCTTCTTTGCGCTAGCGGCAAGAAGCTCGGTGTCAAGGGGTTTGATGGTGTGAATGTTAATTACCTCAGCGGAGATACCCTCAGCTGCAAGAAGCTCCGCAGCCTCAAGAGCAACGTGAACCATATAACCTGTAGCGGCAATGGTAACGTCAGCGCCTTCCTTCATAACAACACCCTTGCCGATTTCGAACTTGTAACCGGGCATTTCAGCGGTGAGATTAGGAACTGCAAATCTGCCAAATCTGAGATACATAGGACCGTAGAAGTTTATAGCCGCCTCAACCGCTGCATAAGCCTCGTTAGCATCGGAGGGGTTAACTATAGTCATTCCGGGAATGGTACGCATAAGCGCGAGGTCTTCGTTACACTGGTGGGTAGCGCCGTCCTCACCTACGGTGATACCTGCGTGAGTTGCGCCTATCTTTACGTTGAGGTGGGGGTATCCGATAGAGTTACGAACCTGCTCAAACGCTCTTCCAGCTGCGAACATTGCAAAGGAAGAAGCAAATACAACCTTACCGGTTGTTGCGATACCTGCCGCAACGCTTATCATATTTCCCTCTGCGATACCGCAGTCAAAAAATCTCTCGGGAAACTTCTTCTTAAACACACCCGTCTTGGTTGCTGCCGCAAGGTCAGCGTCAAGAACGAGGAAATCATACTTTTCACCAAGCTCGGCGAGTGCTGCGCCGTAGCTCTCTCTGGTAGCCTTCTTATCTGCCATCTCTGCTCTCCTTATTTAAGGCTCTCGCCGATTTTTTCAAGCTCTTCCACAGCTACCTTGTAAAGATCCTCTTTGGGAGCCTGACCGTGCCATTCACATTTGTTTTCCATATAGGAAACATCCTTGCCCTTAACGCTGTTTGCTATAATCATAGTAGGCTTGCCCTTTACGGTTTTCGCCTCCGCAAACGCCGCCTCAAGCTCAGAAAAGCTATGAGCATTGATTACGATAACGTGCCATCCGAAAGCACGGAACTTCTCGTCATGAGGCATAGGATTCATAACCTCGGCGATAGGTCCGTCTATCTGAAGCTTATTAAGGTCAACGACCGCGCAAAGATTATCAAGCTTGTAGTGAGCCGCAAACATAGCAGCCTCCCAAACCTGACCTTCCTCTGTTTCGCCATCGCCAAGCACCGCATATAC
>JAZRLJ010000063.1:0-13668 GCA_045646755.1 Eubacteriales bacterium | reverse complement strand
CTCCCGCAAACGAAACTCTCGTAAAGTACGCAGAGGAAAAGCTCGGCGGCAAAAAGGCTGATAGAATTTTTATGTATAATCCCGACGCGATAGCTCAGTGGATTTATGAGAAATATCCCGAATTTTTCACTATGGTTACCTCAAGATGTGAGCTTAGTCTTCCTATGCGCTCACCTATGCCCTCTGTAACTCCCGTATGCTTCGGCACTATGTATACGGGCGCTCAGCCAGAGGTTCACGGTATACAGAAATACGAGAAGCCCGTCATCAAAATCGATACTCTCTTTGATGCTCTTATCAGAGCAGGTAAGAAGCCCGCTATTATTGCTGCAAGTGCTAAATGCAGTCTTGCGAATATCTACCTTGAAAGAGAAGGGGTAGACTATTACATTATGGCAAACGTTGAAGAGGTAAACGCTAAAGCGGCAGAGCTTATTATCGAAGATAAGCACGATTTCATCCTCGCTTATAACGGAAACTATGACGCAACTATGCACAAGAACGGTCCCGAGGCTCCCATAACTCTCGGTGAGCTCAGAGCAAACGTAAGAACGTTTGGTATGTTTGCAGAGCTTATAAAGACCAAGTGGAAAAATCATAACACACTTCTAGGTTTTGCAATGGACCATGGCTGCCACGAGATAGACGGAGGATGCGGATCTCACGGACTTGATATGCCTGAGGACCTCAATATCACTCATTTCTATCAGATTTATCCGAAAGCGTAAACCGGACAATTTGTAAACTTATATTAGAAAATCCCGTCGATTTGACGGGATTTTTTGTTTATTGATTTTCTCTCGGTTTGCTTTTACATTCACAATTGCAGGAGCGACAAGCACCGCTGCAAGAGGTGGAGTCGGGACAGCCGATACATCTTTTGCCGCTTTTTTTAGCCCTGATTATATAAGCCAAAGCGCCGCCGATTATAAGTGCGCTTATGACAATTGCAATGATTTCGCCTGCACTCATTTTTTATACCTTAGCCATTTCCTTGGACTTTTTCTCTTCGCTTTTTGATGCGAGCTTTCTGTTTAGAATCAGTAAAGTAAGAATAGCGCCAAGAATAATCATTATTATCCAGCCTACGATGGGCATCCAAGCCTTAGAGAAGCCGTCGCCCGAGAAAAGTGTTCCGAAGAAGTAGACGATAAAGCTTACAGAATATCCTACCGCAAACTGAAGGCCTATTCCCGCCCAGAACCATTTTTTATCTCTCAGCTCAGCGTTCATAGCGCCGATAGCCGCAAAGCAGGGGGGAGTGAAGAGGTTGAACATAAGGAATGCAAGAGCCGCGGCTGAGGAAATGCCGAATGCAAGAGTTACCTCGTTTGCCGAGCCTATCATTTCAAAGGAGTCAAGGTCGATAAGGTTTGAGATTCCGTAGCATACCGCAAGAGTACCTACTACGTTTTCCTTTGCAATAAAGCCCGTGATTGCCGCAGCGGCAAGCTGCCATGCAACTACACCTACTACAGGAGCTATTATGTATGCGAAGGGAGTGGCTATATCGTGAAGAATAGAATCTGCTGAGTCAACCGCCTCTAATCTCCAATTGAACGTTTGCATTACGTGAATTACAAAGTTGCAGACCAGTATAATCGTTCCGGCCTTTACTATAAACGCCCAACCACGCTGCAGCATTGACAGAGCGCTTCTTTTAAGGCTGGGGAGCTTATACTCGGGAAGCTCGATTATGAAATAGGACTTCTTCTTATATCCTACGATGTTATTTATAAGAAATGCTCCGAGAAGAATAATGAGTATTCCGACAAAATACATAAGAGTGCCAACCCAAGCGGATTTGCCGAAGAAAGCACCGGCAAAAAGTGAGATTACGGGAAGCTTAGCTCCACAGGGCATAAAGGGAGTGAGCATTGCGGTTGTTTTTCTTTCTCTCTCGTCGCGTATTGTACGACACGCCATAACGCCCGGAATGGAGCAGCCTGTTCCGATAACGAAGGGGATAACCGATTTGCCCGAAAGACCTACCTTTTTGAAAATTGGGTCGAGAACTACCGTAGCTCTCGCCATATAGCCGCAGTCCTCAAGGAGAGCGATAAGAAAATACATTATCATAACAAGAGGCAAAAATCCGATAACCGCTATAACGCCCCCGATAATACCGTCGACTAAGATAGAGGCCCAGATTCCAAGCTCGCCCGCATCGTTTGAAAGCGCGTCTGCGAGAAGTCCCTGTCCTGCTTCAAGAAATCCGCAGAAGGTGTCTGCAATCCAAGGACCGAGCCATGCCTGAGAAATGCCGAAAACAAGGAACATAACCACAGCGAAAATAGGAATTCCTGCCCATTTGTTAGTCAGAACAGCATCGACCTTATCCTGCCGGTTTGTATCCTTCGTAAGAATTTTACGCGCCTCGACCTCGGCAACGATTTTATTTACAAAAGAGTAACGTTTTTTGTCGGCAGCTTTTGCCAATGCTTTGTCTGTAAGCGCCTTTGTGTTATCGGTGTAGGGAGCTATCTGCTCCTTTCCAAAAATGCCGACTGCCGCGCTTACAAGCTCGGATATTCCTTTTGCAGAGGTAGAAACCGTTTCGACTACGGGGCAACCAAGCTTTTCGCTAAGGAGTCTGACGTCGATTTTAGTCTCTTTTTTTCTGTTTATATCGGTTTTGTTCAGCGCTACTACCACGGGAATTCCAAGCTCAAGAAGCTGCGTCGTGAAGAAAAGGCTTCTCGAAAGGTTTGTTCCGTCAACTATGTTAATAATAGCGTCGAGCTTTTCGTTTTTGACGTAGGCGCTGGTAATGCTCTCCTCCGAGGTGAAGGGCGACATCGAGTAAGCTCCCGGCAGGTCTACCGCGATAAGCTCTTCTTCCCCCTTATAAAAGGTCTTTTTTATAGGGTGTTCCTTTTTGTCTACGGTAACGCCCGCCCAGTTTCCGACCTTTTCGTTTTTGCCGGTAAGGGCGTTGAACATGGTGGTTTTACCGCTGTTCGGATTTCCTGCCAAGGCAATTCTCATTTTGAAGGAATCCTCCTGAATACATAGAAATGATTTATTGGTTAGCGGCCGCTAACTTCATTGGCTTTTAAAAAAGAGATTTTCAAAAAATCTCTTTTTTATTCTACTTCAATAGCTTCGCAAAGAAGGTTGTCGAAATTATATCTTCCGTCCTTGATAACCACGATGGAGCCGCTTCTTCTGCGCTTGATAAGGGTTATAGGCTCTCCTTCATAGCAGCCGAGAGAAAATAAAAATGAGTTAAGCTCACCGTCATCGATTTCGATTGACTTGACCGTGTATTCCTTTCTTTCCTCTGCAATAGAAAGCTTCATCTTCGTCCTCACAATACGCTTTTGTCTGGCAGTTAGCCTATGCTAACTACCCTAAAAGTATAGCACAGCGAGATTTTTTTGTCAATAGGTTTTTACTAATTTTTTCTAACTTTTTTATAAAATCCTCAATGGGAAAGAGAATAAAAGCGTAGGTCGAATAAAAACCTACGCTTTTCGTATCTGCTATCTGCCTACGAACATCTGAGTCCAGTATTTTCCGTTTGCCACGTAGCCGACGCCTATGTGTGTGAACGAGGCGTTAAGTATATTTGCTCTATGTCCTGAGGAATTCATCCAAGCCTTTACTACCGCCTCTGGCGTTGCCTGCCCCTTTGCTATGTTTTCGCCTGCACTTCGATAGCTTATACCAAAGCTTTTCATCATCTGAAAGGGTGAGCCGTAGGTGGGACTGGTGTGCGAGAAATAGTTATTATCCTTCATATCCTGTGATTTATAGCGTGCGACTCTGGATAGCTGCCAGTCGTAAGTAAGGTCGGAGAGTCCGTTTTTCCGTCGCTCGATATTAACGAGTCTTACGACCTCTTTTTCGAAAGAATCAGCCTGCGAGTCTTTCGCGGGAATATTCAGAACGTCACCGGGGTAGATGAGATCGGGATTTTTGATATGAGTGTTCACGCTTTTGATTTCGCTGAGTCCTACCTGGTATTTTACGGCGATTTTCCACATTGTATCGCCTTTTACCACTGTATGAGCGGTAGCTGCTGATACGCTGACGGTGAATGTAAAAATAAGAAGTACGGTGCTGATAATAAGTGTAAAGATTCTTTTCATGCGTCGTCCTCCCAAAAAAAGATTCGAAGGGATAGCGTATGGCGTACCCCTTCGGCATATATATTATATCATACTTGGAGAAAAAACGCAAATGTAATATTTGGAAAGAGTATTTGCGGGACCCAAACAAGCTCTTGGTATATTTTTATTAAACCCTCTTGAAAAATATAAATTAGTGTGCTAGAATAGTATTCGCTCCGTGGGACTTGACTCGCGGGGCAACGTTTTGTCTTTTAAAGTATACGAGGTTCAATATGGAAATTTTACTTAGCATTTCGATTGCAATTCTTGCGGGACTTATGCTTTCCCGTGTAGCCAAAATTCTGAAGCTTCCCGCAGTAACGGCGTATCTCGTTGCGGGAATTCTCGTAGGTCCGTATCTTCTCGGAGCTATCGGAGTTGACGGACTTGGTTTTACAAGCAACGAGAAGATAGAGGCGCTTTCTCTTTTCTCGGACGTTGCTCTTGGATTTATAGCGTTTTCGATAGGAAACGAGTTCAGACTCACTCAGCTTAAGAAAATAGGAAAGCAGGCAACCGTAATCGGAATTTTCCAGGCTTTATTCACCTGTATTGTGGTTGACGCATTTCTTATAGGTCTTCATTTCATTATTCCCGATAAGTTTTCTCTTGAGGCTGCGATAGTCCTTGGCGCAGTTGCTACAGCCACCGCTCCTGCAGCTACTCTTATGGTTGTCAAGCAGTATAAGGCAAAGGGAAAGCTTACCGATATTCTTCTTCCTGTAGTTGCTCTTGACGATGCCGTCGGACTTATGGTTTTTGCGGTTTCATTCGGAGTTGCAAAGTCTATTTCCACAGGAAGCGTAAATATCCTTTCCGTTGTCGTATCGCCTGTTCTCGAGGTTGTTCTTTCGCTTATTCTCGGCGCTGTAATGGGATTTGTTTTCAACTACTGCGAAAAGCTCTTCCATTCAAGGTCGAAGCGTCTTTCAATTTCGGTTGTTTTCGTGCTTATGACCGTTGCGCTGTCTATGCTTAAGTTTGACCTCGGCAACGGACTGCATATTGAGTTTTCTTCTCTTCTTTCTTGTATGATGCTCGGTACGGTATTCTGCAACGTCTGTGAAATCTCCGAGGAGCTTATGGATAGAGTTGACAGATGGACCGCTCCCTTGCTCGTTCTTTTCTTTGTGCTCAGCGGAGCAGAGCTTGAGCTTTCGGTATTTAAAGAGGGAATTATAATTCTCATAGGTGTAATCTACATTATTTCCCGCTCCCTCGGTAAGTACTTCGGCGCTCGTTTCAGCGCTCAGATGACTCACTGCGACGATTCTATAATAAAGTATCTCGGTGTCACTCTTCTTCCTCAGGCGGGAGTTGCGCTCGGAATGGCTATGAAGGCGCAGACGCTCGGAGCTGAGGGAATGATAGTTTCGAATATAACTCTCTTTGCCGTTCTCGTGTATGAGATTTTTGGCCCGATGCTTACTAAGATTAGTCTTGTTCGTACCGGTGATATTCAGCTTGACGGAGCAATAAGCGCCCGTGAGGAAGCAAAAAAGAAGAAGCTTATGCATCCTCACACCCCTCGTCACCATCGTCATCACAGTTAAAAATACGCTTAAAGGACGCTGTAAATTTTGGCGTCCTTTTCCATTTTGGAGAATTTTGTTGACAAATACCTACTTTTTGTGCTATACTTGGGAAGTAATACTTAATAATTTTTAAGTTTCTCTGCTCAATTGAGGAGAGAATTTTAAGAAAGTCAGGTTTCCTGATATGAAGAAAACAACAAAAAAATGGACAAGAAAAAGGCATAATTTCGTGCGAAATCTCGTGAATCTTTTTCTTTATCCGTATTCTCGTATTAAGTACGGACTCAGGGTAGAGCGGCTGAAGGAGGGCAGAGACAGGCAGTATCTCGTTCTCTACAATCACCAGACGGCCTTTGACCAATTTTTCGTGGGCATGCCCTTTAAGAAGGTTTTGTATTACGTAGCGAGTGAGGATATTTTCTCGAACGGCTTTGTATCAAAGCTCATAAAGTTTTTGGTAAATCCAATTCCGATTAAAAAGCAATCGACCGACGTCAGAGCGATTATGACCTGTATAAAGGTTGCTGCAGAGGGCGGCTCAATCGCGATAGCTCCCGAAGGAAACAGGACCTACAGCGGCAAGACCGAATATATGAATTCCTCGATTGCGGCTCTCGCAAGAAAGCTTGGACTTCCTATCGCTTTCGTAAAAATTGAGGGTGGATACGGCACTCACCCGAGGTGGAGTGACGTTGTAAGAAAGGGAAGGACTACCTGCCGTGTCAGTCGCGTTATGGAGCCTTCTGAATATGCAGATATTACGGATAACGAGCTCGCTGAGGTAATCCGTGCGGAGCTCTACGTAAACGAGGCTAACGCTGACGGAAGATTCCGTCACAAAAAGCGCGCCGAGTATCTTGAAAGAGCTATTTACGTTTGTCCCGAGTGCTCACTTTCGACCTTTGAGTCAAAGAACGACACCATAACCTGTAAGAGATGCGGTCTTAGCGCCAAATATACCGAAAACAAGGAGCTTGTTTCCGATAACCCGAATTTCAGATTTAGATTCGTTTCCGATTGGTATGAATACCAGAAGAAAGAAATTCTTTCCCTCGACCTATCGCCTTATTACGACACTCCGATTTACACCGAGTATTCCTCGGTGAAGGAGGTTATTCCTTATACGGAGAAGCTTTCGGTTTATGAAAACGCGCAGATTTCTCTGTACGGAAACAAGGTAGTCGCAACCGAAAACGGACAGACTACCGAATATCTATTCGACGATATTTCTTCTCTTGCGGTGCTCGGCAAGAACAAGCTCAATATTTACATAGGCAAGAGAATTTTTCAGTTTAAATCGGATAAGCGCTTCAACGCGCTCAAATACGTTAATATTTTCTACAGATACCAACAGATAAAGAAAGGGGAAAACAATGGAGAATTTCTCGGACTTTAAGGTGTGGGGTTGGATGCTTCTTTTTGCAATACTTCTTGGCTCGCTTCTTGCGGGAAACGTGCTTAAAAGAGCAGTTCCGATTCTCAAGGCATCACTTATACCGACATCGGTTCTTGGAGGCGCTATGCTTCTGATAATAGAGGCAATATACAAAGCGATTACAGGCGTGGTAATGTTTGATACCGAGCTTTTCGGTGGAAGCGGCACTGCAAGTATGGAGGTTATTACCTATCATGCTCTTGCGCTTGGATTTATCGCTTCGGCTCTCAAGACTACCGAAGGCAAGCTCACCAAAAAGCGTAGCGAGGAGATTTTCAATTCGGGCGTAACTACCGTTGCTACATATCTTCTTCAAGGCGCGTTTGGACTTGCAATAACCATTACCGTTGCGGCTGTGATAATTCCTGAATTTTTCCCTGCTGCCGGCGTGCTTCTTCCTTTTGGCTTCGGACAGGGAAGCGGTCAGGCTCTTAACTACGGTAATATCTACGAAAAGGATTTTGGCTTTGACGGAGGCAGAAGCTTCGGTCTTACGATTGCGGCTCTCGGATTCATTTCCGCGGCTCTCGGAGGCGTATTCCATCTTATTCTTATGAAGAGATGCGGAAAGCTTAAGAAATCGCCCCTAAGCGAGCGTCCTCTTCGTAACGATGAAATCGAGACTGAAAACGAAATTCCTATGCAGGACAGTATGGATAAGATGACCGAGCAGATAGCGTACATCGCTCTTGCTTATCTTATGACTTATTTCGTTATGAGAGGTATTGCTACTATTCTTCCCGGTATGACCTCGCTCATATACGGCTTTAACTTCCTTATCGGAGTTCTTATGGCAACTCTCCTTAAGGGAATTATGAACGGTCTTCGTAAGGGAAAACTTATGAGAAGAAAGCATACTAACAATTTCCTTCTCACAAGAACGAGTAATTTCTTCTTTGACCTTATGATAGTTTCGGGTGTTGCGGCAATAAGACTTGATATTCTCGAAAACTATTGGGGACTTATAATAATTATCGCTGTGGTAGGTCTTGTAATCACCTACGCTTACACGAGATTTATTGCTAAGACACTCTTCAAGGAATACTCCGAGGAGCAGTTCCTAGCGACCTACGGTATGCTTACCGGTACTGCAAGCACGGGTATTATACTTCTTCGTGAGGTAGACCCCGACTTTAAGACACCCGCGGCAGATAACCTTGTTTATCAGAATTTCCCTGCGATAGTCTTCGGTCTTCCTATGATGTTCCTTGCAACCTACGCGCCGAAGAATCCTGTAGTATGTCTTATAATCTTTGTGGCTTTCTTTGCGGTGCTGAACGTAATACTTTTCAGACGTCAGATTTTCCGTTCCCGTGAAAAGAAAAAAGACTCTGAAGAAGAACAAAGCGTAGAAAAATAAACAGCAAAAATAAAATGAGCGAGGTGCGGATTTTACTCCGCACCTCGCATTTGTTTTTGAAATGATTTTAGCTTGGTGTTTTTGCGGTTTGCCGTATTATCAGTTTTTATACAGCTCTTCAAGTGTGATTGTAAGCGTTGAGTTGTACTCGTCAACAGAGAAGTCTATTTCACAGCAGTAGTAATTTGTGAGCCACATATAAAGTTTGCTGTCGTTGTCAAAAATGCTCTGCGCCTGACTTTCGACGCTTGAAGAGGACAGCTTGTAAATGCTTGTGCAGGGCTTTCCGGTGTAGAGGTTTTTGCTGTTATATGAGAGATACTCAGACATGAACGCCACGTAGTAAGCAATCAGTTCTTCCTCGGTGGGAATAGAGTTGAGACTTACGGTGACTGTCGAGAGCTTTCTGAGGTCGGTTTCGATGATGCTGACGGATATATCACTTACGTCAAGGTAATTCTCGGGAGATGCCGCAAGGTAGAAGTATGCGCCTGCAAGAGTGTGTCCCTGATACATCCATTCTGCAGATTTGCCCCAGTAGAGATCAAGATTTGTGTGACGCGAGCCGGTTGAGAGAAATTTAAACTCGCAGTATTCCTCGCCGTTAACAGTTACGTTTTCGGGCGATACGGTGTAGTTAATGTGACGGAAATCGAGCTTTGAGTCTGTGAGACAATAAACCTCGCCGCCTGTAGCTTCGTAATACAGTCCGCGCGCAAGAATTTTGCCCTCGTCGTTAACGTTCTTTACGTAGAGAGCGTTTACGTCGTTATAGTAGTTGACGAACTTGATATCCATATTATTAGCCGAATTAAGCGGAAGGACGGTAGGAGTATCGTACTTCGTTATAGTCATGGTTTCGGTGTTGTAGAGATATCCCGAAACGAGTATGTACTTTTCAATGGCATGATAGGGAAGCAGACCGGTTAAGCTGCTGGATACCGGCATGAAGGAGTTCTTTGCGAGAACCTCGTCAGTCGTACCCTCAGTGATAACAATTTCGTTGTTAGTGAAAAGCTCTGTGAAGTCATCGCTTCCGTTAGACCAACCGAGGAATACCGAAACTTCGGTGTTTTCTGCGGGAACGAGAGTGTAGGTGTCTCCAAGGTTTACATTGTAGTACGTGTAGCCGTTGTTTGTTCCCTCTGAGCGAACGAAAACACCCTCGGAATCCTTGAGTCCGTTGCTCCAAAGAATTGAAATCTGCGCCTGCTTTTTATCCATTTCGGCATATATGGAGCTGTCGCGCCATACTTGTAAATCATATTCCTCAGACCATGAGCTAAAACGATTGCTTTCATTATCGGCGATTGTGTGCCAGGAGTCAACGCAGTCGTAGTATGGACCCTCGGGAGCTGCTGCTATTACGTAGGTGTCCTTAAATGCAAATGCCTCTGTCACAGGTTCGTCAAAGTAAAGTCTTTCGCTTCCGGGACCGTGGCTCAGAGTACCTACGATAGTAGTGCCATGAATAGCGGTTACCTTAAACACCTCGCGCGCACTCTCGTGATCACAAATTGAGCATATACCCTTGTAGTTATCAAGCTCGTAGGTGTGGGGATGCCATGTGCCGACCTTGGTGCTTTGACAGCCGACGCATCGCTCGCTGTATTCGTACTCGGTATATACGGGTTGATAGTTATGCGCGGGAACTTCAATCTGTACCTTAAAGTTATAATGAGTGCCGTAAAGCTGTACGTGATAGTTATCTATCGCCTGTGTGAGCGACGATTCGCACGTCAGGTTTTGTGCAGGGGTGTAATTGTAGTCTGTCTCATTAAGAGAGGGAAGTATGTGCTCGCTCTTTTCACCGCAACGTGTACACTCGTTTGTAAGATGGCCGCTCTCTGTGAGCGTCGGCTCTTTTTTGAGCTGCCAATTGCTCTCAAAAAATGCGTGTCCCATTGCCGTTGTGACAGTATCGCGTCTTTCCTCATTACACTCGCACTTGTAAAGGTGGTAGCTCTCTGTCGTGCAGGTTGCGGGAACTTGCTCAACGTAGGTGAATGAGTGGCTGTGCTCGCCTTCTTCGTTTCCGCCTCCGCCATTGTCACCGCAGGCAGCAAGAGAAAGAAGAGTCAACGTTGCAAGAAGCAGAATAAGTAACTTTTTCATTTTTTCTTTGCATTTAAAATGCATTCTCCTTGTTTATAAATTAGCATAGGTGACCTGCTATGCACCAGGTCGCTTTTACTTGTTTTTAATTATATCACCTAACCAAGTTCTTTTCAAGTGACAAAACAGAAAAATCAAATGCGAAATAGACTTTTTATTTAAGGAAAAATTTAAGGAGCTTTTTGTTAAGCTCGCTATCGTAGGGGGCGTATCTCATAGGCAGGTCAATTTTCGTGCTTTTCTTCACTATGGATTTTAAGTGTGAGAAGGTGTCGAATCCTACCTTGCCGTGATATGCACCCATTCCGCTTTCACCAACTCCGCCAAATCCCATATTGCTCGTTGCAAGGTGGATTATACAGTCGTTGATACAACCGCCGCCAAATGAAACGAGAGTTGTTATTTTATTCATGACCGCCTTGTCCTCGGTGAAGAGATAAAGTGCAAGAGGACTTGGGCCTTCGTTAATATCTCTGACAATATCGTCTATATTATCAAAGGTTAGAATAGGAAGAACAGGGCCGAATATTTCCTCTCCCATAACGGCGTCCTCACGCACCACGTCCGTCATAACGGTTGGTGCGATTTTGAGCCTTTCTTTTGAAAAATCGCCACCCATTACAAGCTTTTTGCTATCTATAAGCCCTAAAATACGGTCAAAATGCTTCTCGGAGATTATTTTGCCATAGCTATCGTTATCTAAAGGCTTCTCTCCGTACTGACGGGAAATTTCAAGTCGGATAGCACAGATAAGCTCCTCCTTTACCGAGGAGTGACAGAGGACGTAGTCGGGAGCGACGCAGGTCTGACCGCAGTTAAGAAACTTGCCGAATACTATTCTCTTTGCGGCTAAAGATATCTTAGCGCTTGAGTCTACTATGCAGGGACTTTTTCCGCCAAGCTCGAGAACTGCGGGAGTGAGATTTTCTGCGGCGCGTCTCAGCACCTCTTTTCCTACCGCCGAGCTTCCTGTGAAAAAGATAAAGTCAAATTTCTTTGAGAGCAGCTCTGCGTTTTCTGCTCTTCCTCCGGTAACGACTGCAATATATTCCTCGTCAAAGCACTCGGATAGTATTTCCTTAATTACGTTGCTTGTAGCAGGAGAATACGCGCTAGGCTTGACTACCGCCGTATTTCCTGTCGCAATAGCGGTTGCCACAGGGTCTATCGTCAGAAGAAAGGGGTAATTCCACGGACTCATAATGAGGGTGTTTCCGTATGGAGAGGGTAAAACGTAGCTCTTTGACGGAAACTGAGCTAGAGGTGTGCGCACTCTTCTCGGTTTTATAAGTCTTTTGAGATTTTTTATCATATAGCTTATCTCGGATAGAGCCATTCCTATCTCACACATATACGATTCGTACTCGCTTTTTCCAAGGTCCGTGTTCAGCGCTGAGAGTATTCTGCTCTCGTTTTCTGATATGGCGGCTTTTAATTTTTTCAGAGAGGCAAGTCTGAAGCTGAATGGAAGGGTGGCTCCGGATGAAAAGAAATTTCGTTGTTTTTCTATGATTATGTCAATGTTAGTTGTCATTATGTGAGTTCCTTTCTTGCGTTGGGAAAAATTGGACGTGCAGAATGCTTATTGCTTATAATTTTAACATAAAAAGCAGGTTAATGCAATAGGAGAGGATAAAAGATACAATGAGAATTTTCTTGACAAACAGAGAATAGTGTGCTATATTATAGTTCTAAGCGAAAACGGAGGGAAAACTTATGCTTTTGACTGTTGACGTAGGAAATTCCAATATAAAGCTTGGCGGCTTTGCGGACGACGAGATTGTTTTCGTGTCGGATATAGCAACGGACACCAAAGCTACCGCCGATGAATACGCAGCTAGAATTCTCAGCGTTTTTTCTCTTCATTCGGTGGAGCGAGAAAGAATAGACGCGGCGATAATTTCTTCGGTTGTTCCACAGATTAACCGTGCTCTTTGCCGCGCTATTGATACGCTTTTTAGCGTGAAAGCAATAGTGGTTGGACCCGGTGTTAAGACGGGAATAGGAATACAGTGTGATATGCCCTCCTCCGTTGGCGCAGACCTTATATGCGCATCTGTCGCAGCGCACTTTCTCTACGGAAGTCCGTCTGTTATAGTTGATATGGGTACTGCGACTAAGCTTACTGCGGTAAACGAAAAGGGAGCTTTTATAGGAACTTCGATTGCTCCCGGAGTTATGCTTGGACTGAGCGCTCTTGCGGGTGGTACTGCTCAGCTTCCGCTCGTTAGTCTTGAGGCGCCTTCGTCGGCGATAGGAAAGAACACAGCAGACTGTATGAAATCGGGAGTGGTGCTGGGAGCGGCGTGTATGATAGACGGTATGTCGGAGCGAATAAACGCTGAGCTTGGCGGAAATGCTAAGATAATCGCAACGGGTGGATATTCCTCGATAATTCTGCCTTGTTGTAAACAAAACATTACATATGACGAGAATTTAATCCTTAAAGGACTGAATTTGATTTACAAGAAAAACAAATAATTTCACTTGTTTATTACCTCGACTGAGGAATAAATATATGCGTTGTACCGTGAGCTAAGGCTCTAAATATACGGACGACAGCAAGGAGGATTTTATGAAAAAAAACACAAGGAGAGCGCAGACAGAAAAGCTTGTGCTCGTAGCGCTTTTTACGGCGCTGGTCGCAATTCTCGCCTATTTTGGCGGATTCATTAAGATAGGCGGACTCGCCTCGATATCGCTGACCTTGATACCGGTGGTACTTGGAGCGGCTATGTGCGGACCGTTTGTCGGAGCTTGGCTCGGAGGAGTTTCGGGCGCGGTGTTCTTTCTGACGGCTGATGCAGCCTTCTGGTTCGGACTCAGCATACCCGGCACTATTATAACCGTTCTGGTGAAGGGGATTATGGCAGGTCTGCTCGCAGGACTTGCTTACACCGCTCTTGAAAGGGTGAATCGCTACCTTGCGGTGCTGGTAAGCGCTATCGTTGCTCCTATTGTAAATACGGGCATTTTCCTTATCGGCTCGCTTATTTTCTTCATCGATACCGTAAGCGCGGGAGCTATTGCAGAGGGACTTAGCGTAGGCGGATACCTTATAATTTTTTTTGAAGTCGGAGGCCAAGCGGTCTTAGGAAGACAAGAAAC
>JAZRLJ010000062.1:0-2700 GCA_045646755.1 Eubacteriales bacterium | reverse complement strand
GTCAAATATTTAGAGAGTTAAAAATAAATTCATAAAAATTTCTTGACTTTCACATAATATTCCTGTATAATAATTATGAAGATTAAATGATTTTTAACAAAGTTAACAATTTAGGAGGTATAAAAATGGATACTAAGCTTTTGATAGTTGACGACGATGTGAATATATGCGGTATGCTTAAGCTTTACTTTGAAAATGAGGGCTACAAGGTAAAAACCGCAAATGACGGAATTGAGGGTCTGAACTGTTTTAAAATTTACGAGCCGGATCTTGTTCTTCTTGATATAATGATGCCTAAGAAAGATGGCTGGCAGGTGTGCAGAGAGATCAGAGAAATATCTCCAAAGCCAGTTATTATGATTACCGCTAAAGGAGAAATTTTCGATAAAGTACTCGGTCTCGAGCTTGGCGCTGACGACTTTATAGTAAAACCCTTTGATATGAAGGAACTTTCCGCAAGAATCAAGGCGGTTTTGCGTCGCTACAATGCTCATGCAAAGAACAACGACGAAGAGGTTGTAAGATTTGAGAATATTGAAATAAGCCTTCAGAAATACGAGCTTAAGCTCAACGGCAAGGCTATAGATATTCCCCCCAAGGAGCTTGAGCTTCTCTATTTCCTTGCTTCTAACTGCAACAGAGTTTTCACCAGAAACCAGCTTCTTGACAAGGTATGGGGATTTGACTATCTCGGTGATTCTCGTACAGTTGACGTTCACGTAAAGCGCCTTCGCGAAAAGCTCGAAGGAATCTCTGACAAGTGGTCTCTCAAAACAGTATGGGGCGTTGGTTACAAGTTTGAAACTTTGGTATAAAGACAAAAAATCGGACGAATTTTCGTCCGATTTTTCTTTTTATCAGAATTTCAGCGTAAGCTGAGAGATAGAAACTCCGGTAGAAGGAATAGCAAGCTTTCTGCATTTTGTAGCATCCTCGCCAATTTCCTCTATTCTATCTGTTACAAGCTCTACCTTTCCTTTCTTTTTGGGAAGCTGCATTATCTGAGTTCCTGCTGAAGTTCTGGTATTCTTTTCAGGTACTATCGTACTCTTTATAAGCATTCCCTTGTCTGCATCGCTTCTGATGAAAATCTGAACGGGCTTGTCCCCCTCGTATATAGCGCCTGCAAGAGGTGATGCCAAAGAATACGCACCGCTTATCCTGCGTCGACGGGATTTCGCCTCGTAAACGCTCATAGGCACACGAACTCCCTTACCGTTCTCAAAAATATATATAATGTGATGCTCGGGAACAATGTCATATATCATCTTACAGGAAACAACGTGCTCGTCATCATCCATTGAGAGCTTAGTGGGAATGTAATCTCCCATATTAGATGCCTTACAAAGATCAAAATCCGCAACTCTCGCACGATAAATCTGCGCCTTATCGGTAAAGAACAGAACGTCACCCTTATTATCTGTATCCTCTTCGTAGATAATAAAGTCATCTTCCTTAAGCTTATGCTCATCGGTAGCTCTTGCTGCCTGCATTGAGAGCTTCTTAAAGTAACCGCCTCTTGTCATAACAAGTCTGCAGTTATAGTTTTCAAAGAAAATATCCTTCTGAGGAGCAGAAATCTGCTCTTTTTCTATTATTTCGGTCTTTCTGGGCTTACCGTAGGTCTTCTTTATTTCCTGAAGAGAGTGGATTATATACTGCTTAAGCTTAACCTCGTCCTTGAGAAGCTCTTGAAGGTCTGCTATCTCTTTACGAAGGTTTTCAATCTCCTGAACTCTGTTTATGATATACTGACGGTTGAGGTTACGCAGCTTTATTTCCGCAATATACTCTGCCTGAACCTTAGTAAGGTTAAATCCTTGACAGAGATTAGGAATTACATCCTCTTCCTTTTCGGTATTTCTGATAATTCTTATAGCCTTATCAATATCAAGAAGTATTGCCGCAAGACCTAAAAGCAGATGTAGCTTGTCCTCTTTCTTACCAAGATCAAATTCAAGCTCACGACGCACGCACTTAGTTCTGAACTTGATCCATTCGAGGAGAATATCCTTGACACCGAGCTGATAAGGTGTACCTTCAACAAGAATGTTGAAATTGCAGTCAAAATTATTCTCAAGCTCGGTTGTTGCGAAGAGCTTCTGCATAACGATCTCAGGATTCGCGTCCTTTTTGAGATCGAAAGTGAGCTTAAATCCGTTAATGTCTATCGCATCACGGACATCCGAAACCTCTTTCAACTTGCCGAGCTTAATCATCTCGGTAGCCTTCTTCATAATAGACTCAATGCAAGAGGAATACGGAATTTCAAGAACGTCTATACAATTTTCCTTTTTGTCGTAGACGTACTTAGCTCGCATCTTGAAGCTGCCAACACCAGTCTCGTAAATCTTCTTCATCTGATCTCTGTCGTATATTATCTGCGCACCAATCGAAAAGTCGGGGGCTTTGATTATATCGAGAAGTCGATCTACAGATGCGTTCGGATTCTTAAGAAGTGCTATAGTTCCGTCACAAAGCTCGGATAAATTAAACGAGCAAATTGAGCAAGCCATACCTACCGCAATACCGAGATTGGGAGAAAGAAGAATATTCGGGAATGTTGTAGGAAGAAGCGTCGGCTCTGTCATCGTATTATCATAGTTAGGAACAAAGTCAACAGCATTCTTATCTATTCCTGAAAATAATTCATGGCAGAAGTTATCAAGCTTTGCTTCTGTATAACGGGATGCAGCATAC
>JAZRLJ010000061.1:0-2938 GCA_045646755.1 Eubacteriales bacterium | reverse complement strand
CATTCCTTTCGGACTTATGCCCAACAACGCTATTGTCGGCGCAAGTGCGCCTATAGCGCTCGGAGCTGCTCTCTATAAGCGCTCCAACCACAAGCCCGGTATCATCATCTCCAACTGTGGTGACGGTGCTACAGGACGTGGCCCCGTTCTCGAGGCTCTCAACTTTGCATCTATGGACCAGATCACTAAGCTCTGGGGTATGGACGGCAAGTTCAGCGATGGCGGATTGCCCATCCTCTTCAACGTATTTAACAACCACTACGGAATGGGCGGTCAGACCCGCGGCGAAACCATGGGATATGATATGGTTGCTCGTCTCGGTGCAGGCTTCAATCCCGATCAGATGCACGCAGAGCGTGTAAACGGTTATGATCCTCTCGCTGTTATTGATGCAGTTACCCGTAAGAAGCAGCTTCTTATTGAAGGTAAGGGTCCCGCGCTTCTCGACGTAGTTACTTACCGCGTTTCCGGTCACTCTCCCTCCGACTCATCTACCTACCGTACTCAGGAGGAAATTGATGCTTGGAAGACAGCAGATCCTATCGTTGCATTCAAGAACAAGCTCATCAAGGGCAAGATTGCAACCGAAAACGAAATCGCAACCCTCCACGAAGAGATCACCAACCGTATGACAGAGATAATGAAGCTCGCTATAAACGACGACATTTCTCCTCGTATGGATCTTGACAAGGAGCCTGATGCAATCTCTTCCATCATGTTCTCTAACCAGAAGGTTGTAAGCATGGATCCTTCCCGTGAAGCAGAAATGCTTATGCCTAAGGAAGAGTGCCCCAGAGTTAAGGAAATCAAGGGCAAGGTTCGTACCGCTACCGATGCAAACGGTAAGCCCGTATCCAAGATGAAGATGTACAACATCTGCGACGGTCTCTTTGAGCCTATCATTGATAAGTTCTATGACGATCCTACTCTTATTGCTTACGGTGAGGATAACCGTGACTGGGGTGGAGCATTCGGCGTTTATAAGAAGATGACCGATGCTGTTCCTTACCACAGATTCTTCAACTCTCCTATTTCCGAGTCTGCAATCGTTGGCTCTGCAGTAGGTTACGCAATGTGTGGTGGACGCGCTATCGTTGAGCTTATGTACGCTGACTTTATTGGTTGCGCAGGCGACGAAATATTCAACCAGATGGCTAAATGGCAGGCAATGAGCGCAGGCATACTTAAGATGCCTATCACCCTTAGAGTTTCTGTTGGTTCCAAGTACGGAGCTCAGCACTCTCAGGACTGGACCGCTCTTTGCGCTCACATTCCCGGACTTAAGGTTGTATTCCCGGCTACTCCTGCAGACTCCAAGGGTCTTATGACCTCTGCTCTTGACGGAACCGACCCCGTTGTATTCTTTGAGTCTCAGAGAATTTACGGTATCGGTGAGGAGTTCATGGCAGGCGGAGTTCCCGAAGGACACTACGAAGTTCCTTTCGGCGAGCCCGACATCAAGAGAGAAGGTAAGGACGTTACAATTCTTACCATCGGTGCTGTTCTTTACAGAGCTCTCGAGGCTGCTAAGATTCTTGAAGAAAAGTACGGCATTTCTGCTGAAATCATCGACGCTCGTTCTATCGTTCCTTTCAACTATGAAAAGGTTATCGAGTCTGTTAAGAAGACCGGTAAGATACTTCTCGTAGGTGATGCTGTAGAAAGAAACTCCGTAATGAGAGATATGGCTTCCAACATTACTGAAATGTGCTTTGATTATCTTGACGGTCCTGCTGTTGTAGTAGGCTCACGTAACTGGATAACTCCCGCATTTGAGCTTGAAAAGAGCTTCTTCCCTCAGGCAGATTGGATTATCGACGCTCTTCACGAAAAGATTATGCCCATTCCCGGACACGTTCCTACCAACAACTTTACCGACATTGAAAAGGTAGAGCGCGCAAAGAAGGGCCTTTAATATAACGTAATTCTCGTTATAAACTTCTAGAAAAGGAAGGGCTGTCGCAATATATTTGTGGCAGCCCTAAATTTTATTATGAAATTTTCTGTTTTAAAATCAAAAAATCCGTATTTTAACCTCGCAGTAGAAGAGTATCTGCTAAAATACTGTGACGAAGAATATTTTTTACTGTGGCAAAATGAACCAACAGTAGTAATAGGAAAAAACCAAAATGTATTTGCCGAAGTAAACGTTCCTTATACAAAGAAAAACGGGATACACATAGCAAGAAGAATAACCGGCGGAGGTGCAGTGTATCACGATCTCGGAAATCTTAATTTTTCCTATATTACAGATAAAAACGAAGAGGGAATTGATTTTGAAAAATATACACTTCCTATAATTGAAGCACTCAAAGAAATGGGGCTTAATCCTGTTCTTTCGGGAAGAAACGATATTTTGATTTCAGAAAAGAAAATTTCCGGAAACGCCCAAACTGTATTTGGAAATAGGGTATTGCATCATGGAACTTTGCTTTACAATTCCAACGCAGAGATTTTATCGTCAGCGCTTAACGTAGACAAAGAAAAACTTAAAGCAAAAGCCGTATCCTCTGTAAGATCAAGAGTTGCTAATATTAAGGATTTTTTAAACGAAGATTATTCTGTTTCCGACTTTCAAAATTTTATTAAAAATCATATTATAACAAAATATAACGCGGCAGAATTTGAAATTAAAGAGAACAAAACCATCAAAGACTTATATGAAAGAAACGTCTCGGAGTCTTGGATTTTTCCCTCAAACGACTATTTATCTGCTCTGAATTTCACTGCCAAAAAGCGTTATGATTTCGGAAGTGTAGAAATAAATATAGAGTTAAAAAACGACCTAATTTGCAATTTAAAAATCAGCGGAGATTTCTTTGGAACAAAAGACGTTTCAGATTTACAAGAAGCTCTTATTGGTAGTAAATTAAATATGATTTCAGAAAAAATAGCAAATCTTAAAGTATCAGATTATATTTTAGGAATGAAAAACGAA
>JAZRLJ010000060.1:0-27232 GCA_045646755.1 Eubacteriales bacterium | reverse complement strand
AAGAGCAACGAATGCCGCGAGATTTGCATCATAGGTTGCACCGCTCTCGGTGGGGAAGGACCATACTGCGTACTTGGGAACGGAAATCTCAAGAGCATCGGTAAACGCTGCAAGAATTGCCGTGCTGTCCTGTCCGTACGCGCTCATAAGAAGATAGTCAATAAAGTTTGTAGTCTTGAGTCTGTTAACCCAGCTGTTCTTATCCTGGTAGCTAACGGTTGAATCACCGAGAATCCATACCTCTTCGTTATATCCGTCAGTATTCCAGCCAAACTCACATCTTTCAAGCTCTGCGTTTTCAGCAGTAACGAAGATCTCGCCTGCCTTACCGATGAAATCACGTGTCACAGAAGAGCTGCCGGAAGAGGTGGTAAGCGTTATGGTAACATTTCCGTTTCTCGTGACTAATTCTATCGAGACGTATCCGCTTATGGTAAGAGGATGTTCCATATTTTCCTTTTTAGTATCATCGCCGCTGTTATTATAAACATTTATTGAGGTTGAGGTAATCTCAACGTATGCACCGTCGCAAACGTCCTTACCTATTCCAATGTAGATAGCACCGCTATTAGAAAAGGATTTTACGTTTGCAGAGAAGAGGTATCTAAATTCGCCTTCTCCTATACGCTCGGCAAGAACGAAGGAATCGTCAAGAGTATCTCCGGTAACGAGACTCGTAAACTCAACGGTACTCCACTTTGCATAGAGATGAATAGACTTAGCAGTATCAGAGCCTATGGTATCCTTTCTAAGAGGCTTTGTTAAAGCGCTGTCGGAATACCATCCAAGGAATACCCTGCCCTCTCTCGTGGGCGCACTTGCTAATATACCGGTCTCTATGGTACAGGTGGTAGGATTGGTAGAGGGATTGATACCGCCGTTAGTATGGTATACTATATCATATTCAACCATCTTCCAATTTGCAGTGAGGACCATATCTTCGGTTACGGGATCATCAAAGTTCCAAAGATTATTCTGCTGGTCATACCAACCAATAAACTCATATCCACTCTTGAGAGGTTCGGGCTTGACAAGAGTTTCTCCGTACTTAACCTGCTGAGGAAGCGGATCCTTACCCTGCGCGGTCTGGTCGTCAAAATTTATCGTGTAAATAATTTCGCCTAAAGAGAAGTCCGCCTTATTTGCGCCGTTTACGCTCTTTATCAAATAGTTAGGGTTGGCTGAGGTAGCCGTAACCTTATACTCACCCTCGGTGATAAAGTCGCAATCACCGAAATTAAACTTAACACCTACGTTGTCGCCTTCAATTACGCCGTCAAGCTCATAATTAATCTCAGGAGCCTTGCCACTCATGGGGAATTTTCCAAGATTGTTATTCCATATGATAGAAATGCTCTTCTTCTTAATGGTAAGAGTAGCAGTTATCGCAACGTCCTCATAACCGGAAGCGGATACGTAGGCGGTTATCTCATATTCGCCTGCGTTAGTGTATGTATTGGGTACGCTGTATTCAATCACTGCACCCTTAGGAGCACCCTTAACCTGAAGCGTCTGAGGTGTTCCGTCGTATGTAACCTTCTTGTCATTAAATACCAGGCCATCCATAATCATCTCGACTTCTGCACCGCAGCCTGTCTGATCACAGACTCCATCATTATCGTTATCTACGTGAATCTTGCATGGAGCAGGAGCAACGTACTCTCCGCACGTATCACACACGGTATCCTTGTCCAAGTCAGCGCATACGTGTTGCATACACGAAACCAAGCTGAGTCCGAGAACAACGATAACCAAAAGTAAAAACAGCTTTTTCATATTTTCCTCCGTTTTTAGAGCCCAAAGCCCTTTTATTGTAAATATTTTATCATATTTATAATAAGATAGTCAATGTACATAGTAAACAAATATTTATTATATTATATATACACTTTTCTTTTATTAACGAGCGACAGAGCGCACGCGACCCCGTCTCTTGCAGATGAGACTATGCCACCGGCATACCCCGCTCCCTCTCCTATTGGGTAAAGACCACGGATGCTCAACGACTCAAAGGTATCCGTTCTGAGAACTCTTACCGGAGAGGTAGAACGTGTTTCCGCGCCTGTAAGCACGGCATCTCCATAGGCGTATCTCGGCATCCATACGTCAAAATCACAGAGTCCTGCCCTAAGTGAATCAGACAGCGGCTCAGGAAGATAAACGTCAGGGGATGCAAGGAAAGTGCCCCTTGGATAGCTTGGTATAACAGAGCCAAAGCCTCCTGCTCCGCTTCCTGACAAAAATCCGGACAGCCTTATGCTAGGTGCTTTATATCCCGAGGAAAGAGCAAAAACCGCCTCCTCAATCTTTCTCTGATATTCAATACCTGCAAGAGGCGACTCCGAACCAAAGTCGCTCGGAGTTACCGACACAAGAATTGCCGCGTTTGAATTATCGGCATCTCTTCCGTACTCGCTCATTCCGTTTGTTACGACACCACCCTCAGAAGAGGTCGCGGCAACCACGCTGCCGCCAGGACACATACAGAAGCTATACACACTTCTGCCGGTTTTAAGGTGAGTGACAAGGTGATACGATGCGCTGCCAAGTCCCTCTCCCCGTCCCTTGCCGTAAACGAGTGAATCTATATACTCTCGAGGATGCTCTATTCTTACTCCGACACCAAAGCCCTTGGATTCCATCGGGACACCTTTCTTCTCCAGAAGGTAGAAAACGTCCCTTGCGCTGTGTCCTGTAGCTAAAACAACAGTTTCTGCTTCCAGCTCTTCTTTTCGTCCGTCCTTTTCATACGCAACTGAAACGACTTTTCCACCCTCAATGGCAAAGTCAGTCAGCCTTGCTCCGAAAATAAACTCTGCGCCAAGAGATTTCATTTTTTCTCTAAGAACTTTAATAATTCCCGGCAGCTTATCAGTACCGAGATGCGCAGACGTTGAATATAAAATTTCTTCGGGTGCACCTGCAGAAACGAAAGAAGAGAGAACGTAGTTCTTCATTGAGTCCATGCTTCCGACCTTAAGCTTTCCATCGGAATACGTGCCTGCACCACCCTCTCCGAATTGCACGTTACACTCGGTATCAAGCTCTCCGTTTAAGATAAACGAATTCACTTTTTTAATTCTCTCGTCAACGTCAAGGCCGCGCTCAAGAATTATGGGACGTGCACCCGCCTCGGAAAGCACAAGGGCTGCAAAAAGTCCCGCAGGTCCGCTGCCGACGACTATCGGTCGTGTGGAAAAATTTACCTCGGGTATGCTGATAGTGTAATCAGAAACCTCCGAGACCTTTTTTTTCATTTTGAGAAGTCCCGCTTCTCTCTCAGGAGAAAGAGAAATGCCGACACTTAGCTTGTACGTGATTTTGTCACCTACGTCAAGCTTTTCGCGAAGCACGCGGATTTCCTTTATTTCTTCTTTCTCTATAGGAAGCCTTTCACAAATTGAAAGCCTTATATCACCGTCTGTATATCCGACGGGAACAGTTACGTCAGTCTTTATCAAGGCGCAGCTCCTTTCTCATGTGTAAATATTTTAACACTTTCATACCGACATTTCAATAATCTGGGAGAAATTTTGCGTATATAAACGAATTTTATAGGAAAAATAACACCGTATAACAACAAAAAGGCGGTGTTTTTGTGAAAAAGTTAGTTTTTATGCTTCTTATTCTTTCTATCTCTATCGTTATGGTAACCTCATGTGGATGCGCCGAGGAGGGCGAAATTTCTGTTTTGTATTATACCTACAGTGACACATATATTTCGGGTGTGCGCTCCGAAATGGACAAAATATTTAAAGCAAACCATATCAATTATCATAACTACGATGCAAACGGAAATCAGTCAACTCAGACAGAACAGGTCGATACGGCTATTGCAAAGGGCTCGAGAATGCTTATAGTAAACATAGTGGATACCGGCTCTGACGATGCGGCAAAAACCATAATCTCAAAGGCGAAAAACGTTGGAATTCCGGTAATATTCTTTAATCGCTCGGTAAGAGAGGAAATAGTGCAAAGCTATGACAAATGCTTCTTTGTAGGTACTGACTACGAAATGGCAGGACACATGCAGGGAGAGCTGATTGGCAATTATGTCAAGGATAATTTCTCCACCCTTGATATAAACGGTGACGGAAAGATAAGCTACGTGCTTTTCAAGGGACAGCAAGGCAATGCGGAGGCAGAGGCAAGAACACGCTATGCCGTCGAGGATGCAAACAAAATTCTCAGCAAGGCAGGAATAAAGCCCCTTTCGTTTTACGATTCGAAGAACAGTGACGGATATCTTGTAGACCAGGACGGTACGTGGTCAAACGCAGCTGCAAACAACTATATGAAAACAATTCTCTCCGCGTACAGTGAGAAAAGCGGAAATATGGTAGAGCTCGTTATCGCAAACAATGACGAAATGGCACTCGGTGCACTCGCGGCACTCAATGAGGTTGGCTATAACAAGGCGGGAGTAAGAACAATTCCCGTATTCGGAGTAGATGCAACCGAAGCGGCAAAGGCAAAAATAGATGCCGGTGCTATGACAGGAACAATCAAGCAGGATGCTATGGGAATGGCGACTGCCATAGGAACTCTCATAACCAACATTGAGGGCGGCAAGGATGCCTTTATGGGAATAGACAAGGAAAATATTATCGGAGACTGGAGAATCAATATTCCCTACGCTCCGTACACGGGAGCTGTGAAATAATTTTGAAGGTTTATACTGAAGAGGCAAGCGAAAAGCTACTCGTAATGGAAGAAATTTCAAAAACCTTTCCCGGAGTAAAAGCGCTTGACAAAGCCCAATTGACACTAAAGAGAGGAAGCGTGCACGCGCTGATGGGTGAAAACGGAGCCGGAAAATCAACGCTTATGAAGTGCCTTTTTGGCGTCTACACCCCCGACGGAGGGAGAATTAAGCTATGTGGCAAAGAGACGCACTTCCAAAATGCAAAGGAGGCGCTTGACGGCGGAGTTGCAATGGTGCATCAAGAGCTCTCTCAGGCTATGAAGCGCTCAGTTATGGATAACATGTTTTTGGGAAGGTATCCTCGCTCTTGCCCCTATCTTCCTTTTACAAGTGAAAAAAAACTGTATGAAATGACGAAGTCTGTCTTTGACGAGCTCGGAATTGATATAAACCCAAGAGAAAAAATAGAAAATCTATCGGTATCGAAAAGGCAAATGATAGAGATAGCGAAGGCGGTATCTTATAAGGCTAAGATTATCGTTTTTGACGAGCCGACCTCATCTCTCAACGAAGAAGAGGCAGAGAAGCTTTTTGCTATTATAAAAACGCTCAAGGACCGTGGGTGCGGTATAATTTACATCTCTCATAAGATGGACGAAATCCTGAGAATTTCAGACGAAATAACGGTTATGAGAGACGGTCGCCATATAGCAACAAAAAAAGCCTCAGAGCTTACGGTTTCAGAGATAATAAAGCTAATGGTGGGACGAGAACTCAGGGACAGATACCCAGAGAAAACCAACAAAATTATCGACAAGCTTTTAGATGTTGTAAACCTCTCTTCTCATGATTTAAAGCTAAAAAATATAAACTTAACTTTACAAAAAGGCGAGATTTTAGGTGTTGCAGGACTTGACGGTTCAGGAAGAAGTGAACTACTCGAAAGCATATTCGGACTCAAAAAAAGCAGTGCAGACGAGATAATTCTTGAAGAAAAGAAAATACAGAACAAAAGTCCTGGCGAGGCAATAAAAAACGGTTTTGCACTCGTTACGGAGGAGCGGCGCGAGACTGGACTCTTCGGCATTTTATCGGTTAGGGAAAACACTGTTATATCCTCACTTAGTGACTTTCTATACGGTCCTTTTCTATCAGAAAAAAGGATGCACAGTGTGACCGAAAACGAGATAAAAAGGCTGAGAATAAAAACTCCCGGGGCGAAAACGAAAATAGAAACTCTTTCAGGAGGAAATCAGCAAAAGGTTATACTCGCAAGGTGGCTTCTCACCGAGCCGAAAGTTCTTATGCTGGACGAACCAACAAGAGGAATTGACGTAGGCTCAAAATACGAAATATATAATCTCATAATCAAGCTCGCGACCGAGGGAAAAGGAATAATTATGGTCTCCTCCGAAATGGGTGAGCTACTTGGAATTTGCGACAGAATTATCGTTATGTCGGGTGGAAGAATAGCCGGAGAGTTAAAGAGAGAAGAAGCCACGCAGGAGAAAATTATGGAGCTTGCAAGTATGTACGCTTAGGAGTGTGAAATTATGAGTGAAAACAAAAAAAGCGCCCTTAAAAGAATATCGGATATACCAAAACGCAAGATTTCCGATACAAAAGAAAAGGTGCTTGACTTCAAGGCGCTTACTACACAGGAAAAAATCGTGAAAACCAAAGAGTTTATGCTTGATAACGCTATGTTTATCATTATACTCTTAGCGATTGTAATTATAGCGGCAATGCAACCAAGATTTCTCTCAGCGCCTTCAATTATAAACATTATTTCTCTTACAGCCGCAAAGCTCCCGATTGCCCTTGGAATAGGTGGGGCGATAGTACTCAGAGGAACGGATATTTCCGCAGGTCGCGCCGTGGGACTTACCGCATGTATATCTGCTTCCCTGTTTCAAAGTGTCGGGTATGCAAATAAAATGTTCCCTTCTCTCGGCGTTTTTCCTATATGGGCAGTTCTTCTTATAGTTATGTCGGCAGGCGCGCTGATAGGTCTTGTAAATGGATTTTTCGTAGCAAAATTTAAGCTTCACCCGTTCATAGTTACCCTATCCACTCAGCTTATAATCTTCGGTCTTGTTCTGCTTTATTTACAGATAGGAAATAACGGCGGACAGACGCTTTCAGGCCTTGACCCTTCTTATATCACCTTCATAAGCGGACCGCTATTTTATATAAGCGGTATAGCTATACCGAAATATGTCCTTTATTCAATTATTATAACGCTCATAATATGGATTGTCTGGAATAAAACGGTGTTTGGCAAGAATATGTTTGCGGTAGGCTCAAACGAAGAAGCTGCAAGAGTTTCGGGTGTTAACGTTTTTAAAACGATACTGCTCGTCTTTATGCTTGCAGGAATAATGTATGGAATAACCGGATTTATAGAGGGCGCGCGAATAGGCTCGTCCGCCTCGTATACAGGTCTCAACTATGAGAGCGACGCTATTGCTGCATGCGTTATAGGTGGCGTTTCCTTCGTGGGAGGCACAGGTAAGGTTGGCGGTATCATTGTAGGAGTACTTCTTCTACAGATAATTTTCGTAGGTCTTAACTTTCTCTCTGTAGACCAGAATATGCTATATATTATAAAAGGTCTTATAATTCTGCTCGCCTGCGCTGTAGACATGAGAAAATACCTTAAAAAAAGATAAAATAAAAATGCGAGAAGGTTTAACTTCTCGCATTTTTTAGTTCGTTATCCTACAAGTCCGGAACGCTCAATTCCCTGTACAAGATATCTCTGACAGAAGAGATAAACTATAACAAGAGGAGCGATAATCATTAGACCTGCGGTGTTGTCAAATACGTTTCTGTAAAGAGACACACCGGGAGCACCGTTAGGCGGTGCAATAGAAGGAGGAAACTCCTTGTAGATATCGGGTAGAAGAAGCATCTTATTAGGATTAGTGCTTCTGAAGAAGATTCCGGTGTAGAAATTATCCGTCCACTGCCATGAGAACGAGAACAGGAATATCGTTATCATCATAGGGATAGAAAGAGGGAGGATTATCTGGAAGAAGGTACGGAACGTACCCGATCCGTCAACGTATGCCGACTCTTCAAGCTCGTCAGGAACACCTTTAAAGAACTGACGCATAAGGTAGATATAAAGTCCGTTCTTGAATGCAAGACCGAAAACAGAAAGGAATACCATAGGCCAGAAGGTATCAATAAGGTCAGGTGCTTTGCCGAAGATAAGCTCAATGGGACCCTTATATCCCCAGCAAACAACTTTGAATATGTCAAACTCCTTAAAGTGCTCTATGAGAGCGCGCTGAAGAGTTGCGTGGGGAATTATCATTGTAAGCACAACCGCAACCATTACAAGCTTGTTGCCCTTGAACTTGAACTTCGCAAGACCGTAACCTATAAGACAAGCTACAAGAGTCTGTATCAAAGCGGAGAACAGTGAAAGAAGCGCAGTGTTAAGCATTGCTTCAAAATAACCGTTTTCAAGAATGATATACTTGTATATATCTACGGTGAAGTGCTTAGGGATAAGAGCTACTGTAGAGTCAATTACGTCCTCGCGAGTCATGAAAGAACCTGCGATTCTCGCAAAGAACGGGAAAAGAATTACGTAGGAAACACCAAGCATCAATACAAAACGAAAGAAGTTAACTGCCGCTTTAATCCACGTGTTAGATGCCTTGAGCTTACTCTTCATCTTTTCTTTAAAGGAAAGCTTACCTTCGTAATCAACGCGGATCTTATTTTTGGTTACTTTTGTTACGTTAATATTTGAATCCATGTCATTACCTCCTTAATCTTTCCTCTGATAGAATATGAACGATGAAATGATACCTGCAACTACGGCGATTATAAGTATAACTACCACGAAATACATCCATGACATTGCCGTAAATCCGTCCGTAAGACTTACACTGCTAAGATAAGCCATCATCGGGTTTGTCGATCTGGTAAATGAATCGATAAGAGTGTAGACAGCATTTACCAGAATCATAGGTGAAATCATCGGGAAGGTTATCTTCCAGAAGGTCTCCCAACCGGTTGCACCGTCTATACGGCACGCCTCGTATATCTGAGGCGAGATAGACTGAAGACCTGCAAGGAATATAAGCATCTGTACACCGGAGTAGTTAATGATGTTATAAACATCGTTAACTATCTTTACTACGTACTCAACAAGCTGACCGCCTATCGCCATGTTAGCAAACAGAGTCTGAACGTCAAGGGTGGATATTATCTGGTTTCCTCCGCCCTCGTTTGAACCGTCCTGAATACCTTCAGCACTTGCATCCGACATCATATCGTTTGCATTTATAGCTTCCATAAGTCCCGTTGAAATTATAACTGGAACGAAGAATATCGCTCTGAACATCGCTCTACCAAGCATCTTCTGGTTAAGAACAACTGCTATGAAAAGCGAGAAGATAATTACTGCGGGAACCTCAAATATAAGCTGCTGCAAACCGTCAAGAAGTTTTGATACGAAGGTTGAGTCAGCAAGAGCGCCCTTGTAATACTCAAAGCCGTGAGGCTGATAGTAATGACCGTCCTTGGTTGAAACAAGCTTACCAAAGCTCAGCCAAACAGAGTCGAGAAGAATCGGTATATAAATAAGGAATATACCAAGGAGGAAAGGAAGGACGAAATAGTATCCTCCCCTTGCCTTTTTAGCGTCAAGGGACACTTTTTTTCTGCGAATATTTAATTTTTCGTTATTCAAAACAATGTCCCTCCTTAGTTATTGATATGCTGAATTCCTGATTCGGAAATCATAATAGCGCCATACATAGGAATTACAATAGCTTCCTGGTTTGCATCAAGCTTAACACTTACGTCGTAGAGGTTGTAGTTAAGAATGAAGTTTACAGTGCTTGTGCCCTTCTTGTAGGTTACATTTACAACGTTGTCGTTGTAAAGAGTGTAATCGGTAGCTTCATATTCAGCATCATAGATGGTAGAATCCGTAGTAAAGCTATACTTACTGTAATCGTCGTCGCAAACAACCTCGGAAATCTTAACCTCTACAGGTGTATTGTTACCGGGATGCTCTGTAGCAAACTCAACAGCGATAAGGCGAATTGCCTCTCTGAGAGCATTTTTACCGTCGACGATGTCTGCTTTTATCTCTTCCTCATACTTGTTAAGAATATCGTTAACGATCTGACTGTAGATACCGTCTACGTCAACAACAACCTTAACCGCGCTACCGTTTGCTACTACCGCACTGTCAACAGTCTCAACAATCTGTGCTCTGAGGAGTTCAAGAAGCTCAGCCTTAAGAAGCTTATAGTTTGCAAATCTCTCAGAAGCCTCTGCAGTACGCTCTGCCAAAACAGTAGTATGATAAACTATCTCGTAATCCTGAAGATTCTTAAGAACAGAGTTCATCTTGGTATACGTGGTGAGAATCTCATCGTACCAGTTCTCGTAGTCAACACCGTAATACTTGTTAAGACTGGGATCATCCTTCATATAAGCATTGTTCTGATAAGCAACGATATAGTAGGGATTTGCTCCGCTCTCTATAGCGCGAAGAATGTCGTATGCGGGAGAACCGGAGTAGTTAAGAGGTGAAGCTGCGTAGCTAATATGTCCGTGAAGAATCATTCCTACGAAAGGAACAGCATAAGAGGAGAATCTAAATGCACTGTAGTCAGTAGCGATATTGAGGATATGATCTGCATACTTAGCGGCATAAATGTTACCGGTATCAATCATAAGCTCGTATCCGTTCTGATATACCATCTCTTCAAGGGTTGATACTATATAGTTAAGAGATTTCTCTCTATCAACGTTGTTCTTCTCATCAAAGTTGGAGTTAAGGTCTGAACCGATAGAAGCTACAGAAAGCTGTGAATGCTCAAACTTAGAGTATTTCTCGTCAAAGTTCTCTACGTGACCAAGAAGAGTATCAGAAGAAATTACCATTGAGAAAATAGTCTCAAACTCTCCGAGAAGAGAGTTGTAAACCTGCTTGGATGCGTAACGGTTATCTACCCATCTTGAAACGTTACCCTTGTTGGAAATTCCGTCAAATGAAGCTGTATTGCTGATATAGAGGAAATCAAAATCGGGGAATATTCCAAGATTGTATCCTGTTTTAGAGTTCTCTGACTTAGCAAGTTCAACAAGATCGCTGAAATCAGACTTTCCGCCACAGCACTTTTCCCACTTAAGCTTTGCGGGATAAGTGGAATTCATACCTCCGTTTGCAAATCCTGTAAGCTTGAAATTAACATTCTTAATGTTTTCGATCTTTCCTATAAGGTCATAATACTTTTTAGCTTTCTGCTCATATTCGACCTTAAGAAGCTCGTTTTCAGCTTCGTCGGCAAGATTTTTATACTTCTCGTAGAAAATCTCAACCTGTTTTTCTGCATTAGCAAGCTCATTATAAATGGTTGCTACGTTTTCAAACGTGGTAAGGGGAATAGACTTCTCCACAGGGAATGTGAGGAACTTATCGGTGATAGTCATAGCACCAAGAGCCTCAATGTAGAGAGGAATGTTTTCTTCAACGTTCTCAATCGCGGTAAGAGTACCGTTAGCCTTAAGAATGTCGCGATAGTACGCCGCCATTCCTGAATAGGACGCCTGATAGTAATTTGAGTTTCCGTAAAGTGATGTGCCTATCACGTCATCTGTAAGCATTACTATTCTGGATACGTAGGAACCTGCGTACTTCGTTTCACCTACAACGGTATTAACGTCAGAGGATGCACCAACCGAAATAGTTTCAGAAAGCTCATACTTGTCAATCGGGAACGGAGCATACGCTGCGTACGCCCAGAGATACTTGTGAGTAGATGCATCAGACTCAAAGGTCAGTGATGCGTGTGCGCTACCCTCTTCAACGATTACGAAGCAACCGCTCTGAATCTTATCGACTCCAAAGAGACTCTTAGTAGTAGGAGTAGCATTAGCCACAGAAACAGTACCGTATATCGGCATTGTAATCTGCTCACGGTGCGCTCCCTCTATGAAGGAGTAGCAATAGTCGTGTCCGTATACCTTTGAGGAATAGTTTACAGAGGTCTTTCTTTCATCAGAATAGAAATCGGCAAAATCAAGTATGCTACCGCTTCCGTCAGGATAGAAGAGATATCCGTCCTCTGACATATCAGCACAGCTAAAGAAAGGCAGAGGAACTATTCTCTTAAGGATATAAGTAGTTTCGTCAAAAACTATAGAGTTAGCAGGAAGACGAACCGAAAGGCTTCCGTCTGAATTGAAGGTATACTCAAGAGCACATCTGAAGACAGGCTTCTGAGCAGATGCATATTCAAATCCGCACTCACTCTCATCCTCATACATCATTTCCATAGTGTACGAGGGAACGTAGGTAGTTATATAAGTAGAATACTGTCTAAGGAACGCAACGTCATTGTTATCGAACTTTTCCTTCAAAACCGAGTAAACAGGCATAGTTTCGCAAAGAGGGAAATCCTTAAGAATCTTCTCGCGCTCTTCAGCATTTACTACGTTTCCTTCAGCATCGTAATAATCGTTGCTGTTTATATCCTGAAGAACATAACATACACGAAGAAAGTTTCTTATTGCTGTGAGCATGTTGTTGAGCTCTTTTTTATACTCTGTTTTTACGCCGAGTGTCTTATTATCCCAAACCGCCTTTGCTGAGTTGAGATACAACTCCACCTTATCTGTATCAAGAACATACTTGCTTACAGTTCCGGCAAGGTCGGGAGAAGTAAGATACTCGTAATAAGGTGACTCCTTATCAGTATACTTAAGACCCTCTTTTGTTTCACGCTTATTAAACTCTGCAGTAATCAGAGGCTCGTAGACTTCCCAGACGAGAGCCTCTGCCTCAGCAGGATCTGCGCCTGCATCTTCAATAGCCTCTTTAAAGAGTTTCTGGAATGCAGTTGCCAAAGGAAGGAAGATGTCATCATGGAAATCCTTTGCGGAAATTCTACCGGGAAGAAGGAATCTTCTCGATGTATCACCGAGAGTATAGTTAACTCTGAGGCCGCCGTTTATCTTCGAAACCGATATCTGAGCGTAATGAGCCGCCCAGGGAGTACTGTAGTAAGTATCTCCCGTTGAGGTTGAAATCTCAGTGAAATCAATCATAATCTGGCTCATAAGATTCTTACGGTACTGCTCACTTGCTCCGGTTGAACCGGGGTCGGTGGGGTTACTTGTAAAAATCTGACCGGTTACGTTGTTAACGTAATATACGAATCCCGTATAACGGTTTATATGAATGGTGTACTTATCGTCAGGAGAACTCACTGAAACGAGAAGATTAAGGGGTTCTCCTGTTGAAGGGTCAACCTTGCTCTGCTCTGCCTTGAGCATTGTCTCGGCATCGGCATAGGTATATCCGATATATTCGTTAATATAAGTACGAATTGAATTCATGTTCAATTCACTTTCCTCCACGGCAGCTCCCTGCGTTGAAGAAACTGCAGCGAAAGCGCCCATCGGAAGCACCGCAATGATAGACGTCAGAAGCATTACCACCATCAAAGCAGTCGATATTATCTTTTTCATATTCATTTTTTACCTCCTGCTTAGACTCTGTTTCCGATTTCGGAAACTACGGTTACTACAAACATTACCATCTTAACTACAAGGCTCGAGAAGAGTATTGCGATAAACATTATGATTGCCATAGCAAGTATCGTGCCAAGAATGGTAATGAAGTTCTTTCCAAGAGAGTAGTCATGAGTAACAAGCGTTCCAAAGAAGAGAAGGAATGCCATCCACGCTACACCGATGGAAATAATGAGAGTTATTATCGTACTTGAATCCACCGTAACAACGTTGGTAAGAACAGTCGCGATAATTACGAAGAGAGGAAGGGGAGCAAGAGAATATCCCGCCGCAACGTATATATCCTTAAATCCACCTTCTCCGTCAAAGAGTGTGGTAAGACACCAGTTAGCAACTACGAAGAGAACGAACGGAACACCTATTGCAAGAACCTGCATAAATACGTTCGAGAAATCTCCTCTGGGGTTGAAGGTGTATCCCTTACCTATTGCATTATAGAAGAATGCAAGCATTGTGAGAGCAAGTATCGTGGACGCAGCTCTTACAGAACCGCGCTTCTCGTGTTTAAGATCCCAGAATCCGTCGAAGGGGTGGAATACGAGATGGAAAGCATACAAAAGCTCTTCCCAATAGGTTTTACGTCCAACCTTAAGAGTAACGGCCTTGTTTACCTTCTTTGCGTATCCAAGGAACTTGAAGAAGAGAACGATAATTGCTACGATACCGATTATGAGAGGAAGAATCCATCTCGAGATTATATCGGTACGAACCTCCTTGAATGCCATAGCGTAATTTTCAGTTTCATACGCCTTAGAGAGCTTTTCCATAGCATCGCTATACTTGCCCTGATTATAAAGCGCCTTACCCATACCTATATACGCAAGGTCAAAGTTGTTGTTCTGAGTAAGAACCTCCTGCCAGTAGATTATAGACTGTGAATAGTCGTGTCTGTTCTGGTTACGGAGTGCTGAAATAATAGTTGAATAGTAAGCAGTAGGCGTGTATACGGTAATCTTATTAGTACCAACGTCAAGCGCTACAAGTCTGTACTGCTCATCACCGGTTTCCTCATCAACGATTATCTGATAAGTTATAGCGTTGAACTTAGTACCGTTACCAAGCTGGTCACCGTTGTCACCAAAAGCAAACAAAAGGTTACCGCTCTGGTCATAAGTGTAAAATCTTGATCTTGTTTCGTCAAGAATGGTCCATGCGCCTTCTTCACCCATAGCTACGTCAACAATGGTTGAAAGCTCATTAGCCATAATAACTACTTCTCCACTCGGGTCAAAGAAGCCGTTACGCTTCATGATCTCAACACCCTGAGAGTTAAGCTTCTTAACAGGTGAGCCGTCAGCAGACTTAGATTTAAGAGAATCAAGCTGCTTAGTAAGTTCCTCGGGCTTAGTGAAGTTAGCGGTTACGTAAACGAATCCGTTATCGTCTACGGTAATGTTGTTATACGGAGTAGAAAGATTCTTCTTTGCGTTCTCACGCTGCTCTCTCGACTGAAAACGACGCCATATCATTTCTATAGCGCTGTAGGTAACCTTCTGAGCTCCGATAAATCCTGTGAAATCGCCCTCGTTTGAAAGAACGATTACGCCCTCACTGGAGGAAGAAGATACGATGAAAATTCTTCCGTAAATATCTACGGCAATAGAGCAAGGCATAAATGCGCCCTCTGATGTGCCCGCTGCGAAGATAGGGCTATCAGGAGTTGTAATAGTTCTTACGTAGTTATATTCTCTGTCGAAAATAACTACTCTGAAGTTACCGGTATCACAAACGTAAATGTAGCTATCACCCTTTGCAGTCTTTTCGGGGTCTGTTACATACATACCCTGAGGTGCATTGAATGTCTGCTCGTTTCCGTACTCATCAACCCATGTTGAAATTTCTGCGGTTGCTTCGTAGAACTTATTGAGAACGACTATACGGTTATTACCTTTATCTACTATATAGAGATTAGCCTGCTCGTCAGAAACTATGTCGCTGACCTTATCAAGCTTAGTCGTCTTCATATCGGTATTATCGTATGACTCCATTGCTGAGTAAACGGGAGGAGAGGCAAGCGGAGTGCCGTCTATCGAGAAGGTATAGGTGTCATAGGGCTCTGCTGCAAAGGAAGAAACTGCGCCAAAAAGCAATATAACTATAAGCGCTAAAACGAGAATCTTAGTAATTCTTTTCATATTTCCTCCTTAATCCTTCATACCGGATGAGCCCATCGTCTCTATAATCTTACTCTGGTTAATAACAAAGACAAGAATAGGAACGATCATCATTACAACCGTAGCCGCAGCACCTGCGCCCGAACGTGCAATACCGCCCGAAACGATCTGAGTGATTGCGTAGTTGAAAGTTTTAAGCTCTTCCGAATGAATATAAATAGATGCACCGGAGTTCCAAAGTGTCTTAAAGCACTCAATCATAAGAGTCAGCCACGCAGGCTTAACCATCGGCATCGCGATGATAAGGTAGGTTCTGAGCTCGCTCGCGCCGTCAAGACGCGCAGATTCAAGTACCGTATCGGGAACTGAGGAATCCATAAACTGTTTCATAAGGTAAAGCCCCATCGTACCTGCTACTGAGGGAACAATGATAGAAAGATACGTATCTATCCATCCGAAAGCAGAAAGGATGATGAAGTGAGTTACCGCGTTAACCGTAGAGTGGAACATAAGCGACATAACTATTATCTGGAATATCGCTTTTCTTCCGGGGAAACGGAGCTTGGAAAGCGCGTACGCTGCCATAGATCCGAATATAAGGTTACCAAGTGTACCGCAAAGGGTAATGAAAACAGTATTGAATATGTACCTTGAGAACGGAACCCAAGAGTCACCCATAAGGGTTACAAGGTCCTTAAAGTTATCAAAGGTAGGATGAATAACGTAGAAACGAGGGGGGAACATAAACAGCTCGTCGAGAGGCTTAAGGGACTGCACTACAACGTAGTACATGGGAACGAACATAAACAGTCCCATAAGGATGAGAGCTATACTAATACCGGTATCACCGCCGGCAGAACGGTTGAGAACGACACGATGGCCTCTTGTTCTTAACTTCTTAGACATATTACTCACCCACCTTCGAAAGCGCCTTCTTAATTACAATGTTACACGAGAACATTATAATGAAGAGAATTACCGCTATTGCTGATGCATAACCAACCTCAAATCTGAGTCCGCCATAGTCGTTCAGGTGGTGCATTATCGTATGTGCTGCGTAGTCAACCGAGGGGAATCCGCAAAGCGCGTCAACAACTGCTCCAAAGCCGAAGGAGTTGGTGATTGAAAGCACGGCACCGAACATCATCTGAGGACGCATGGTAGGAAGGGTTATGAACCAAAGCTCCTGCCAACGGTTCTTGATTCCGTCAACCGCAGCAGCCTCGTACATTGAACGGTCAATGGTCTGAAGACCTGCTATGAATGAAAGGAATGCAGTACCGAGAGATGTCCAAAGAGCAACTACGATACACAGAGGCATTACGTAGTCCGCATTCTGGAACCAAAGTATCGGCTGTGAAATAAAGCCAAGGTCCATCAGCGTTGCGTTTGCCCAACCGTAAGAGTCGGACGAGAAGAGGGTTTTCCAAATAAGGTAAACCTGACCCGATATTGAGGGAGCGTAGAATACGAGAGTTACAAGAGCACGAACCTTGGGAGGAAGCTCATTGATAAACCACGCTATCAAAAGGGAGAGAAGGTAGGACACAGGTCCTGTGATTGATGCGAATACCAGAGTGTTCTGGCAAGCAAGCATGAATATGTCGTCCTCAAGAAAAAGTCTCGTAAAGTTCGACATGCCCATCCAGTGAGGAGGGAACATAAGCATGTTAAAGTCTGTAAGGCTTAGAATTATCGAAAGAAAAACGGGAAGGACTGTAAAGACAATGAAAAGAATAAGGAAAGGAGCAACCATAAAGTATGCCGTTTTATTCTTTTTCATCTCGTTCCAGGTCCACTGAAACTTCGACATTTCTTCGCGCGCTACAGGACGAACTGCCTGACCGTCTTGTACGGCCGCGTTCGCTGTATTAGTCGTCTGTGACATATTTATTCTCCTTTACTTATTTCTTATCTTTTGCCGCAAGGAAATCTTCCCAGCGTATATCTGTTCTGTGAAGTACTTCTTTAAAATAGTCGTTATCCGTAGTAGGAAGACCGAACTCTTTACGCTTACGTGTAAGCTCGTTATTTATCTCGTCGATGTAAGAGCTGAGTGCGTCAACAGGGTCTGCACCGGAGTTAACCGCATCAAGGAATGCAAACTGCATGTATCTCGCCATGATGTAAGAACCGGGATAGTTAACTATGGAAGAAAGGTTATCCATCTGGTCTCTGATAGCTTCCTTCTCGCTGGAGGTCCAGGAGAGGTTATCTATTGCCTTCTTGTTAGCAGCCTCGTACTTTGCAGAAGGACCGATAAGGGCAACCATCTTGTTACCGTATTCAGCCTGTACCATCTCGTCGGTCTGCCACTGAAGGTATGCCCAAGCAGCCTTTACGTTCTTACAGCCGTAAAGAAGAACGGTTGCGGTAACGTTTGCAAGAGAGTTGTAGTTAAGAACCTTCTTGCCGCTGACAGGGTCAACAACGGGCTTCTTGGTATCAGGATCTATAACCTCGCATCCGGGAAGCGGACAGAACTCCCACATACCGCTAAGCTCTGTTGCGTATACAACGAGAGTGTTGTAGGTAGTAGCATAGTCGCCGATAACGATAGGCATCTCACCCGTTCTGAAACGGTTAGCTGCATCGTAGCTTACAGGGAAGGAATAGTCACTGTAAAGACGGCAAACGAATTCAAAGGATTCAAGAGCTACGTCGGAGTCAAGAGCGATCTGAGCTCCTGCACAGTCAACGTTATGCTTTCCGTTACAGTTTTCGTTGCACGGGGTATCCTCATACATCCACATGCTTCCGCCCTTCTGGTAAATCATATACTCAAGAGCAAGAGTATTGTTAACACCGATCTGCATGTTGTTAGCCTGAAGAGTGGGAAGAATAGAAAGAAGCTCGTGCCAGGTCTCGGGAACAGCAAGGTTAAGGTCCGCAAGAACGTCCATACGGTAGAACATCATTGCAAATCCCATCGTCTGAGGTATACCGTAAGCAACGCCGCCAAGCTCAAGAGTATCTATTGCAGCTCTTGCATAGTTCTCTTCACCCTTGGGATGCTTTGTAGGATCGGTAAGCTGATCATAAGTATAAGAAGTGAAATATGAGCCGTTCTTTGCATTCAACTTAGCGGTTGCCTCATCAGTTACGTTGTACTGATATTCACCGGTAATCTTATCTTCATAGATATAATAAGTGGTATTAAATACTTCGTTATCAGAAGCCATTCTGCCTTCTTTGGAATTGTTGAAGTATCTCATATCCTTACCGTTAATTCCTATAACAGCCTCACGGACTGCGTAGTTAATAACGTCCGCTGCTCCAAGTCCCATGTAAACGTCAGGACCCTTACCCGAAAGAATTGAGGGAAGAAGAGTGGATGCGGTAACGAGCTTAAGCGCTACACCGTAACCTGTGCTCGAAGTGAATCCGCCGTCTGCGTCTATCATAGTACGCCAGATGTTAGACTGGTCACGTCCGGTGGCAAGCCATACGTTAATAGTTCCACCGCTTGCCTCATCGCTGGGCTCTTTGGTAAGACCCATTGACTCGTAATCGGTAAAGAATGAATATATGAAGGAAGAAATCTCAAACCAAGTTGACTTGAAGAAGCCCGCCTTTGCCTCGGGAAGCTCTTCTTCGTCGTAACTTGCAGGGCAAATGATTATAGTGTCAAGATAGAGAGTTCCTTTTTTAGAATCGTTTATCCAAGTACCGAGAGTACCAAGATAAGACTTAAGGTTCGAAAGGTTACCTGCAACGTTATCGCCGTATTCGGTACCCATCGTATCAAGAAGATTGTAAACAGTCTCAAGAGTTGCAACGTGAGAACCTGTAGTGCCACAAAGCTCAACAAGTGAGTTCTTTATAGCCTCGAGTCTCTCTGCCTGCTCGAGGAATCCGATAACAACGTCGGGCATTATGTTCATAAAGCCGTAGTCGTGGTTCGCGTCAGGAGAAGAGCCTGTAAGCTGAAGCACTCTGAGGTAGTATCCGTTAAGAGTGTTAAGAACGTCCTCAACCTGAGAAATAACGTCCTTAAGCTGAATACCGAGTGAGCACTCAAGATAAAGAGTGTACTCAACACCGGGGTCAAACGCAAAGAGGAATTCCTCCGTTCTTCCGTCACTTACGAAGGAAGAAACCCACTCCTTAGAATATCCAAACTGAATATCCTGAGCCTCAACAAAGGGATTCTTTGGAATGTCACCGTACTGACCGCCGGTAATCTTTATCGAACGGCATATATACATACCCTGGAGCTGACTCTGAAGGTAACGCATACCGATATTGTAAAGTCCCTTCTCGTTTACGGTGAACTTGTATGCAGCCCACTGTCCTACAGCACTGTAGGAGTTCTCTCCGATGATGTTGAAGAGCTGAGAGTTGGGAGAAGAAGGATAATTTGCAGAAGAAGAGTTATCGTTGGTGGTATATACCGAAGAGTCGGATACCATATCCGGGAACTCAGCCTCAAGACGAACAACGTTACCCTTTTCGGTTTCGTAACCGTCTTTCTTAGCGGCAGCTATGTACTCTTCATAAGTCTCAACCTGGTTAACCGTCTTCTTCGCGGGAACAAGGGTGATAGACTTGAGTATCATAGGCTCTCTCTGAGCCTCAAGGGTTATCTGATAGTCGGTAGAGCTATTGAAGTAGAACTTGAAGTTTCCTTCGTTGTAACCGCTGGCATCCTTACAGGAGTAGGTGCTCCAAACGGGAATCTGAAGAGCCTGAGGAAGCATAGAGTTTCCGTTTATGTCCTGAGCAATCTTGTACTCAGTCACAGTCTTCATTCCGTTCTTAACAACGGTAACAATCTTGAAGTATCCGTTCTTATCAATCTCTTTGCCCTTGAAGCTGTTACGGGTCTCGTAGGTTATCCACTCACCGTCGGGCATGTTGGTAGGCTCGGGATCCTTAACGACAGTCGAGTAATTAAATGTCCAGGACTTATCAAAGGTAATGCTGCTTGCCTCTTTGAAGGGAGCTCTTCCGTCAATAAGGAGCTTACGCTCAATTGCGGAAACGCTGCTCTCAGAGGTCTTGCAGCTGTAGTATTCAAATTCGAGATAGTAGTATCCCTCGTAACCTGCGGGAATGTTGATTTTCCAAGTAATCTTACCGGAAGCAGGAAGGTAGAGTGCACTGTCTGCGTTGTCACCGAAATTCTGCCAGTTAGAGTCGGTAGAATCACCGTATCCCTTGCAATAATTGTTGTTGGGGTCGCTTACAAGGGTGGCGGTGGGCTTACCGTCCTCACCTACAGTGGTCTTGCCATCGTCTGTAACGATAGCATCGGGATTGGTAATGTCAACCTTCAGCCCTTCGGTCTGACTTTCCGGCAGACCTACGTGTTTTTCAAGGTATTCAGCATAGGTGGGAATGCCGACGAGAGCCGTCATCTCATCTCTCGTTGCCGCAGTATTGTTGTTAGACGACACGTAATCCTTGTCATCCGACACAGCAGCAAAGATGCTGACCGAGAAAATGCCTAAAAGGGTTGTAACAGAAAGAATCAGGCAAAGGACTTTCTGAAACAAAGACTTTTTCATGAATCGATTTCCTCCATAAAGAACTTTTTTAGCGCATACGCAGTATAAGAATAGCGTTAGCGCTTTGATACGAATGAAATTATACCACAGTGGGCAAAAAAAGTCAATAGTATATATATAAGGAGAAACCGCGGTTTTACAAGGCGATTTTACACTTCTTTTTGTCCTCTGTAACGAATTGTAAATCATTATTTACATCTCATTTTTGTAGATTTTTAAAAAATATCAAAAAGTAATTTAATTTCAACATTTTTTATCTGTTTTTTCTCGTTTTTGATATGTTTTTAGTCTGTTAAAGTAATTTTAAGTTACTTTTTATACACATTTTTTGATTTTTTTACCATTTAAAAGTGATAAAGTGTTTTTGTGCGATTTTGCCAAAAAAAGCTTCGTTTTTTCTACGCTTTGAAAATAACAAAAAAACAAAAAAGAGCCGATTTTTTGCGTTCTTTTTCGCATTTTCGACTCTTTTATAAGTTATGTAAAGTGTTTTTTCATTCGATAAATCCGCCAAAAGCGAGGGTATCGCCGAGATAAAAAACAGCCGACTGACCCGCTGTTACAGACCTTGCAGGAAGAGAAAGCGACACCTTTGCGCGTCTACCTGAAAGGAACTCAACACGCGCAAAAACGGGCGCTGCCTGGTATCTTACCTTAACGTAAAAATCGGAAATTTCGCCCTCATATTTGGGTTCAATGCCCGAAAAAATAACGTCGGATACAGTAAATTCCAGCCTCTCATCTGCCGAAAAACTAAGCGTTATTTGGTTAGTCTCGGGGTCAATATCGGTTATAAAAGCTCTTGCTCCGAGAGCTATTCCCAGCCCTTTTCTCTGCCCTATTGTATAGTGCAGAATTCCGTTATGCTTACCCAAAACCTTGCCGTCAGCGTCTATAAAATCGCCCGGTATACTCTTCCCTACGCGCTCCTCGATATATTCTCCGTAGTCGCCGGAGGGTATAAAGCATATCTCCTGGCTGTCGCGTTTTTTAGCAGAGGAAAGAGCTAAAGCCTCGGCTTTTGCTCTGATTTCTTCCTTTGTACAGTCAGAGAGAGGAAATACAAGATTATCAATTACGTCACGAGAAAGACGCCAAAGCATATAGCTCTGGTCTTTTTTTTCGTCGTGTGACCTGCAGATAACCGCTTTTCCGTCATTTCCCGAATTTTCTATTCTTGCATAGTGCCCCGTTGCAATTTTATCAAATCCGTTTGCCTTGGCATAATCGAGAAGAACCCTGAATTTCACCTCTCGGTTACATACTATACAAGGATTCGGAGTTCTGCCCCTGGTGTATTCAGAAATAAAGTTTGATGCGACCTTTTCTTCAAAAAGAGCGCGGCAATCTATCTCATGAAGCTTTATTCCTACCTCACGAGCAGCCTCTCTTGCACTCTCCGTCTCGGTAAAGTCGTGCATAATAAGAACGGCACCCTCTACGGAGTGCCCTTCTTCTTTTAGCTTAAGGGCGGCGTAGGAGCTGTCAAGCCCGCCACTCATTCCAAGCAAAATTCTCATTCTTCCTCGTGCGCCTTCTCGATTTCAAAATCGATAGGTCTGCCTATCTTAGTGTAATAATCCGCAAGAGCGCTCTTTACTGCTTCCTCTGCAAGAACCGAGCAATGTATCTTTACAGGCGGAAGTCCCTCAAGAGCCTCTACAACCGCGCTATTGGTAAGAGAAAGAGCTTCCTCTACCGTTCTGCCCTTTATAAGCTCGGTAGCCATAGAAGAGGTTGCGATAGCAGCGCCGCAACCGAAGGTCTTAAACTTGCAATCGGTAATAACGTCGTTTTCGTCTATTTTGAGATATATCTTCATTATATCTCCGCACTTTGCGTTTCCTACAACACCTACTCCGCTCGCATCCTCAATCTCGCCTACGTTGCGGGGGTTTGTAAAATGGTCCATAACCTTTTCACTGTAATTCATATCATTTATATCCTTATATTCTACTTAATACTTGTTATTTGTTGTTCTTTACTACTTCTTCCCAAAGAGGACTCATATTTCTGAGCTTTTCAACAACCTCGGGAACCTTCTCGATTATATAATCTATATCCTCATCCGTTGTCGAGTGGGAAATAGAAAGTCTGAGAGAGCCGTGCGCCTTCTCGTGAGGAACACCCATAGCAAGAAGAACGTGAGATGCCTCAAGAGAAGCTGAGGAGCATGCAGAGCCGGTAGACGCGCATATACCCGAAATATCAAGCCAGAGAAGAAGGCTCTCGCCCTCGATAAACTCAAAGCCGATATTAACGTTACCCGCAAGTCTATTTTCAGGATGACCGTTAAGCTTGGAATACGGTATCTTGGTAAGCTCGGAAATAAGTCTGTCTCTCATTTTGGCAACGCGACCAAGATCGTAAAGCTTATCGCTTGCAAGCTCAACTGCCTTTGCGAGTCCTACTATATACGGAAGATTCTCGGTTCCCGCACGCTTTCTGCGTTCCTGACCGCCGCCGTCTATGAGGTTATTTATAACTACTCCCTTACGGATATAGAGCATGCCTATTCCCTTGGGTGCGCCGAGCTTATGTCCTGAAAGCGAAAGCATATCCACGCCGAGAGTGGAGAGGTCGATAGCTACGTTTCCTACAGCCTGAACGGCATCGGTAAACATAATAGCGCCGACGGAATGAGCTATCTCTGCAATCTCGCTGATAGGCTCTATAGTTCCAACCTCGTTATTAGCATACATAATAGCTACAAGCGCCGTTTTATCACTCACGGAGCTTCTGAGCTCGTCCATATTTATCACACCGTACTCGTCAACTCCGACGTAGGTTACGGTAAAGCCCTCCTTCTCAAGCGCCTCACACGCATTAAGAACCGCGTGGTGCTCAATTTTGGAGGTTACTATATGAGTTCTGCCCTTGAGACGCATACGGTAAGCTGCGCCCTTTATAGCCCAGTTGTCCGACTCTGTGCCGCAGGAGGTGAAGTAAATTTCACCCGAATCGCAGTTAAATACCTTAGCAATACGTTCTCTTGATTTATCAAGCAGCGCCTTTGCCTCTCTGCCCTTCTGATGCAAGCTGGAAGGATTTCCCCAATATTCCGCAAAGACGGGAGTCATCTCAGCTATTACCTCAGGAAGAACCGGTGTGGTCGCCGCGTTATCCGCATAAACAAATTTAGCCATCTATTTTCGTCCTTTTTTAGTATCCGATTTATTGTATACTATTTTTGTGTATTTTTCAATAGTTTATCACAAAACCGAATTGTTAATTTTGTGTTAACAAGAAAAAAGCGATTTTTCTTCATTTAATATATAATAAAGGCGGAACGCGATTTTTCGCGTTCCGCCGGACTTAAGTTTTTATATTATTGTGCAAAAACACTGTTTCTTACAGCAAGAGTTGCCTTACCGAAGGTGTAGAGCGCCTTAACAACGTCTACGTCGCGGCCTGCAGCCTCCATAGCTATAACGTAAGAAGCCACGGAGTACTGAGTAGTAGCAACGGTAACGCCCTCAGCGTCAACAATCGAAATCTCCCATACGGTCATAAGAGTACTGTATACGGGTGCGGATGCGGTGTAGTAAAGAGCATCCTTAACAACGTCAAAGTCATTGCCGTTAATCTTAAGAGTATATCCTGCCGCAAGAGCCTCGTCGTTAAGCTCTGCCGCAAGGGCTATTCTTGAGCCGCGAGATATTCTGAAATAGATAGTCTCTAAGTACTGGTCTATAAGCTCTGAGTTAACCTCACAGTCCGCTTCTACGGTTGCGTAATCAATAGCGGGGTACTCAGCGTAGAATGCCGCAAGCTTTTCAGCAGCCTCAGGAGAAATCTCGCCGTTTGCAACGTACTTAGAAAGAGCCTCTATATACTTGATAAGAGCCTTAGAAGCGTTCTTATCCTCAGTGGTATGCTGAGCGCTCTTCATAGAGCCTTCTGCATAAACGAGCGCGTTTATAACGAACTCTGCCTTGTACTCTGCTCCGTCAACTGCGTACTTAACCTCAAGAGCAAAATCATCAAGAGCCTTAGTAGAATCCACCGCAACGCTGTATAGGTGATAGGGTTTGCCGTCTATAAATACAACTGTATCCGAAAGAGCCTCGCCGTTAACGGAGATAAACTCTGCTACGTCGTCTACAGGAAGATATACGTTATAAGCAAATCCGTTGTAGTAAGACATATTCATCATTGCTGCAGAAAGGTCTGCCTCGTACACAGGAGTTTTGGGAAGAGTAGCCTTAAAGGTGTAAGACGCCTCTGAGCCGAGAGTCTCACCGAGAGCAGTTCCGTCAGCCTCGTTTACCCAAACGGGATTGGTAACAAGTCTGTATCCGTCAAGATTAACGGAGGAAGGTGTATTAAGAAGAGCTCTGTTCTGCTCTGCGGTAACAGTAGCGATAACATTACCGGCAAAATCCTTAAAGGTTACCTCGGTGGGAGCATAGAGAGGATTGTAGGTCTGGTATGCAAATTCAACCGTCTTAAAAGCCGAACCCGGAAGAGTTACAGGACGGAGAGTTGCAGGATCTATGATAGCGGTATAGTCCGCAACAGGGGAGTAGAAATCAACCGACTCGGTAATATCTTTAACGAAAGTAGCTCCGTCATAAGCGAATCTGTTAGGTTTCGTTTCCAAATCTGCATCAGATTCTCGAGGAACGTAAGTATCATAAAAGGCCTTGGTTATAAGGTTATTGTGACCGAGTATAACGGTACCTTTTATACTGCTCAAATTAAGTCTGCAATTCTCAAATATGTGAGTATCATTAGTGTAGCTGGTCTCGATTTTTGCGTTATATATATCACAGTTTTCGTAAATATACTTGGTATTTCTGTCACGGCTTGCCGTAGTGTTTTTATACAGACAATCCCCATTTGCATATATCGTAGCATTTTTTATGTAATGCGTTCCGCCTATTATAACAGAGAAAAGACCGCACTGATTTTTGGTTTCCTCAGGGACGTAACAATAAGTACCGCCATCGATATACAATTTTGCTCCACTTTTGGAATAAACAACGTTGAAAATCTCATCGGAGTAGAAGGTTATACCATCTCCGTAGATGTTCAGCCTCATTTGAGAGTTTTCCGTGGAGATAAGACGACGTCCCACAACGTTACCAACCGTTTTAGTTCTGATAACCTCGCCGTCATCCGACAGCCACTCGTAGCTTGAAACAGTAAGAGCTGCCATTACCGCACCGGGACGTGATGATTTTATATTAAAGGTAAACTCCTTGTTATTTGCATCGTAGAACTGATTGGCGTAGATTTTCTCGTTTCCTTCCTTGTCAACAACAATCCTGTCATCCGTAGAAGTAACGATCGTCCTTGTTTTTTCTACAATCTCCTGACTTTCCTCGTCAAGCTCGTTGTAATACTGTACTGTTTTTGTTCTAAGGTTGAGATACGAATAACCGTTAAGGTCAAGTGTAAGTTCTTTTACATTCAAAAATATCGTGGGAACACGAACATCTTGATGAAGTTTTATCGTAGAGCCAGAAGGCGCATTGGCAAACACACCTGTAGGATCATCTCCATTATAGAACGTAGAACCGCCTTGAGAATCTATAACCTCGTAGGTGTAAGTAAATTCCTCATACACAGGGTAAAGAGAAAGCCATCCGTCATTTATCTGCTCTGCAGTTATGGGAGTAAGTTTAATAGGCTCGCCGCCCTGCTCAAGAGACCAACCCTTAAAGGACTTCTCAGTGCCTTCGACTATGGGGAACTCGGGTATTTCACCCGGATAATTGGGAGTGCTGTTAAGCATCGCGTAAGGAGTGAACGCCTCCATTATATGCTTGCCGTTCTCGTCAAGATAAATCGAAGGACAGGTACACTCACCGCCCGCGGCAGCACCGGGACAGTCATCCCAATAAATCTGTATTGAAGCGTTCTGAACCTGCTTGAAGGTAATAAAGCCATCCTGTTCGTTTGAAACAAACGTAGTGGACGAGGTTTTTATGCTGTAATATTCACCGGTAGGCTTACCGTCTTCACCGTACTTATTCGTATCAATTATAACGTTTTTTGTGATATCTACAGTTTTTTCTATATCGGAAATAAGTCTTATCGTGTCTCCGGGATTTGCTGCTTCAATAGCGCTGGGGATACTGTCGTAATAGACTTTTCCCATTTTCGCTACTGCTACACCAAACGGCGTCTCGTAGGTTCCATCGTATATGTAAGTTGCTGCCTTGCTTTCTTCATATCCATGCTCAAAGTAAGTAAACTGAATATTGTCTATCGCCTGATGGTTAGCCGTGGCGGTATCTTTTGATGTGCGGATATATATAGGACCTATGAAGAGCTTAGAAGAATCAATAGCTGGATACGAAGATGTCATATCCTTCTCGCCAAAATTCTTGGCAAGCACACCGTTAACGTAGACCTTCTGATAAATCAAGACGTTACCGTATCTC
>JAZRLJ010000059.1:0-2289 GCA_045646755.1 Eubacteriales bacterium | reverse complement strand
GAAAAAGCTTTCTGGTGCAGCATAAATCTTGAAAGACTTTGCTTTGAAGGTGATGCTCCCGAGATAAGCGAGAGCGCCTTTCTTATAAACGGTCAGCCAAGCGTTTACGTTGTTCCTAAGCAGGGAGCACTTGGATTTGACGGTATTTCTTTTGGCGGAGCTGATATATTGCGCGAGTGGCTGGAGTATGACGCAGAGAGCGTATTTGCCCTCACACTTTCCCAGTATGCTGTCAAGGCTGCCGATTCTGCCGAGAAGCTTGCCCTTGACATACTCAAGCTCTATAAAGATAAGGGACATCTTGAATTTGCTTTTATTCCGTATACCGAGGATATGAGCGAGTATAGGATTATAAAGGACTTTACCCTTGAGCTTACGAAGAACTGTAGAACCGAAAAAGAAAAAATTGATACGGTCTATAATTGGATTATAAGCAACGTAGTCTATGACGATAATGCATTAAAGTACGAGCCGTATGACGTATTTACCAAGAAGAAGGCTGTCTGCGCGGGATACGTTACACTTATGTACGATATGCTTAGCGCGCTCGATATAGTTTCATTCTATACGAGAGGAAGCACTCTTTTTGGAAACACGTTACAGGTCAGAGATATTTTTCAAAACGCAGAGGACATCTCTTCTCACGCGTGGCTGACTATTATTCTCTCGGACGGCACCGTTACGTATTACGATCCCACCTGGGGTGTTTCAAATGCGGAGGCCTATCGCGATATGACGAAGGCTGAGCTTGCAAATCACGCAGTTACATTTGAGCTTGACGGACTTGAGGTTATAATAGCGGGCGCGAGCTACAAGATGTACGAGCATACTTACTGTACCATAGAGTTTCTCTACGAGGACGGATATATATACGCTTCTTACGGCGGTAAGCTCTCGCAAGCACAGGAATCTGCAACTTATTTTAACTATTGGTTTTCCGAAAGCTATGCGCTGCGAAACGATAATTTGTATCAACTCACAGCAAATCAGCCTATGGGCTCAGCATACAACTCGGGACTTCTTTCTCCCAACCACATAAGCGGTCAAGCTATCTTTTGCCGTGCTGACGGAAGAAGCTTTATGCTTTCTCGCATAGGGGAGTTCGTTACTCTTCAGAACACGGTTTACGGAAAGAATATTTCATTCCTGAACGATTACTTCATTGAAAAGAACGGACTCGTATTTAACACTGTAAACGGAGAGCTTGCCGTTGTCGGATACTACGGCACGTCTTCGGAGCTTACTATTCCTGCCGAGGTAAACGGTCTTAAGGTCAAGGTTATAGCTTTATCAGCCTTTTATAACAACAAAACCGTAAAGAGACTGATTATAGAAAACGGTGTTGAGGAAATATGGATATCAGCCTTTTACAATTGCGCAAATCTTGAGTATATCTACATTCCTGCATCTGTAAAGTACAATACTGATAGCGAGCAGAATATAGGTACGTCAAGCATAGCCTTTGACAGATGCATGAAGCTTTCCTGGATTCAGGTTTCTCCCGACAACCCGTATTTTGCATCTCTTGACGGAAATCTTTACTCTAAGGATATGAAGGAGCTTATCGTATTTACTCCGAATAGCGAAATCAAAGATTTTGTGTTACCTGCGTCGGTTGAGAAAATAGCATCAAACGCATTCAGATATACAAAGCTCAGAAGCGTAAAGTTTTCCTCCTCGCTTAAGTCGATAGAATACGCAGCCTTCTGGTTTAGTGCGATAGAGAGCGTGAGAATTCCCGGCGGAGTTTCTCTCGGAGAGTGGGCATTTGCCTATTGCTACAATCTTCAGCAGGTTGTTATAGAGGATGGTATTAAAGAAATTCCCACTGCGGCGTTTATGAACTGTAACACGCTTATAAGCATATCTATTCCGTCAAGCGTTGAGGTAATCGGGGAGAATGCGTTTGCCGTTTGTACCAGACTTTATAAGATTAAACTTCCCGAGGGCGTAAAAACCATAAAGCGCGCAGCTTTTGCAGATACTCCCCTCGTTTCCATTACGCTTCCTTCGACTCTTATCGCTATCGAGACCGGAGCCTTCGAGGCATGCGACAGACTCTTTATCATAAATAATCTTTCTTCTCTTGAACTTGTAAGTGGAAGCGAGGAACACGGCGGCGTAGCGAAATGCGCTATAGAAATAAATTCCGCTGTAAATAATTCTAATATTCATATTACCGACGAGGGCCTTGTTTTCTATAACAACGGAGACTTTAATTTTTTGGTCGAATATATAGCTATGGGAGCCGAAATTCTCATTCTTCCCGAGACCTTTATGGGAAAGGCT
>JAZRLJ010000058.1:0-12173 GCA_045646755.1 Eubacteriales bacterium | reverse complement strand
TTCCCGAGGCAATCCTCAGCTAAAAATCTGTACTCAGTCTATGCCGAGGGATAGAATTTGCCGTTTTATGCGACCTTGCCCTTCGCAAGTCGCAAGGCAAATTCAGGCGCTCGCCCCAACTTGTACCTCTTTGGCGAGCGCTTGGTTCAAACTCCCGTCAGAAAGTGAGTCTCTTTGTATCTCTCTGCATTTGGTGTCACTAATGTATATTCACTACTTTTCACCGAGGTTTTTATGAATCGTTTTTGTAATATTTTGAGCCATTATTGTTATATCTTTTTCAAGTCAACCATGTTAGAATATTATTGTCGAGTTTTGGAATACGAAAGCTCACAGACTCTTTCAGTTTTTTTGAATCAAATCTCTGTTTTCGGCTGATTTGACTATACTGTTTGACATAATTTTATCGCTGCTTTCCATAAACATTTTTATTTTTCAAAATTCTATTGACAATTCAAATACCCTTTGCTATAATCTCCTTGACATTAGTAAAAGAGGTGAAAACAATGGCTTCTACTGTTACAAAAGACGACATAAAAAAGGCGTGTCTTGAGCTTGGACTAAAGAGCGATGACACTGTAATTATACACTCCTCTCTAAAGAGTTTCGGCTACGTTGAGGGTGGCGCTGAGGCTGTTATAGACGCGTTTAAGGAAACGCTGTCCGAGGGGACGCTCTGCTTCCCTGCCCTTAATCAGAAAAACTTTGCAAGAGCTTATATAGATTGGAATATAAAAACCACTCCGTCCGACGTGGGATTTCTCTCCGAGACATTCAGACTTCTGCCCGACACGCTCCGCAGCGACCAGGAAACTCACTCGGTAACCGCATGGGGCGTTAACGCTAAGTACATCACCGAGGCTCACCGTGTTCCCGGTACCGAGAGGCTCTGCCTTTGGGGAAATTACGCGTTTTCCCGCACTTCACCCTGGCAGAGAATATACGAGCTTGGCGGAAAGGTTATTTTTCTTGGCGTTCAGATGAGATTCAATACCATTAAGCATCTTGTAGAATGTATCATAGTAGACGATATTCTCTCTTCGATTCCCGATGCGGATATCAAGGCGCAGGCAATATCCGAGGTTGCCAACTGCTTCCCCGGTCCGAATGATATAAAGCGTCCTGTCGACGAAAACGGAAAGCCCGGCGGCTTCTGGTTCTGGTATGACGGAGTCAAAATGGAAGAATTGTTTGACGAAATGGGCCTCATCAAATCCGTACGTTGCGGAGACTCCAAGATTATGTGCGTTGACATTCCGACATTCGTCAAGGAATGGTATCATCAGCTGAGATACAATTACGATGCCTGGATGAAGGAAAGATATTGCGCTTGGTTAAGAAAATACGATATATACAATAAAGGAGAATAAAAAATGATTATCGACATTCACTCACATTGCTATAAAAACCCCGTTCCCTTCGTTACCGATTTCTGTAACCCTGAGGAGCTTATTGCTTTCTACGATAGACAGGGCGTAGACAAGGCGGTTCTCCTTCCCGTAGTTAACGCTGAGATTTATTTCCCCCAGTCTAACGACGAGATTCTTGAAATCTGCGCGGCTTATCCCGACAGATTCATTCCCTACTGTAACATCGACCCCAGAGCTATGACAAACGCTCCCAACGCTCCTCTTCACAAGGTACTTGAGTACTACAAGAACAAGGGCTGCAAGGGTGTAGGCGAGGTTATGCCTAATATGGAGCTTATGGACCCCAAGGTACAGAACCTTTTCCGCGCGGCAGAGGAGGTTGGACTTCCTATCGTATTCGACGGCTCTGACGTTAAGGACGGCGACTTCGGTCTTTACGACGATCCCGGACTCCCTCAGCTTGAGCATACTCTCCAGAGATTCCCCAAGCTCAAGATCTTCGGTCACGGACCTGTTTTCTGGAACGAGCTTTTCAGACTCCAGACTCCCGGCGAGAGAGGATACGTATTCTCCTTTGACGGTACTACTCAGGTCGGCAGACCCGGTGACGAAAATATGGTAGAGGGAACTGTTCCGATTCTTCTCAGAAGATACGAGAACCTCTACTGCGACCTTTCCGACGGTACTCCCATTCATGCATTCTCGAGAAACTTCGAGTATACCAAGAAGTTCTTTATAGAGTTCCAGGACAGACTCTACTTCGGTACGGATATGTGTAATAAGTACTATGATTATCCTCACGTCAGATTCATCAATAAGCTTCTTGCAGACGGAATAATCTCTCAAGAAATTTACGACAAGGTAACTCACAAGAACGCTATTAAGCTTCTTGATTTATAATCATAAGAAAAACAACAGGAGAAAAATTATGACAAACAGAGAATGGTACAAGGACGCCAAATTCGGTATGTTCATTCACTGGGGACTTTACAGCCTTCCCGCAGGTGAATGGCAGGGCAAGAGAAACGATTTCCCCGGCGAATGGGTTATGACCTACAACAGAATTCCGATTGAGGAATACGAAAAGCTCGCAGGAATTTTCAATCCTATATACTTCAACGCTGAGGAGTGGGTACTCCTTGCTAAAGAAGCAGGAATGAAGTACATAATCTTCACAAGTAAGCACCAGGAAGGCTTCTGTATGTTCAAGTCCGACGTTGACAGCTACAACATCGTTGACGCTACTCCCTTTGGACGCGACGTAGTTGCTGAGCTTGCCGAGGCTTGCAGAAAGCACGGTCTTAAGCTCGGTCTTTACTACTCTCAGGAGCTTGACTTCCACGAGGAGCACGCAGGCGGAATAAACTACGTTGACCCCTGGCTCAAGTGCGATTGGGCTAACAACTGGGATTTCCCTGACAAGTCAAAGAAAAACCTCGATATATTCCTCGAAAAGAAGGCTAAGCCTCAGATTAAAGAGCTTCTCACCAAATACGGCGACCTGCTCTGCATCTGGTGTGACGACCCAATGGATATCAAGCCTCATCAGAGCCAGGCTCCTTACGATATGATTAAGGAGCTTCAGCCTGACTGTCTCGTTCCCACCAGAATCGGCAACGGTGTAGGTGACATTTATTCCTTCGGCGACAACAAGCTTCCCGATAAGGACTGGGACGGTCTCGGCGAGGCGTGTGTAACTATGAACCACACATGGGGCTACAAGAGCTATGACAACGACTGGAAGAGCGTTGACGAGCTTATGGCTATCAAGGATAAGGTAAACAGCCACGGCGTAAACCTCCTTCTTAACGTTGGTCCTGACTACCTCGGAAGAATCCCCGCTCCTTCTGTAGAAATTCTCAAGGAAATGGGAAGAAGAATCAGAGAGCAGGAAGAAAACAATAAGTAATATCCATGTTCAAGCCGTCCCGTATTTTCAGGACGGCTTGATTTACACTGTCGAACTTCCAAAAACAATTTCAAGAGTAGTAAAAACACATTATTTTAACAACCAGGGGGCCACTTGTTATGAAAATTCTATCTATAGGCAACAGCTTTTCAATGGATGCACAGAGATATATTCACAAGATTTCCGCACTTAACGGAAATCCTATAAAAACGGTCAACCTTTACATAGGCGGATGCTCACTCAGAACTCACTATTTCAATATGCTCGAGGACAGCAAAAGATACGAGTTCCAGTTCAACGGTGAGGGAACGAGGCTTCCAGTCACGATAAAGGATGCTCTCATGAGCGACGAGTGGGATTACGTTACCTTCCAGCAGGCGAGCTTCCACTCTCCCAAAATGGAAAGCTACGAGCCGTATCTCTCCGAGCTTTCAGCTTACGTCAAAAAATATGCCCCTCAAGCTAAGCAGTTAATACACCAGACGTGGGCGTATTCAGACGTGCATGTCGAAAAAACAGGGGTAACGGATACACGTGAGGATATGTTTAACTCCCTTTGCGAGTGCTATGATAAGGCAGCGAAGGAAATAGGCGCAGATGGGCTCATTCCAACAGGAAAGCTTGTAGAAAGACTTATAATCAACGGAATAGACACTCCTCACAGAGACGGATACCACCTCTCGCTCGGTGCCGGCAGACTTGCTGCAGGTCTTCTCTGGTATTGCTTCTTCACGGGAGCAAATCCCTATGAGGTAATTCTCCCGACTCCCGACGAGCCCGTCAGCGAAGAGGAAATCAAGATAATAAGAAAATCGGTCAGCGAGGCTCTGTAAAAAAAGAAAAACGGACTTTTCAAAAAGTCCGTTTTTTATATGCTATTTAGTTCCTTAATGGTTGTTTTATTATATTTCTCGCTATTTTACAATAGTTTTACCGTTTGATTTCTCAATAGAAGAGCTATAGAAAAGCGTGAGAGCTTTTTTCATTTCAAAGACGTCGGATACCGCCGCAGTTTCTACTGCGGAATGCATAGCAAGTTGAGGAAGACCTATATCGACGGTTGAAATAGGCACTCGCGTATTTGATACACAACCAAGGGTAGAGCCACCTATTATATCTGCTCTGTTAGAATAATACTGCACCTTTGCTCCTGCTCTTTCGCAAATAGAGGTAAATACCGCTTCGGAAAGCGCCTCGGTTGCGTAGCGCTGATTTGCGTTGTGCTTTATCACTATTCCGCCTGCAAGAAGGGGAGCTTCCACCGAGTCGGAAAGCTCGGGATGGGCGGGATGCATTGCGTGAGCGTTATCCGCACTTATCATAAATCCGCCTGCAAGAGAAGCGAAATAGCTCTCCCTGTCAGGAGAAATTCTCTCAAGCGTATCGGCAAGGAATGGGGACGCCGCGCCCTGCTTAGACTCTGAGCCAACCTCCTCGTTATCAAATACTGCAAACACCTTAGTCGCAGAGGTGGGCGCTGAGTCAATAAACGAAACAAGAGATGTATACACGCACTCGAGATTGTCTATTCTGGGGGAGAGGATAAGCTCCTCTTCTGCGCCTATTAGACTTCCCTTCTCTCTCGGATAAACGAACAGGTCGTGTGATACTATGTTCTCTTTGGATATTGAAAGCTCGCTTGCAAGAATTTCCTTCAGACTCTTCTTACCAAGCGCGAATAGAGGCAGAGTATCAACGTTAGCTTTCGGTGAAAAGCCGTCGTTGGCATTACGCTGCAAATGAATTGCTACGCTTGGAATTACGAGCAAATCTCTGTCAATATTGATAAGCTTCTCGGAAAGCTCATATCCCTCTTTAATTACAACTCTTCCCGCGATAGAAAGAGGACGGTCAAACCAGGAATACATTATAAGACCGCCGTATTTCTCGGTTGAAAGTCTGGTATATACGCCCGAAAGCTCTTCCTTTACCTTAAAAAGAGGAAAATCGGAGTGCGAAGCGCAAATCATAAAGGGAGCTGTGTCCTCCCCCTTCTCAAAGGCGATAATAGAGGAGTTATTCCTTATTACAAAGTATTTTCCGCCTTTTTTAGTTTCCCATCTCTCCCCCTCGCAAAGCTCACGAAAGCCCGCGCCAAGAAGAATATTCCTACAGCTTTTCACAGTATGAAAAGCTGTAGGAGAGTTATCTATAAATTTCAGCATATTATTTATAACGTTATTCATAATATAATTCCACCTTTCGTTATATATTTTACTACTTTAATGCTCTAATGTCAACTTTGCTTATTGAATTTTTTTGTTGTTTGGTGTAAAATATACTTATAAAGAAACAAGGAGATATCTATGCTTAATTTTTCACAGTTTTCAGGAAATAAAGACTTTATCCCCTTCTTTGAGGAAATATCAAAAATACCGAGAGGCTCGGGTAACTGCAAAGGAATTGCTGATTATCTCGAAAATTTTGCAAAGGAAAGAAATCTATCTTTCGTTAGAGATAATACAGACACAGTCCTGATAAGAAAACCTGCTTCAAAGGGATATGAAAACGCCCCGACGGTTATTCTGCAGGGACACTCAGATATGGTTATAGCCACAAACGAAGAGTATGAGGGCGACATTTTAAAGGACGGTGTAAAGCCGTATATTGACGGAGAATTTCTCAAGGCAAAAGGCTCTACGCTCGGTGGAGATAACGGAATAGCAGTATCTTATATGCTCGCAATTCTTGACGCCGATAACTTATCTCACCCGCCTATCGAGGCAATCTTTACCTCTGACGAGGAAACTGGGCTTTACGGAGCGAATGAATTTGACGGTTCTCTGGTTGAGGGCAAAACTCTTATAAATATAGACGGAGGAGCAGACGGAATATTTATCGCAGGATGCGCCGGCGGTGAGAGAATTGATATTATCAAGAATTTTGAGCCCCAAGAAGCCTTGGGATACTATGAAATCTCGGTGTCAGGACTTATCGGAGGTCACAGCGGCTCCGACATAAACAAAGGTCGCCTCAACGCAGTAAAGCTTATACCGGAAATTGCAGAGGGCGTTGAGCTTATAGGCAATATCAAGGGCGGCACTGTAAATAACGCGATAACAAGCAGCTGCTCGTTTTGTATTTCAACGAGCGGGGATATAGACGAAAAAATACGCGCTATGCTTATAAAATGGCAAAAAACAGAAAAAAATATCGCAATAGAGTGCATAAAAAGAAACGAAAAAATCTCTCTTATAAATAAAGAGGGGACTAAAGCTATACTTAAGCTTTTGCGTGAGCTTCCCTACGGACCTGTTGAAATGCAAGGGGGCGACAAAAATCTCGTAAAAACCTCGGCAAATCTCGGAGTTATCAAAACCGAGAATTCTCACTTTGAAATGACAGTATCTATAAGGAGCTCTTCGGACGAAAGCAAGGAAAATCTAAAATCCCTTATTATCTCTATTGCGGATAGCATAGGAGCGAGTGTCAATTGCCTTGACAAATATCCCGGCTGGGAATTCTCTGAAAAGTCAAAAATAAGAGAGCTTCTATCCGACACATACAAAGAGATGTTTTTGAAGGATGCAAAAACAATTACTATACATGCAGGACTGGAATGTGGAATTTTTGCATCGAAAATAGAGGGACTTGACTGCATCTCTATAGGTCCTAATCAATACAACCTGCACTCACCTATGGAAAGTCTATCAATTCCGTCAGCAATAGGATGCTACGAGCTTTTACTTAAAACTCTCACAAAGTTAAAAGGGGAATAAAATGAACAAGACAAGACTTAGAAAATATGCGCGTCTTATAGCTAGATGCGGAGCAAACGTACAGAAGGGCCAAAACGTTATGATAATGGCGGAGCTGGACCAGCCTAAGTTTGTGGAAATGCTTACAGAGGAGTGCTACAAGGCAGGAGCAAAGCGCGTTTTCGTAGACTTTATGCATCAGCCACTTACTAAATACGCAGTAAAATACTGTTCTGAAAAGGCACTCGGTGAGCTTGAAAGCTGGCAGATAGAAAAGTGGAATTGGCAAGCGGATAATCTGCCCGCAAAGATATATCTTACCTCGGAGGACCCTGACGGCCTCAATGGAATAAACCAGAAGAAATTTGCTAAGGCAAACGCAAAGCGCTCTAAGGTGATAAAGCCGATACGCGACAGAATGGAAAACAAGTATCAGTGGTGCATCGCAGCAGTTCCCGGCAAGGACTGGGCAAAAAAGGTGTTTCCCGGTATGAGAGCATCTGTGGCAGAGGAAAAGCTCTGGGAGGCAATTCTTGAAAGCTCAAGAGTTTACGAAGACCCTATCGAAGAGTGGAGAAAGCATAACAAGGATTTATTTGACAGATGCGAGTATCTCAATTCTCTATCTATAAAAGAGCTTCATTACAAGTCCGAAAGCGGAACGGATTTCACTGTAGGTATGAACGAAAACGCGCTCTTTATGGGTGGCGGAGAGACTCTTATGACAACTAACGTTTACTTTAACCCCAATATTCCTACAGAAGAGGCGTACACATCGCCTATGAAGGGGAAGGCGGAAGGAATCGTACATTCCTCTATGCCCCTCTCTCACGACGGTCAGCTTATAGATAATTTCTGGTTTAAATTTGAGGGCGGAAAGGTAGTAGACCTCGGCGCTGAAAGCGGAGAAGAGGTACTGCGAGAGATGATAAATATGGACGAGGGAGCAGCGTATCTCGGAGAGGTTGCCCTCGTTCCCTACTCCTCGCCTATAAGAAAAAGCGGAATACTCTTCTACAACACTCTCTTTGACGAGAACGCGGCGTGTCACCTTGCGCTTGGAAGAGGATTTACTAACGTGCTGCGCGATTTTGAAAAATACACAGAAGAAGAGGCGCACGAGATGGGCGTCAACGATTCAATTATCCACGTTGACTTTATGATAGGTACTGCAGACCTTAATATCACAGCAGCTACCCTCGACGGAAAAACCGTAGAGATATTTAGAAACGGAGAGTGGGCATTTTAACTAAAAAGAAAAAGCAGAAGCTAATCGCTTCTGCTTTTTTACTTATTATTTTGCAAGTTTAAGACGCGCGTCAACGAGAGTGTTGCCTTCAACCTTTACAAAGGGACAGCCGACTGCATTCCAATCAAACTCAAGCGTGTCAAGAGTGTGTTTTTTAGCTTCGATATGCTTCTCTCCCGCCGACATCAAGGCAAGGGAAGCCTTGCCGTCCTTTACCTTTATTCTGAGGTTAAGGATCTTTTTCATTATAGCGGGATTTTCTGCGGTGGAAACAAGCACGGCCTTACCGTCAACAAGAGAATAAGCATTGACGCAGTCTCCGTCAACCTCTACGTAAGCGCCGTTTCCGTCTGCCTCATTTCCTATAATGAGCTTGCCTGCAAAATCACCGTCAAAGTCGGCTCTGAAGGTAATGGCAAACTCCTCGGAGACAGTATCGGATATAGAAAGCTTATCCGAAGAAAGCTCTCCCGCCTCTGCCTTGTAAATCTCACACGCTCTGCCAAGTATAAGCTCGGGAGCATCTACAAGTGCCGCGAGATATGAAGCTCTTGCACCTATATGAAGCGGATGAATATTATCACCGCTAATCATACCTGGAAACCACGAGGGATTCTTTCCTTCCTTTGCATCAAGCGCTCTGGCAAGATCAACTATCTCGTAATCATAATTTGCAAAGTCACACGTTCTATTAAGTATTATGTCATTCTTATAGAAGTTCGTTCTGAAAGGAGCGTTAGGCATAGTGAAAATGTAAACCTTTATGCCTTTTTCCTTACATATCTCGAGCATTTTCAGCGTGTTTTCGTAAAAGATAGGACTAGCAACTCCGTCCATATCAGCATTGTTTCCCGAAACACTCTCCCACACTAAAATCTTCGGTGTTCCATAATTAAGAGCATCAACAAGGTCTTCAATTCCGTGCTGAGCGCCCATACCTCCCCTACCCATAAGAAGAGGACCTGCTCCCTTTTCACGATACCAGTAATAAGGCCATCTGTTCGGATCAAAGAGGGAGAGATAGGAAGCACCTATAATCCATATATCGTTGGTATAACCTGCAACCTCATAGGAAAGAGTGACGTCGTGAAGCTCTACTCCGTCAGCCATAACGCATATCTCACCGTTACAGGAATTAAAGAGATGCTCCTCTATAACGTACTCTCCGCCATTCGACTTGAGCGTTATTCTTCTTATGTTTTGGATAGGATCTGCGATAATCTCAAGATATATCTCGCCTTTAAGAGTAAGTCCGTGCTCAAATGCTCTTTCATAAATAGGAGAATCTGCCTTAGTTGATATATTAAGATACTTAAGTACCTTAGAGTCTATCTCGAGCCATCTTCCGTATGACATCATCTTGCCATGGCAAAATGAAATAACGGCGCCCTCGGGCATATCTCCCTTAATAGTGGCAGAAAGCTCGTATCTCTTTCCGTCCTTTATCCTTGACATTCCAAGTGAGATTTTATTATTTTCGGCAGAGAGAATCTCTGCCGAAATCGTTCTTTTTACCATTTTTTATTCCTCAGTAGTTACGGTGTATTTGAGGTCTGCATCTACAAGAGCGGTCTTGTCTGCAACTGCGTAAACCTCGCCGAGAGTATCAAAATCACACTCAAACTTGAAAAGCTTAAAGTTTTTAGGATCGTAATCCTTCTCACCGGAAGAAACGAGAGCTATATTTGCAACTCTTCCTACAACGTGAACTCTAGCCATGAAAATATCCTTCATATTCATCTTGTTATCGATTTCGAAGGTCTTTTCACCGTTTTTATACACGCTGATTTTGTCGAGAGCAAATTGAATTTTGCTTCCCTCTCTTGAACCAATCTCAATATTTCCGTCGATTTCACCGTCAAAGTTTGCCTTAAAGGTTATAGCATACTCGTCGGTAGCGCCGGGGTTAGAGATTTCAAGCGTCTTTCCTGCATCAAGCGTCTTTTCAGCTGAAACGAGGGTATTTATCTTAGTTCCAAGCATAAGCTCGGGGAACTCGCAGAGAAGCTCAAGATAGAAGTTTCTGGCTCCGAGCGCGGTAGGATGAGTACCGTCGGTATGAAGCATATGATCATACCAGGGAGCGTGAGGCTCAATACCGTTAACTGCGTGAGAAATATCTACTACTCTGTAATCGTAATCGGCAAATTCCTTACGTCTGTTATTAACGTAATCAAGCTTATATGTGTTATCGTTTTTCTGATTGTTTTCGTTTCCACAGTTGGGAATAGTCATAAAGAGAGGCTTTATGCCGTGTTCCTTACATATTTTAAGAAACGCCGTTTTGTTTTCATAGGTTTTCGGATTTATATCACCGTCTACGTCGGGACCGTCGTTCATACCCACGCCCCATACCATATATTCAGGCTTGCCGTACTTAAGCGCATCAGCAATCTCCTCGCGACCGTTGATGCCGTTCATACCGCCTCTACCGGTGATAAAAACTCTCTTCTTGTAATCGTCGGCATACATATAGTAGGGCCAGCGAGCAGGATCGCAAAGAGAGAAATAAGATGCTCCGACAAACCAGATGGGAGCGGTATAGTCCTCACACGTCCAAGCAAGGTCAACGTAAGGAAGGTCAAATCCCGCAGCACTGACGAAAATCTCTCCCTGACAAGCAGTCCAGGTATCACAGTCTCTATGGAAAAATCCACCGTCTGTAATGAGATAGAGGTTATCCCTTACACCGTCAAGATCTGCGGTAATAATAGCAGTAATAAAGTTCTTTATTTTAAGTCCGTGAGGCTTTATTCTTTCTTTATGAGGAACGGTAGCCCAAGAGGTAAAGGTCGAAACGACGGTGTCGGTGTTAGTTATCTCAACCCATCTGGAGTAGCTCTCCATATGTCCGTGACCGAAGAGTATTTTCTCTCCGTCCTTAAGCTCACCGTCAATTTTTGCAGTAAGAACGAGAAATTTTCCGTCTCTTACCTTGTTAGCTCCAAGAGAGAGCTTTCCCCCATCAGGGAGGCTCGCGCCTCCCTTTCTTATCTTTATATCGGGGGTAATTATTTCAGGAAAATCAGAAAGCACCTTAGCGCAAACAGCTTCTACTCCAAGCTTTGTATATCCACGGCTCGAGCATATCTTCTCACGGGTGGAAAGCTCGGCAAAATCTATATACTTCTCGCCGCTCATAAGAGTAAGAGCGTTCTTGGTCTTAGACTGTCCCTCAAGGTAGGTGGTAAGAACGGGTATTACGCCGTTTTCCTTGCAAATACTCATAAAGGATTCAAGAGCCTTTGCATAAGAGCTGCCCTTCTCTCTTGAGAATGAGAATATAGCATACTTAGGCTTTTCGACCTTAAGCATTTCGGTAAAGAGAGCGATTGCTGTTTCTGCGCTCTGTCTTCTCTCACCTACGGGCGTTGCCTTTACAAATCCGTATTTTATAAGCCTATCTACCCAGCCCGACTTATTGTCGGAAAGTATCCAAACAAGCTGAGTATTTCTTTTTGCGCTAGACATTGTTGATTTTTTCTCCTTAAAATTTTGCTAAAGATTATTTTTCGTATGCGAAGCTGAGCTGAGCATCGTTAAGACGGGTATCGGTGGAAAGCGCGAACGCCTTACCTACATATCCCCAAGTTGCATTTACAGTAAAGAGATTGCTAGCTCTTCCTTTTACCTCTGCAGAGGATACGAGAGAAATTGCAGCTTCGCCCTCATTGACGTAAACTCTTATCATAACGATGTCGTTAAGAACAATCTCATTATTAGATTCCTTAACCTTAACGGCAGAGCCTGCTCTTCTGGTATAAACGGTAACCTTTTCCTGATTTATCTCAACCCAGGTTCCGCCCTCAGTGTCCTTACCGTTTCCGACAAGGATAGAGCCCTCAAGGTCTCCGGTAAAGTCTGCGATAAAGGTAAATCCGTAATCACCCTCGACGAATTCGGGGGATTCTACGGTCATTGCAGAGCCGGAGAACTGCTCTTTTACC
>JAZRLJ010000057.1:0-13336 GCA_045646755.1 Eubacteriales bacterium | reverse complement strand
AAGTTTGAAAAAACTTGGTCTTTATGTATATTGATTATTTTTTAGACTAATTAACTAATTATGCAAATAATAGTTTTCATTTTGTAGGCTTTACGTATATTTCCTTTGTGATTTTATCGTGAGATTTGCCTTTGAAGTCGTATTTTTCAGACAGTCTGAAGCCTTCTTCTAGGGGATTTATATCGAGGGAAAAGTCGAAGGGATATTTTCTGTTCCAGTTGTAGATTATAAGCTTGTCAATTTTTTCTATCGTTTCTTTAAGCGAGAGATTTTCGACAAATACAAAATCCCCATCGCCTGCGACGTCAAGCGGATTTGTCACTGACATTACGCTTATATCACTGTTTTCAAAGAGAAATTCGGAAAAATCCGAAATGTAAAGAATACCGTCTCCCACGCTTTTTTCTATGTCCTTGGTGAGGACTCTGTCACTTGATACGCGTCTATTCATAAAAATCATACCGCCGCGCTCTTCCATACATAAAAAAACAGTCATAAATTCACCCTCCGTAAATAATATTTTATCAATAAAGCTTCAAAATTTCAAGACTTTTTTAAGACACAGCTAATAATTATTTTTTATTTTATTCATATTTTTAAACTTTTTCTATTGATAAACTAAAATGTTTGTGGTAAAATTGTTATGATTGTTTTACGAAAGGAGCGAGGATATGAAGAAATTACTTTCATTTGTTTTAATCTTAGCGGTTTTTTCTTTGTTTTCTTGCTCCGAAGTCCCTGAGGGAAACAAAGACGTTGACCTTGTTTTGCTCTCTGATATGTCAGTTGTTCTCTATGAGGGGCAGAGTTATCAGATTACTTCTTCTATATTGCCAAGTGATGCGGAAAATAAAACTTTGACTTGGATAAGCTCGCGGCCGGAAGTCTGCGCGGTAAACGATGGACTCTTAAGCGCGCTTTCTGAGGGGGTCTCGGTAGTAATGGCAAAGGCGCATAACGGGAAAACGGCAAGCGTGAGAGTTACTGTCAAGAAAATAGAGGACATACGCGCTATCGTCCTTTCTAATATAGAGCTTTCACTTGAGCCGGGGGAGTCACATACGCTTTCCGCATCTGTACAGCCGTTGACTAATTCCTCCGATCTTCCTATTATTTGGTCGACTACGGATGATAGTGTGGCGACGGTTGACTCTGACGGAAACGTAACTGCCGTTAACAAGGGTGCGTGCTTTATAGGTGCAAACATTCCCGGCGTAGCCAGGGCGGTGTGCAAGGTATCGGTAAGTGACGGTGAGATGGACCTTTCGTCTATAGTTTCGGTTTCCGTTGAAGGAATTCCTCAGTCTTATACCAGAATCGAGGAGGGAAAGACCGTTGCTAAGGGTGAGATTACCTCGTGCGATATTGAAAGCGAGCTTGCTCCAAACGGAAAGATTAGAATTACGTTAAAGATACATGGAAACAAAACATTTGATATAGGCGGAGCAACCGGCAAAAAAACTCTTCTTGCAACAGCCAGAATATATGAAATAATCGGCGAAGAAGAGGTATATAGATTTGCCTATTTCTGTACCTCTGGTGAGGTTAAGGTGGGAGATGAGTTTATATTTATACCGTTCATTTATTACGATTTGAATGGCAATGGCTATGCCGTCGGCGATGTAATGGATGAAGCAATTTTTGCCTTTGAGGTTGAGATAAAGCCTGAGCAAAGAATGGTAAAAGTAGTTTTGGATTACGGAGAGGGGGAAACTATAAATGAATATGATTAAGAAAAAGCTTGTGGAATCATTTAATTCGGTTTTTCCGATAGCACTTATAGTTCTGCTTCTTTCTATGACTATAACCCCGCTTCACCCCGGTGATATGGTGCTTTTTCTTATGGGCTCTGTTTTTCTCGTCCTTGGTATGAGCTTTTTCACAATGGGTGCAGAGATGTCTATGCAGCAGCTTGGAAATAAGATAGGCTCAGAGGTTGCGGGTTCGGGTAAAATTTGGCTCATAGCCTTTGTCAGCTTTATAATAGGTATACTCATTACGGTCTCTGAGCCTGACCTTCAGATACTCGCAAGGCAGGTTTCGGATATAGAGAATTTCGTGCTTATAATTACCGTTTCAATAGGAGTGGGAATTTTCCTTACTATCGCTCTTCTCAGAATACTCTTTGGCATTAGTCTGCAGGTTATTCTTCTCGTGTTTTATGCGGTTGCATTCGTTCTCGCATTCTTTTTACCCGAGGGCTTCAGACCTCTCGCGTTTGATTCCGGCGGAGTAACGACGGGTCCTATGACCGTACCCTTTATTATGTCTCTTGGCGCAGGTGTTTCGTCATCTAGAGCAAAGAATGGAGAGGGTGCTGATTCATTCGGTATAACAGCGCTTTGCAGTATCGGTCCTATAATAGCGGTAATGGTGCTTGGAATAATTATGAACGTTACCGATATTTCTTACACCCCCGAGGTGATTGAAACGATATTAGATACCAGAGATGGACTTGTAAGATACACCGTTGAATTCGGCCATTATGCCAAGGAGGTTGCACTGGCGCTGCTTCCCATAGTTATTTTTACGTTTTTGTTTCAGCTTATCTCACACTCTTTCTCAAAGGTTCAGATTATACGAGTTGTCGTCGGTATCGCTTATACGTTTTTCGGACTTGCAGTATTCCTTACGGGAGCAAACGTAGGATTTATGCCTACAGGCACTACTATAGGAATATCTCTTGCGGGTATCGGCGGCGGATTCTGGCTTATACCCATCGGTATGCTCCTTGGTTACTTTATAGTTAAAGCAGAGCCTGCAGTTTACGTCCTTAACCATCTTGTTGAGGAAATGAGCGCAGGAGCGGTTTCGGGTAAGACTACGGGACTTGGTCTTTCTATTGGAGTTGCCGCAGCATTGGGACTTTCAGCGCTCAGAATTGTGACGGGAATATCCATAATGTATATTCTTATTCCGGGATATGTAATCGCTTTTACTCTTACGTTTTTCGTTCCCAAGATCTTTGTCGGTATTGCGTTTGACTCAGGCGGAGTTGCGAGCGGAACTATGATGAGCGCGTTTGTTCTTCCCCTGTGTATAGGCGCTTGCACGACTGACGCCATATCCGGTAACGTTATGACTGAGGCTTTTGGCTGCGTTGCTTTCGTTGCAATGGCTCCAATCATAGCTATACAGGTTTGCGGTCTTGTGTATAGTATAAAATCTAGGCGTAGAATGCGTAGCTTCGTGTCACGCGCTGAAACCTTTATTGAATATCCTCGTACCGGAGTCAAAGCAACTCAGAAGAAGACAAGTATGACTGAAGAGAGGAAAAGCAAATGAAAAAGAAGCAGGATAGAAGAGTAAAGCTTCTGGTAGCTATCATAAATAAGGAGGACGAGGCTAGATTTACGTCTGCAGTGAACAGATACTGCAATGCATTAAATTTTTCGGGTATAGGCCACGGAACCGCTCGTTCAAGCTACAGAAGTTATTTCGGATTTAATGAAATAGAGAAGCGAATAGTCTTTTCTTTAATTCCCAGTACTCTTGAGCATACTATTCTTGAGTCGGTAGGTAAAGAATTACATCTTTATCTTCTTGGCAAGGGAATTGCGTTTACGACGCCTATTTCCACTATATCAAATATTGTTGAGGATGCCGTTCTAAGCTCGCCCGACAGAGAGCAGACAGAGGCAAAATCCCCGGTAAGAAAAAAGGAGAAAACCACTATGCACGAGCTTGTTATAGCAGTTGTAAATCAGAAATACACCGAGATGGCTATCGAGGCGGCGAGATCTGCAGGCGCTACGGGTGCAACGGTATTCCATACCAGAAGCACGGACAATGCGAGAGCAGAGCAGAGTATGGGCACAGCTCTTCCCGAGCAGACAGACAGTATTTTCTTCCTTACCTCCGAGGAATACAAAATTAAAATTATGGAAGCCGTCCGTGACACCGCAGGACTCAAGACCGAGGGCGGAGCGGTTATTTTCTCTCTCCCTGTAGACGACCTTGTAGGTATAGGACGTTTTAGCGGAGAAATTATCGAAGAATAATTTTAAAACAAAAAGCAACCCGTTTTCCGAGTTGCTTTTTTAAAAATCATATAGACTCAATTGCAAATATTACGTAGTCGAGTTTTTCTATTTCGTGAGCGACCACCTCAGGAGAAATCTTGTTTTTCTTCTGGAGGATATGTATGTTTGCCTCTATTCCGACGTTTCCTGTTTTTCCGCTTCGGGGAATTGTTACCTGAATTGCTGATGTGCTGTATTTTTCTTTCAGCATATCAATTGCAGGGCGGACAAATTCGTCAGATTTTATTTCTACGTATATTCCGAAGCGGTTGTATCGCTTAGTCAGAACATACTCGAGCTTTGACATGAAGGTTACTGTAAGCATTGAGCATATAAACGTCGCTATAGCTCCGGAATAAAAGCCCATACCGAGAGCAAGGCCTATTGCCGCCGTAGCCCACAGACCGGCAGCGGTGGTAAGTCCTGTTATCTGGAATCTTCCCTTTATAAGAATCGTTCCCATACCGAGAAATCCTATTCCAGATACAACCTGAGCCGCAATTCTCGCAGGGTCATTCGTGTATCCAAGTACGGTATTGAGATAAATTCCCATCATAGATGCAAGAGCTGCGCCCAGAGCAACCAAGATGTGAGTTCTCATTCCTGCCGCTCGTCCCTGCTTAAAGCGTTCTATACCTATAACTCCTCCCATTACAGTGGCGAGGACGATTCTTATGACGACGGTATGTACGTTTAATTCGCGCATAAAAATAATAAAATCTTCCATTTTCTAAAGACCTCTTTTCTTTTGATGTATTATTCTATCATATATTTTAAAATAAATCAATACAAAATATGAAAAATCTTTCCTTTTAAAATCACGGGAGTGAAGATTATGATAACTTATGAACAGGTAAAAAACGATAGCTCGATAAGAACTTATATTTCTGCTGCAGACGCCTCTCTTAAGGCTCTCGGATATACCGAGCATTCCTTCGGACACGTAGTTAAGGTTGCAGAATGTGCAGGGAATATTCTTGAAGCATTAGAATATGATTTTCATACCGTAGAGCTTGCAAAAATAGCAGGTGTTCTCCACGATATCGGAAACCTTGTAAACCGTTCGGAGCATTCTCAGAGCGGAGCGGTAATGGCCTTCAGAATTCTCGATAATATGGGAATGGACGCTCCCGATATAGCAACGATAGTTACCGCTATAGGAAATCATGACGAGGGTACGGGAGTGCCTGTTAACGCTGTTGCAGCCGCGCTTATTCTTGCGGATAAGTCTGACGTTCGTCGCAGCAGAGTAAGAAACGTTGACGTCGCTAGCTTTGATATTCACGACAGAGTAAATTATTCCGTTGAGTCCTCGTCTCTCGAAATAGGCGATGATAAAAAATCCATCGTTCTGAAGATTAAAATAGATACCTCTATAAGTCCCGTTATGGACTACTTTGAGATTTTTCTCGGTAGAATGATGCTCTGCCGCAAGGCTGCCGAAAGACTTGGCTTACGCTTCAAGCTGCTCATAAACGAGCAACAGTTAATTTAATACAAAACTATAAAAATCAGACTTTTTTCGAAAGGAGTCTGTTTTTTTATTTGTTAATTTTGCTTACTTGACAAGGAAAATCAGGTATGATATAATTTAAAATGAGGAAGTTTGGAAAAAAAATCTCCTTTTTGGGAGATATATGATATAATTTCAAAATATGAAAGAAGAGGAAAAAAGATGAACGTATTTGACGTACTTCAGCTTTTCTGCGGTCTTGCGCTTTTCCTTTACGGAATGGACGTAATGGGAGATGCTCTCAAAAAGAGCGCAGGTAACAAGCTGAAAATAATTCTTGCAAAAATGACTTCAAATCCTATAAAGGGATTCTTTCTCGGACTTGCCGTTACGGCGATTATTCAGTCCTCGTCGGCAACCACCGTTATGGTAGTCGGCTTCGTTAACTCGGGCACGATGACTCTTGTGCAGTCTGTTGGCGTTATTATCGGAGCGAACCTTGGTACTGCGGTTACCGCTTGACGTACCGCACTTTCAAGCATTGAGGGTGGCTCTGACGTTCTTTCGTGGACGGAATGGCTTAAGCCTGATGCTTGGATGCCCGTTCTTGCGGTAATCGGTATCTGCTTTGTTATGTTCTCTAAGCGCGGTAAGAAAAAGGACGTAGGCGCAATTCTTCTTGGCTTTGCCGTACTTATGGTAGGAATGGACCTTATGTCCGGTTCTGTTGGTGGGCTTAAGCAGAGTGAGACCTTTAAAAACATTCTCGTAATGTTTGAAAATCCTATTCTCGGCGTGCTTGCAGGAACGGTTCTTACCGTAATAGTTCAGTCCTCGTCGGCTTCCGTAGGTATTCTTCAGTCGCTCACAGCTACAGGAAAGATAACCTATGGCGCTGCTATCCCGATAATAATGGGACAGAATATCGGTACTTGTATATCGGCTCTTATTTCTGCTATCTCAGCAAATAAGAACGGTAAGAGAGCGGCGTTCGTTCACCTTTACTTTAATATACTCGGCGTTGTTTTCTGGCTTACCATGTACTATATATTCAATGCAATCTTCGGTTTCCTTGTTCCTGAAACGATTATCAATGCGTGGGGAATCGCCGGAGTGCATACTATCTTCAAGATACTCTCGATTATCGCAATTGGACCTTTCTATAAGCAGCTTGCAAAGCTTGCTGAGCTCACAATCCGCGACAGAAATGACGATAGCGAGGTTGTAAATCTTCTTGATGAGCGTCTTTTCGAAACCCCTGCGATTGCAGTTGCGAGAGCTACTGAGGTCACCTACTCAATGGCAGACCTTTCGATTGATGCCCTTAACAAATCGCTTAGACTTTACAAATCCTACGATCAGAAACTAGCCTATGAGATAAACGACCTTGAGGGCGAGGCTGATAAATACGAGGACTCGCTGGGAAGCTATCTGGTTAAGCTTTCTGCGTGCTATATGGATGAAAGCGATTCGCTTCAGATAACTAAGCTCCTCCACCTTATAGGTGACCTTGAGCGTATATCAGACCACGCTGTAAACATTGTAGAATCCGCAGAGGAGATAAAGGATAAGAATATCCGCTTCTCCGACGAAGCAAACCGCGAGCTTGGCGTTATTATGGCTGCGCTTGACGATATCGTCAACCTCACCTACAGGGCTCTCAAGAATAACGACGTAGCTCTTGCTGCACAGGTTGAATCTCTTGAGGAGGTTATAGACGACCTTCGTGACCAGATAAAGCTTAATCACATTCGCCGTCTCCAGAAGAGTGAATGTACCATTGAGCATGGATTTGTGCTTTCGGACCTTCTCACTAATTTTGAGAGAGTTTCCGACCACTGCTCTAACATTGCTTCTTGCGTAGCCGAGATTGCTCAGTATGATGCTCTCGACCTTCACAAGTACGTACACGACATTAAGGAAGGCAATGCAGGATTCGTTAATAAGTATAACGAATATAAGACTAAGTACACGCTTTAATAACGCTGTATTTAGATACAATCAAATAAAAACAGACGGGGATATTGTTTTACACAGTATCCTCGTTTTTTATTTTTGTAACCATTTTTGCCATTTTTTATATCCTTAATATAGAAGGTAGACTGAAAAATATGAAAAAGAAAAAAAGTCTTTCTTCGCTTTCGGTAGGCGAGGAGGGGGTAGTAGATTCGCTTGTATGCCATACGGCAATTCGCAGAAGATTTCTTGATATAGGGCTTATACCGGGCACTACGGTTTCGTGTTACGGAAAAAGTCCTCTGGGCGAGCCTAAGGCATATCTCATAAGGGGTAAGGTGATAGCGATAAGAAAAGAGGACGCAGAAGGTATATTATTGATTTAACGGAGGTCCTCTGATATGGAAAAAGATAAGAGTGAAGAAAAAGGGGTTATAAAAGTAGCTCTCGCAGGAAACCCTAACGTAGGAAAGAGCACTCTCTTTAATTCACTTACAGGCAGAAACGTTCACACGGGTAACTGGGCGGGGAAAACGGTGGGATGCGATAGCGAAATAGTTTGTTTTGAAAACTATCGTTTGCAAATTATTGATATACCCGGCACTTACTCGCTCTTTTCTCATTCAGAGGAAGAACGTATTGCGCGCGATTATATTTGCTTCGGTGGAGCTGACATTACCGTAGTCGTATGTGACGCGGGAGCTCTTGAACAGAATCTTAACCTTGCCTTGCAGATTGCGGAAATAGGCGGGCGGGTAATACTGTATCTTAATCTCTTGTCCGAAGCTGAGCGAAACGGACTGAGACTTGACGTGCATAAGCTTTCCTTTCTTCTGAATGTTAAGGTTGTAGTGGGTGAAGCGTACAAAAGAAAAGAGTGTGACCGATGGCTCTTGGAAATATGCAAAGAGGCAGAGCTTACAGAAAAGAAGCGCGCCTATTCTGTGAAGTACCCCGAGTATATAAAAGAGGCAACCGAAATTATACATAAAAAAGTGTCTGGGTCTATTTTTCCCTCGGAGTTTGCCTTTTGGGTTTCTCTGAGACTTATTGATGCTGAGGAAAATTTTCTTTCCGAGCTTTTATCTCTTTTTCACGAGGATGAGCGCGATGAAATTCTTATGCTTCGCAATCTTGCAAGAGACACTATCAGGGATAGAGGCGGGACTCTTGATTCTGTCGTAGAGAGTATAATTTCAGAGGCATCTCAAATATCGGATATGATTACTACGGGAAAAAAGGAAAGAGGAAAGAGTGAGCGCCTTGACAAAATACTTACCGGCAGAATCAGCGCTTTTCCTATAATGCTTCTATTCCTTTTCTTTATTCTATGGATAACGCTTTCACTTGCAAATTATCCGTCCTTGCTTCTTTCCTCGCTGTTTTCCTTTGTGAGCGTGCGCGCGCATGAGTTTTTTGCATGGTCAGGGCTTCCGACATGGCTTTCGGGAGTGCTTATAGATGGAGTTTTTAAGACGGTTTCTCAAGTAGTGGCGGTTATGCTTCCGCCTATGGTTATATTCTTTCCCCTCTTTGCTCTTCTTGAAGATTCTGGCTATCTTCCCAGAATTGCGTATAATCTTGACCGTCCGTTTGCCTGCTCGGGCGCTTGCGGAAAGCAGGCATTGACGATGTGCATGGGGCTCGGGTGCAACGCGGTCGGTATTGTCGGTTGCAGAATAATAGATTCAAGGAGAGAGCGAAACCTCGCTATAGTTACAAACGCTCTTATGCCCTGCAATGGAAGACTTCCCATGCTTATTACTCTTATAAGCGTTTTTTGCCTTTTTACTTGGGGCTATGCTTCGTCTTTTTCGGTTGCACTGATTCTGTCACTTTTTGTTTTGATTTCTATTCTATCCACGTTTGTTTCCACTGCTTTTCTGTCGCGATTTGTCTTTAAAGGAGAAAAAACACCCTTTACCTTGGAGCTCGTTCCTTTCAGAAGACCTCGCTTTTTTTCTGTGGTTTTTCATTCGCTGAAGGATAAATGTCTCTCTGTGCTCCTCCGTGCCGTTTGCGTCGCAGCTCCTATGGGACTTCTGATATGGCTGATGGCAAATATATCCTTAAGCTCTGATAGTCTTATACGTATTTTGTCTGATTTCCTTGAGCCGTTAGGTGCATTTTTAGGAATGGACGGAGTAATTCTTCTATCATTTATCCTGGGACTTCCCGCAAATGAAATAGTAATTCCTATTATACTTATGATATATTCATGCGGCGGAGCTATAGGGGAAGAAATCGGACTTTCAGCAATAAGCGAGGCGTTTGTCGGCGCGGGCTGGACGACTCTTACCGTAATATGTGCGTCTGTATTCGCCCTCTTTCATTGGCCCTGCTCGACCTCTCTTATAACGGTTTATAAGGAAACGAAAAGCAAGAAGCTTACCGCCATAGCGTTTCTGTTGCCTACGGCCATTGGATTTACACTCTGCGCGCTGATAAATTTTATAGGAAAAATATTTATTCGAATGTAAAAATCGACAAATTTGTTGACAAGTCAACATTTTTCGCTAAAGTTGTTGACAAGTCAACATTTTTGTGTTAGAATGTATCCGTTAGATTGTTCTGACAGTAAAATGGGGAGGTTAGTTTTTTGCAGATAAACCAAGTTGACAGATTTGAGTCCTTTATTCTGTTTATAGACGTGATACACAAGAGCATAAACAGAATAAAGACAGACATCGCGCCGCAAAGCCCTATAAAAAGCGTTCATACGATGTGGCTCTACGAGCTTCTCAGGAATCCCGATGGACTTACCGCTACGGAAATAGCAAGCAAGACTATGATAGACCGCTCTCTTGTTTCAAGAGAGATAAGCGCTCTTATCCGAGAGGGACTTGTTAAGAGTGATTTAGAGGATAGCAAGCGAAGCTATAATTCGCGTATAACCCTTACCGATAAGGGCAAGGAGCTTGCAGAGCATATTGCTGCAGCAGCGCTTAAAATTCAGAATGCCGTCGGTCATAATATAGATAAGGACGAGCTTTCTGTGTTCTATTCCGTTTTGGAACGCATTTATAATAATATTGATGAGATTTCAAATAAAAAGACGAACGTAAAGTCGAAATGAAAAAATTAAGGAGATAGTTATGAAGGTAAATGAAACTATGAACAAAGAAGGTCTGCATTTAAGACGCGAGTTTGACAATATGCGCGATCTTATTGAACAAGCAGCTGTTCTTTACGGTGAAAAATATGCCTATTCCTACAGAATAAATCCAAGAGATAAGGAAGCAACTAAAGTAACCTTTAATAAGCTCCGTGACGACGTGCGCGCTCTTGCTACCGAGTTTATTGCACGAGGATACGACGGAAAGAAATGCGCTCTTATCGGCAAGCTTTCTTACGGTTGGGTTTGCTCCTATTTTGCTCTTTTGATTTCGGGGGCAGTCTTAGTTCCCCTTGACAGAGATTGGCATGGCGTAGACCTTGCCGATACCGTTAAGAAGGCAGAGGCAAGCTTCCTTATCTGCGACGAGGATATTCTTCCTAAGGCGGAAGAGATAATGGCGGCAAACGAGGATATAAAAGCTCCCATATTCCTTCTTGCGAGTGAGAATGGTGAGTCAATTCCTTCTCTTATAGAAATGGGTAAGGCTAAGTTTGAAGAGAACGGCTCTCTTTATTTTGATAAGGAGATAGACGCAGAGCGCCTTGCACTTCTCGTATTTACATCGGGAACAACAGGTAAGGGTAAGGGCGTTATGCTCAATCAGAAGGCTGTTCTTTCCGATATGGCTGATTCTATACAGTATATCGATTTCTCGGACAAGACCGTAGGCGTTTTGCCTCCTCACCATACCTTTGGCTCAAGCGTTATGCTTACGGGACATGCAAGCATAGGTGCTGAGATTTATATTTCCGCAGGACTCAAGTACGTTTCAAACGAGCTTAAGGCAGAGAAGCCGGGACATCTCGTTCTCGTTCCTCTCTATCTTGAAACCTTCTACCGTAAGATACTTGCTAACATAAAGTCACAGGGCAAGGAAAAGCTTGTGGCAAGAATGATGAAGATTTCTAATTTCCTTAGAAAGTTCGGAATTGACCTCAGAAAGAAGTTCTTCGGTAAAATCCGTGAGGCGTTTGGCGGAGAGCTTAAGACTGTAATTTCGGGAGGAGCTCCTCTTAATAAGGAAATCGTAGATTTCTTTGACGGTATAGGAATAACCACTCTTAACGGATACGGAATTACCGAGTGCGCTCCCATTATCGCAGTTAACCACTCTAAGAAGAATAGACCCGGAAGCGTCGGACCTGCGCTCTCTATCGATGAGCTTAAGATTGATAATCCCAACGAGGACGGAGAGGGAGAGATTCTTGTAAGAGGCTCAAACGTAATGCTCGGCTATTACAAGGATGAGGAAGCTACTGCAGCCGCTATTGACTCGGATGGATTTTTCCACACCGGAGATATAGGCAAGACCGGAAAAGACGGAGAGCTTTACATTACGGGAAGAATAAAGAACCTTATAATTCTTTCTAACGGTAAGAACGTATATCCCGAGGAGATAGAAAACGAGCTTGTTTCAGCTCCCGGCGTTCAGGATATTATCGTATACGAGGGACAGTCTAAGAGAGGACTTGCTTACAATACTATCGTTGCTGAGGTATATCCCGATGCAGAATACGTTTCCAAGAATGGCATCGAGGACGTAAAGGCTCATCTTCAGCCCTATGTAGATGCGTACAACCGTACCGCAGTTCCTTATAAGAAAATAGGAATTCTTAAGATTCGTACCGAGGAATTTCCTAAGAACACTCTCAGAAAAATTCTTCGTTTCAAGCTTGATACCACTATTGATTGATTATATTTGCTTTTCTGTTTATTTTGTCTTTAAAAACAGGGAGAAAATCACCAAATAATAAATAAAATCCCAAAGAATTTAACTCGGTTGAAAATTTTTTGGGATTTTTTAAAAAATTTTTTCAAAACCTATTGACTTTTAAATTAGAACAAGTATAATATTCTTAGAACGAGTCTAAAATGCTATCGTTCAGAAAGGATGAAAGAATGACACGGCAGAGAGCAGTAATACTTGAGGTAATGCGCTCGGATATGTGTCACCACACTGCAGAGGAAATTTTTTCACTGGCAAAGGAAAAGCTTCCGTCTATATCCAGAGCGACAGTTTACAACAATCTAAAGGCTCTTGAGGAGGAGCAGGTAATCCGCCGTATCAACGGAGAGGATGGCATAGCAAGATACGATAAATCTTATATTCCTCACGGACATCTTTTTTGCATCAGCTGTAAGAAAATATACGATTTCTCAATACCTGATTTTTCGAACACTATTATGGGGTATACAGACGCCGTTATCAATTCATACGAGCTTAGCGCAAGAGGAATATGTCCGACATGTAAAATAGCAAACAAAGAATAAAAAACTAAAAAAACAACTATAATTTATTTACCAACTAAAAGGAGAAATTTAAAATGGAACTCAAAGGCACCAAAACCGAACAGAATCTTATGACCGCTTTCGCAGGCGAATCTCAGGCAAGAAACAAGTACACCTATTTCGCATCTGTTGCTAAGAAGGAAGGCTATGAGCAGATTGCTGCTATCTTCCAGCAGACCGCAGATAATGAGAAGGAGCACGCTAAGCTTTGGTTTAAGGCTCTTGGCGGACTCGGTGACACCGCTGCAAACCTTCTTGCTGCAGCTGAAGGCGAGAACTACGAGTGGACCGATATGTACGACAAGTTTGCAAAGGAAGCAGAGGAAGAGGGATTCAAAGCTCTTGCATTCCAGTTCAGAGCAGTTGCTGCTATCGAGAAGTCTCACGAGGAGAGATATAGAAAGCTTCTTTCTAACGTAGAGATGCAGAAGGTATTTGAGAAGAGTGAGATGACCATGTGGGAGTGCCGTAACTGCGGACATCTCGTAATGGGTATGA
>JAZRLJ010000056.1:0-3012 GCA_045646755.1 Eubacteriales bacterium | reverse complement strand
GAACACTATCTCGCAGATGAAGGAGCTTATTTCTCAGAATTATAACCACCCCTCAATCGTAGTATGGGGACTTTCAAACGAGATTTCCATAGCAGGCTCCGATGATGACCTTCTTGAGAACCACAGAATACTCAACGACCTCGTTCACGAGATGGATAAAACCAGACTTACCACCATAGCGGCGGTATCTATGTGCAAGATGGAGGATCCCTATCTTCAGATACCCGACGTGGTTTCCTATAACCACTACTTCGGCTGGTACGGTGGCGATACCACTATGAACGGCCCTTGGTTCGATAAGTTCCACCAGATGCACCCCACTATTCCGATTGGTTGCTCCGAGTACGGATGCGAGGCGCTTAACTGGCATACCTCCGATCCCAAGCAGGGCGACTACACCGAGGAATATCAGGCTTACTATCATGAGGAGCTTATAAAGCAGCTCTTCACCCGTAAGTATCTCTGGGCAACTCACGTATGGAATATGTTTGACTTCGGCGCAGATGCAAGAGCAGAGGGTGGCGAGAATGGACAGAATCATAAGGGCCTTGTAACAATGGACAGAAAGTATAAGAAGGACGCCTTCTATGCTTACAAGGCTTGGCTTTCAGACGAGCCCTTCGTTCACCTTTGCGGCAAGAGATATATAAATAGAGTTGAGGACGTAACCAAGGTTACCGTATACTCAAATCAGCCCGAGGTAGAGCTTTTTGTTAACGGCGAGAGCATTGGAAAGAAGACCGCGCCCGACCATTTCTTCTACTTTGACGTGAAGAACGAGGGCGAGAGCGTTATCGTTGCAAAGGCAGGCGAGCTTTCCGACGAGGGTAAGATATGCAAGGTTGACGAGATGGATATGAGCTACGTTCTCGTAGAGAAGGGCGCAATTCTTAACTGGTTTGACGTAAACGCACCCGAGGGACGTTTCTCGCTTAACGATAAGATGGCTGATATTATGCAGTCCTTCAGAGGTAAGCTGTGGTTTGTACGCCTCGGACTTAAGCTCAAAAAGAAGATGAGCGCAGGCAAAAAGTCTAAGGACGGAGAGAAAAAGTCCGGCGGATTTGACGTTGACCTTAAGGGCGGCGGAGGAATTATGCAGATGCTTGGCGGATTTACCGTGCTTCGTCTTACTACTATGGTCGCGATGGTTAACATCGACTTCACTAAGGAAGAGCTTCTCAAGATGAACAGACAGCTTAACCGTATCAGAAAGCCTAAGAAAAAGAACTGATTTTTAGGAAGGGCACTAAAATGAATTATATTCTTGAAAGCACAAGAGATAAGCGTGACAGAAGCTCTGATATAGAAAAGATGCTTAAAGAGGCTGGCGTATGTATTCTTGGTAGCGGAGACTTCTTCGTTTCGGGAATAAAAATGCCAGACAGAACCACCATCAAGGGAATGGGTGCGGCAACGAGACTTATTCTTTCAGAAGAGGTAACCGATGGCGCGGCAATAACCCTTGCCAGCTTCTGCACGGTGCGTGAAATCAGTATCTCGGGAGCTGAGTCGGATATTGAGATACCCGACGAGGTTGGTACACGCCACGGAATTCTCTTCCACGGAAACGCAACCGAAAAGGATTATGCTCTCAGCAACAGTCAGCATAAGCACGGAATTATAAATTCCTGCTTTATCAGTTCCTTTACTGGTGGCGGAATTACTTGCGAGAGAACGGGGTATAGCCCCTCGTCCTCGCTCACGGTATCAGACTGTCATATATACCGTTGCGGCGCGGGTATAAACATCTCGGATTTCAGCGAATACCACGAGTTTACTAACGTTCTCTCTACACAGAACCGTTACGGCTGTATCAACAACGGCGGAAATAACGTATTCGTTAACTGCGGATTTAACTGTAATATAACCGCATTTCTTATGGATAACAGCAAGGGAGACAAGAATAATAATTCCCATGGCTCTGTTGTAGGTTGTACCTTTAACCATTCGGATAAGAATAACGGAATAGGTATATATATCAGAAACACAAGACACGGATACGTTTTCACAGGCTGTCAGCTCTTCTTCTCTAAGGTTATTATAGAGAATTCCACAAAGCTTGTCTTTGATTCATTCAATACGGGTAGAAACGTTGATATAGTAATAAAAGGTAAACACGCAACTGACGGCGGACTTATTATGTTTAATAATTTCGCTTGCAATCCCGCTCCCAAGATAATGATTGAGGATAACGACACGGTTAAATTTAATAACTGCTTTACCAATGATGGAAAACAAGTTATTCCCGAATAAATAAGAAAAAAGCACCGCGAATGCTAACAAAAGATTGCATTCACGGTGTTTTTTTGCGCTTAAAGTCTATTTTTCAATTTTTAGTCCGCAGGTTATACACTCAGGCTCGGTATGCTTATTTGCCGTACCGCACAGAGGGCAGGGCATTGTCTCAAGCTCTCTATCAAGAACTACAGGGTATCTTGTTCCGGGATATCTATAGAGCGTATCTCCTATTTCGTAAATATCCGTCTGACCGTTATAAAGGTGGTCGATAAAGGTAACGTTGCCGTCGGGAAGTCTTAGATAAACTGTTGCGCCCACGGTGGTTTTCCGTATTCTATTAGTTCCACCTGTGAACTCCGAGGTTTTTAGCCTAGGTACGTACCACATTTTTCTATAGGTATGACCTTTTGTGTAAATTACGTATTCGTGCTCGTGTACGTTTATGCCTTTGATTTCTTTGGAAAAAAGAATTAGAGGACTATAGCGGTTAACCGTCTTTACTAAATAAACTACCGAGAGTATTATAACGACGGTACAGACGAACACCACCGTCACCTCGGGAAAAACAGCGATAAGTACGCCCGATATAAGAATAAGCGCAAGGAGAGTTATCGTTTTAAAAAGAAATGCGCGTTGTCTTTCTTTTACACAGCGTCGGATTTGTTCTTCGTTGTATTTCATTTTTACGCCCTCTTGTTCTTTTCTTAATTTAATTATATAAAAATCTAAAAAACTTGTCAAGTATGTTTTGACAAACGCTAATATAGGTGG
>JAZRLJ010000055.1:0-2033 GCA_045646755.1 Eubacteriales bacterium | reverse complement strand
AACGAAATTCCCTTTGAGGCTATGGAGCTGACCACGGTCGTCGCTGAGGCTATGCGTATGTGCAGACTCGAAAACGGCCCCGAGACAATTCCTCTTAATATGATAGGTCTCAGAATAGGAAGCGTTGCTTTCGTCGCTATCCCAGGCGAGCCCTTCACCGACATAGGAAAACAAATAAAAGACACTCCCGGCTGGGATATGATTCTTCCCTGCGCTCTCACCAACGGCTCAAACGGATACTTCCCTATGAAGTCTGCTTTCGACGAGGGCGGATACGAGGCTCGTACCTCTACCTACAAGGGCGGAGTTGCCGAAGAAATTATCAAAGCGGGAAAAGAAATTCTCAGAGAACTTAAGAAATAACACAAAAGGAGAACGAAAATGAATAGATTTCAGGTAGGATATGCGGAAGTAAATATCAATCCCCCTCTTGGAATAGGAGTGGACGGATATTATATTCCGAGATATGCAAGCGGTTTTTACGATGACATCACGTCATCCTGCCTTTCTCTCGCCATGGGAGAGAAGAAATTTCTTATAATAAGCATTGACTGCTGTGTTATCCCCAATCCTCTCATAGAAAGAATGAAGGATGCGATTGTTTCCGCTACCGAAATTTTGAGAGAAAATATTATCATATCCGCAACTCACACTCACACAGGACCTTCCTTGGCAGTACCCGCATTCCCAAGTGATGCAGAACAGGTGCATAGATACGTTGATTTTCTCGTGGAGAGAATCGCAAACCTTTCCGTTCTTTCACTTAACGAGCTTAAGCCTGCAAAGATGGGGTATATGGTAGGACACGCGCCCGACAGAATTGCATACATAAGAAGATACAAAATGAAGGACGGAAACACTCAGACCTGTCCTCCCATCAACGACCCGAACATCGACCATCCTATCGGTGAGCTCGACCAGAGAGTAAACGTTCTCCGCTTTGACAGAGAGGGCGCAGACTCCGTAGTTCTTCTTAACTACGGCATACACGCTGATACAGTAAACGGTGACGTTCTCTGCTCCGACTGGTGCGGCTGGACAAAAAGAACTATCGAAAAGGCGCTTGACGGAACTAAGTGCATCTGCGTCATGGGCGCTCAGGGCGACGTAGGAAGCACTAACGTGCATCCTCTTCCCGGTGATATGAACGACACCGAGATAAGCTTTGATAATGAGATGAAGAGCTGGGGTATGGCGAGATTCGTAGGCCGCGCTCTTGCCGGTACTATCCTTCAGGTTTACGATAAGGTTGCATATATTGACGTGGACGACATAGAGGTTCTGCACAAAACTCTTAACGTTGCAACGAATATGCCTGATAAAAAGGACCTTCCCCTTGCGCATAAGTATAAGGATCTTCACCTTGCCGGAAAGGATAACGAAATTCCCTTTGAGGCTATGGAGCTTACTACGGTCGTTGCAGAAGCTATGCGTATGTGCGCTCTTGAAAACGGTCCCGAGACAATTCCTCTTAATATGATAGGTCTCAGAATAGGAAGCGTAGCACTCGTTACAGTTCCCGGCGAGCCCTTCACCGACGTTGGAGTACAGATTAAGGATACTCCCGGCTGGGATATGATTCTTCCCTGCGCTCTCGTAAACGGATACAACGGATATTTCCCTATGAAATCAGCATTCGACGAGGGTGGATACGAGGCTCGTACCTCTAAATATAAGAGCGGCGTCGCTGAATCTATAATCAAGGCAGGAAAAGAAATCCTCGCAGATCTTAAAAGGTAATAAAAAGCGAAAAAGCAGCTGAGTCAAAATCAGCTGCTTTTATTTGCCAGAATTAAATTTTCTAACATTTATTGACAAATTTCTCTGGTAAGTATATAATATATGAGTAATAAATCAGAAAGGTGACTTATATGAAAAAGTTTTTTTCAGAATTTAAAAAATTCATAACACGCGGCAACGTTGTTGATATGGCTGTCGGTGTTATCGTAGGTAGTTCTTACACCGCTATCGTAAACGGACTTAGTAACTTTATACTCAAGCCTGTTATCAATGCTCTTCTTGCTATTATATTC
>JAZRLJ010000054.1:0-2182 GCA_045646755.1 Eubacteriales bacterium | reverse complement strand
GTTGATTCCGTCGGGATCGTATACGTATCCGTCAGGACCGGAGATTGCAACTACCTTACCGCCAAGAGCGGTTACCTTCTTTACAGTACCCCAAGCAACGTTACCGAAACCGAGAACTGCAAAGGTCTTGCCCTCGATGGTGTCACCGAAGTGCTTAAGAAGCTCTACTGCGTAGTAAACTGCACCGTAACCGGTAGCTTCAGGTCTGATAAGAGAACCGCCGTAAGGAATACCCTTACCGGTAAGAACACCGGTAAACTCGTTACGAAGTCTCTTGTACTGACCGAAGAGATATCCAATCTCTCTAGCGCCCACGCCGATGTCACCTGCGGGAACGTCGCAGTCAGGACCGATGTACTTGGAAAGCTCAGTCATAAAGCTCTGGCAGAAACGCATAACCTCTGCGTCGCTCTTACCCTTAGGATCGAAGTCAGAGCCACCCTTACCGCCGCCCATAGGAAGGCTGGTGAGAGAGTTCTTGAAGGTCTGCTCAAATCCAAGGAACTTGATAATTCCCTCGTTAACGGTGGGATGGAAACGAAGTCCGCCCTTGTAAGGACCGATTGCGCTGTTAAACTGGATACGGAAGCCGCGGTTAACCTGAACGTTACCGTTGTCGTCTACCCACGGAACTCTGAACTTAATAATTCTCTCGGGCTCTACCATTCTCTCAACTACGCCGCTCTTTATGTAATCGGGGCGCTGCTCGAGAACGGGCTCGATGGACTCAAGAACCTCGCGTACGGTCTGATGGAATTCAGCCTCGCCTGCGTTTCTTGCTTCGACTCTTGCCATAAGGTCGTTAAGATAAGCTAATTTAAACATTGTTTTTCACCTCTTAAAATAGATTTTTAAATATTTATGCATAATATTTTATCACATTACTCTTTTCAATGCAATAGTTAAAGAGGAATTTTTTTGCAAAATATTTGATTTTTTTTTGGAAAAGATATATAAAAAACAGGATTACACTTTCAAATGAGCGAAAACGTGAAGAAAACAAAGCGCATAAACAAGCCTGCGCTTGCAGGTTTATGGTATACCGCAGCCTCAATTCTTGAGCGAGGCTCTGCAATAATATTCACACCGATATACACTCGTCTTCTCCTGCCGAGCGAATACGGAGTATATTCACTTTTCGTCGGTATCGCGGGAATAGTCGGTGTCTTTGCCACGCTAGAAATATCGGGCGGCGCAGTATACAGAGGACTTAAAGAATTCGGTCGGGATAGCGACTTTATACCGTCCGCGTTAGGTCTTATTTCACTTTCCTCTTTGTCCTTGCTTTTTCTGTATCTCATTTTCAGCGCGCAGATAAACTCTGTGACAAATCTCTCTACGTATCTTACCCTGCTCCTCTTTTTACAAGTGTTTTTCAGCGGAATAAGAGCGCTGAAAATTTCGGAGGCTAAATTCTCATACGGGAGGGGGCTACCTCTGGCAGAGGGAATTTTCTTCTCACTCGTTACCCCTGCTTTGTCAATTTTATTCGTAGCCGTTTTAAAAATGGCGGTATACGGAAGAATATACGCAACTATTATCTCCTCTGCGCTTTTTTCTCTCCCCATTCTTTTTTCGGTGGTAAAGAAAAGTCGTGGAAAGCTTTACGATAAAAAAATATGGTCTTTTCTGCTGAAATATTCGCTGCCCGTCCTTCCCCATTTTCTCTCAATGTCTCTTATATGGCAGATTGGCAAAATAACGGTAGCAAACGCCTTTTCCGAGACAGAAACAGGACTGCTCTCGCTCTCTCTGTCGGTAGGGCTTCTGCCCACGCTTTTAAGCACAGGGGCGCATTCGGCCCTTATCCCCTGGATAACGCGAAAGCTCGGTGAGGGGAAAGACGGAAGAAAAAAAATATATTCTGTGCTCTCCACACTTTTCTTTCCGCTTTGTCTTGCTACTGTTCTATTTCTTTTAATCTGTCCGGAGCTATTCAGACTTCTCGCTTCTGAAAGCTATTACGGAGCGCTACGCGGTGTCTACCCCATAGCTTCAGCTGTCCCTCTCGTTTTCCTCACAGGTGTTTTTTCAAGCGAAATTTCTTATTACAAAAAAACGTTTTTCGTAACGCTCGGCTCTGTCGCGGGAGCAATATTCAACATTATTTTCAACCTTTTGTTTACATTAAGGGTGGGGTTTCTTTTTTCTGCGCTTTTAATTTTACCTACGTTTGTAATTA
>JAZRLJ010000053.1:0-3888 GCA_045646755.1 Eubacteriales bacterium | reverse complement strand
AATATTTTTTAATTTATTGTGAATTATCTTTAATATTGCCTCTGTTTTTCTTTATTTGTTATTGCATTCGAAGAAAAAATAGTGTAAAATGATTATGACAAACTGTGAAAGGAGATAAAATCTTGGCTAAACTTACACCGTATTCCGATATATCAGAAATAAACGGAGTTGGAAAAACAAGAAAAGAACAGTTGAATAAGCTTGGAATTTTTACTGTACACGATCTCCTTTTTCATTTTCCAAGGCTATATGAAAACAGAGGTAACGTGATACCTCTTTCCGAGGCTCAAGCAAACACCTCTTCGGCTTTTATTTTAACCGTAGCCTCAGAGGTTAAAAGCGTTATGATAAAAAGAGGATTTACTATATCCAAATTCAGAGCGTTTGACGAAAGCGGCTCTGTCGAAGTGGTATTCTTCAATTCAACGTTTGTTAAGGACGTTTTTCATACAGGCTCTGTTTTTCGTTTTTATGGCAAGCTTACGTATTCAAAAAAAACGCTTCAGCTCACCAATCCAAAGTATGAAGCAGTGCTTGACGGACTGCCTCTCTTGGATTTCGTACCAATATATCCTCTGACAACAGGAATAAATTCAAAATTTATAGACAAGATTATAAGCTCAGCAATAAACGAGGCACTTCCCTTTCTGGATGACTATCTCCCCGAAAATATAAGACTCGAAAATAAACTGGCGACGATTTCGTACGCGATAAAAAATATACATTTTCCTGAAAATCAAAGTGCTCTGAAAAAAGCTATACAAAGACTTGCTTTTGACGAGATGTTTTGTTTCGGAGTCGGAATATCCCGTCTCGCCGGTAGAAAGACTGAGGTTAACGGCGCGCGCTTTTTACCGTGCGACCTTTCGCCGGTATTAAGACAGCTCCCTTACGAGCTTACCAATTCACAAAAAGCAGCAGTCAACGACATATATAAAGACACCGTTCTCGCTCACAAGGACAAACCTGCCTCGCCAATGACAAGAATACTTGTTGGTGACGTTGGCACAGGAAAGACGATTTGCGCAATTCTTGCCATATACATTGCAGTAAAATCAGGTTATCAGGCTGCGATTATGGCTCCTACGGAAATACTTGCCAGACAGCATTATTCCGAAATCAAATCACTGCTATCTCAGCTTGATATAAACGTAGAAATGCTGCTGGGCGCAACCACACAAAAACAAAAAGAACGAATATACGCCTCCCTTTCAGACGGCACTACATCTGTTGTGGTCGGCACACACGCATTGATAAGTGAGAAGGTTGACTTTAATAATCTCGGACTTATCATTACGGACGAACAGCATCGATTCGGTGTCAATCAGAGAGCTGTTCTAAAGGAAAAAACAAAATCATCTCATATGCTCGTAATGAGCGCAACGCCTATACCAAGAACACTCGCGCTCACGATGTACGGTGATCTTGACGTATCAAAAATCACGGAATATCCTGCCGGCAGAAAGAAGGTAGATACCTTTGTGGTTGACGAATCCTACAGAGAAAGACTGTACGATTTTATTTCAAAGCAAATTGCAACGGGCGGCCAATGCTACGTGGTTTGCCCTGCCATAGAATCGTCAGGAGGGGAAGAAGATGAGGGTTACGCGCTCGATTCAAATTATACGTTGACATCTTATGCAAACAAGCATGCCGGTTTAAAAAATGCTGTAGAATTTACACAAATACTGCAGCAGAAATTAACCAACTTTAAAGTGGCTTGTCTGCACGGCAAAATGAAATCTATTGAAAAAGACGAAATAATGAGCCGTTTTTCTTCCGGCGAAATTGATGTTTTGGTTTCTACAACGGTCATAGAAGTAGGCGTTAACGTTCCTAACGCTTCTCTTATGATTATCGAAAACGCCGACAGATTTGGACTCTCTCAGCTCCACCAGCTAAGAGGCCGAGTAGGCAGAGGAACACGCAAGTCATACTGTGTTTTGGTCGAAGGCTCGATGAGCGAAAAAGGCAAACGACGTCTCGAAATTATGAGAACAACGTACGATGGATTCGAAATAGCGGAAAAGGATCTTCTGGAGCGAGGCCCTGGTGATTTCTTCTCTAATATGGACGAGGCCGATTCCATACGTCAAAGCGGAGGTCTCAAATTCAAGATGGCCTCACTTGCGACCGATACGGAGCTTATGAATCTTGCCTTTTCAGCCGCAAAGAAGTTAATTTCCCAGGACCCCGATTTAACTAAAACCGAGAACAAGCTAATTCGAGACGCAGTTTCTAAATTTATTTCAGCAGACATCTCGACTATATCATAACTATATTTTAAGGAGTTATTATGGCAACTCAACCACTGGCAGACAGAATGCGTCCTACGACCTTTGACGACATTGCAGGACAAACGCATCTTGTTTCCAAAAACGGAATACTAAGAAAGCTTACTGTAAACGGAAGAATACCTAATATGGTTTTCTTCGGCCCTCCCGGCACAGGAAAAACCACGGTTGCTAACATTATTGCAAAAGCATCAGGAATGCAGCTTTATAAGCTCAACGCAACAACTGCTTCCCTTTCTGACGTTAAGGAAGTTATATCGTCTACCGACAGTCTTTTTTCCGAAAACGGAACTCTGCTCTATTTAGATGAAATCCAGTATTTCAATAAAAAACAGCAGCAATCATTACTTGAGTTTATGGAAAACGGCAAGATTACACTGATTGCATCTACTACCGAAAATCCATATTACTGCGTTTACAACGCTATTCTTTCGCGTTCTTCTGTTTTCGAGTTCAAATCTGTAACCCCGAAAGATTGTATCCCATCTCTGAAAAAGGCTCTTTCTCTTCTCAACTCGGATTTCGGCGACAATAAGACGGCGGATGATAAGGTTTTGCAAGCAATAGCATCCGCTGCAGGCGGTGATGTCAGAATGAGCATAGGAATACTTGAAAATTCATTTTACGTAGCAAACAAAGAAATAACCGTAGATGTCGTCAAGGAACTTCTTCCTTCTGTTGCAGGACACTATGATAGAGACGGTGACGTCCACTATGACCTTCTCTCTTGCCTTCAAAAGTCTATCCGAGGCTCAGATCCCGACGCCGCTATATTCTATCTGGCTAAAATACTCGCGTCAGGAGATCTTCTCTCAGCTTGCAGAAGACTTCTTGTAATTGCAAGTGAAGATATTGGCAACGCATATCCGCTTGCGGCCACAATAACACATTCATGTGTCGAAAGTGCAAAGGCTCTTGGTATGCCCGAAGCTGCAATTCCTCTCTCAAACGCGGTATGTATGCTGGCGACATCACCTAAATCCAACGCATCTTATATGGCTTATCATCGTGCCGCTGAGGATTTGAATCAAGGCTTAGGAAATGAAATTCCCGAGCATCTTCGCTCCCCTCTTTTCAAAGGTTATCTATATCCTCACGATTACGATAATCATTTCGTAATCCAGAAATACCTACCTAATGATATATCTAATAAAAAATATTATGAATTCGGCACAAGCAAAACCGAGCAGGCGGCAAAAGCATTCTATGACTTCATAAGAAACGAAGCAAAAAAGAAAAACTAACTATTTTAACTACTCAGCAAGAGGGAAACTGCGAATTTTATCGTAGGTTCTCTCTTGTATTTTATTATAAAACTTGTGTAAAAGTATCTTCTCTAAGATATTTCTTGACAAATTGCCTTTTTTTGTGTTATAATTACTGTGTATTTATTTTTAATATGTTTTCTTAATACAAATTATCTGTGCTTGCTTTGGAGGCAATAATGATATATCATTTCATCCTCAATCCTAAATCGGGAAGAACTCGTAAATATCAGCATATAGAAAAATCAATAAAGACCGCTTGTAAAAAGAGAGCTTTAGATTATCATATCTACTACACTACCTGCCCCGGAGATGCAACCGAATACGTT
>JAZRLJ010000052.1:0-3738 GCA_045646755.1 Eubacteriales bacterium | reverse complement strand
ACAAATAGAGCATTATTTTGATATAATACATTATTATAAATGTAATAAGAGTACGATTTACTTTTGACGAGGTGTAGAGTGAAACACAATTTTAATCAGATGGATGAAAAAATAAAGCAGATAGCCAGCCGTATAAAAGAGCTGCGTCTCATTACAGGCCTCTCCGTTAAGGAAATGGCAGAGCGCACCGGTCTGAGTGAGAGCGAATACGAGCAGTGTGAGGCGGGCAACCGTAATCTCAGTATTGCTTTCCTTTATCACTGTACTCTAAGCTTCGGCGTAGATATGGGTGATATACTTGAGGGTAAGAGCCCCAAGCTTCGCTCTTATGCGCTTACACGCAGAGGAGACGGACAGAGAATAGAGGAGGCTCACAATATGGTGGGCTTCAACCTTGCGGCAGACTTCCGCAACCGTATCGCGCTTCCGCTTTACATGGAGCTTAACTACCGCGAGGATTCCGAAATCGAGCTTGTCACCCACGAGGGACAGGAGTGCGATATCGTCATCAGCGGTCAGATGCAGATAAAGATAGGTCCCAATACCGAGACTCTCGGCCCAGGCGACTGTATATACTACGATTCGGGAACGCCTCACGGAATGAGAGCCGTAGGCGGACAGGATTGCTCCTTCTACGCCATCGTTCTTCGTAACCAGGCGGCAAGAGAGGGAGAGGACGTCGCAGCGGCGTCCGTTCTTACCAAGCGTCGCGGGGAGGATACTCAGAAGAGAATTTATCACGATTTCATTATCCCCACCGAGAAGGACGGCACACTTACCGAAATCGCTTTCAAGAATGAGGAAAAGTTCAATTTTGCCTTTGACGTCGTAGACGCGCTTGGCAGACGCAAACCCGATAAGCTTGCTATGTTACATATAAGCGAGGACGGTACTGAGCGCAGATTTACCTTCCAAGATATGAAGAAGGAGTCTGCAAGAGTTGCAAACTACTTTAAGTCCATCGGAATCAAGAGGGGCGACAGAGTTATGCTGGTGCTTAAGCGCCACTATCAGTTCTGGTTCTCCATTCTTGCTCTTCACAAGATAGGCGCTATCGCAATTCCCGCACCTAACCAGCTTCTTGAGAAGGATTTTGAATACAGATTTAATATGGGTAAGGTCAAGGCTATCGTATGTACCTCGGACGGCGAGGTCGCGAATTCGGTAGACTCGGCAGCAGCAAAGTGTCCGGGACTTGAGCACAAGATTATCGTCGGCGGCTCTCGTGAGGGCTGGCATAATTTCGACGAGGAATACAGCATATACAGCAGCCATTTTGCGCGTGCTGAGGACGCTCCCTCGGGCAGCGACCCTATGCTTATGTTCTTCACCTCGGGAACCTCGGGTTACCCGAAGATTGCGGCGCATAGCTACAAGTATCCTCTCGGTCATTTCATTACAGCAAAGTATTGGCATCAGGTAAATCCCGAGGGACTTCACTTTACCATATCAGATACCGGTTGGGCAAAGGCTCTTTGGGGCAAGCTCTACGGTCAGTGGCTCTGCGAGGCAGCAACCTTCGTTTATGACTTTGACCGCTTTGACGCGGAGAAAATTCTTCCGCTTTTCAAGAAATACAATATCACCACATTCTGCGCACCGCCCACTATGTACAGAATGCTTATCAAACAGGACCTTTCTCGCTTCGACCTTTCCAGCGTAGAGCACGCATCTACCGCAGGAGAGGCTCTTAACCCCGAGGTATTCCGCCAGTTTGAGAAGCATACGGGACTTCAGATTATGGAGGGCTTCGGTCAGTCCGAGAGCACTCTTATCATAGGTAACCTTGCAGGCGGCAGCCACAAGATAGGCTCTATGGGTCAGCCCGTTCCTCTCTATGACGTTCATCTTATCAGCGCTGAGGGAGAAGAGGTCGGTGTCGGTGAGAGCGGAGAAATCTGCATAGATATATCCAAGGGACTCCCCTGCGGACTTGCTTATGCCTACGAGGGCAATCCCGAGGTTACGGCAGAGACCTGGAGAGAGGGATATTATCATACCGGCGACGTTGCTTGGCGCGACGAGGACGGCTTCCTTTGGTACGTCGGAAGAGCAGATGACGTTATTAAGTCTTCCGGCTACCGCATAGGTCCGTTCGAGATAGAGAACGTTATTATGGAGCTTCCTTACGTCCTTGAGTGCGGAGTTTCCGCAGCGCCCGACGAAATTCGCGGACAGGTTGTTAAGGCCAGCATAGTTCTCGTTAATGGAACGGAGGGCACTGACGAGCTTAAGAAAGAAATTCAGAACTACGTCAAGTCACGTACCGCTCCCTACAAGTACCCCAGAATAGTAGAATTCCACGAGAGTCTTCCCAAGACTACTAGCGGAAAGATTATAAGAAAATTACTCTAATCGCGAGATTTAATATGGAACACAAGAGATTAACCCTTTTTGCAGGGCATTACGGAAGCGGCAAAACGAATATTGCCGTAAATTACGCAATGCTTCTTGCAGACGAGGGAAAGAAGGTATGTATCGCCGACCTTGACATAGTAAATCCGTATTTCAGAACGAAGGATAGCGAGGCGGAGCTTAAGGAAAAGGGAATAACTCTTATTTCCTCCCGCTACGCTAACACTAACGTAGACCTTCCCGCAATCCCGGCGGAGAGCTACAGGCTCGTTCAGGATAAGTCAATATACGGCGTTATAGATATTGGAGGAGACGACAGAGGAGCTTATGCTCTCGGCAGATTTGCCGACGCTATAAAGGCTGAGGGAGATTACCGTATGGCGTTCGTCTTGAATAGGCACAGACCTCTTACCTCTTCCGTTGAGGATGCGGTGGAGATTATGAGAGAGGTGGAGGCTGCGGCAGGACTTAAGTTCAACTGTATCGTCAACAACTCGAATATAGGCTCGGAGACCACGGCTGATACCGTCAGGAATTCTATTCCCTTTGCAGAGGAGCTCAGCGCCGCGACGGGACTTCCGATATGGCTTCATACAGCCGAGAAGAGCGTTGCGGAGAATATTTTGGGAATACCGATGCTCTCCCTCTCGCTACAAAAGAAATTATTTTAATCCGTTATTCCGTTTCGGAATGCGGTTACTCAAATAGGAGGAATACAAATGTCAAAAGTAACTTTTAACACCGACATGTGTAAGGGCTGCGGCCTGTGTGTCGACGCTTGTCCCAAGAAGTGCCTTGCAATCGCTGAGGATAAGCTTAACCATAAGGGATATTCTCCCGCGTTTATGAAGGAGCCTGAGAAATGTATCGGCTGTGCCTTCTGCGCTACGATGTGTCCCGATTGCATAATAACCGTTGAAAAGTGAGGAAACGACTATGGCAGAAAGAATTTTAATGAAGGGCAACGAGGCTATTGCAGAGGCTGCTATCAGAGCAGGTTGCCGTCACTATTTTGGTTATCCCATCACTCCTCAGACCGAGATTGCCGCGTATATGCAGGACAGTGAAAAATGTATCGGATGCGCTTTCTGCGCAACTATGTGTCCCGATTGTATAATCACGGTTGAAAAGTAAGGAGAACGTTATGGCAGAAAGAATTTTAATGAAGGGCAACGAGGCTATTGCAGAGGCTGCAATAAGAGCAGGTTGCCGTCACTACTTCGGCTATCCTATCACCCCCCAGACCGAGATCGCGGCTTATATGGCAAAGAAGATGCCTAAGATCGGCGGCGGGTTCCTGCAGGCTGAAAGCGAGATCGCATCTATCAATATGGTTTACGGCGCTGCCGCTGCAGGCGTGCGTGTTATGACCTCCTCCTCCAG
>JAZRLJ010000051.1:0-15250 GCA_045646755.1 Eubacteriales bacterium | reverse complement strand
AAGTACGAAAAGATAGGCGACTACAAGGTGAAGGATTACGTAGAAAGACCGCACGAATATAAGAAGTAGTGGTATGTTTGCTTAAAGTGCAACTTTTTTGCTTTTTGCACTTAAAATTTGCACTTTAAAATCTGCAGTTTTAAAATCGCTCTTCTTTGTTTAAGGCAGTATAATTTTTTGCCATAATACGATAAAAAGAATTCGCCTGGACCTTCTTTGCTCTAGGCGGTAAATGAGAAGAAAACATAATAAAACTATTGAAATCGCTTGATTAAATTCGGTTTCTATGGTATACTAAGTACGTAAATAAACTTAACATGGGTACGGGAGTTTCTACCGAGGTAGCGAAGCGGCTCCGAGGTATTGAATAACAGTACGATGGACTGTTAGCCCCGAAAAATGACCGAGATTTTTTTCTCGGTCATTTTTATTTCGTGCGGGGGGACTAGGATTTTCGTTGGCAGTTGACGTGATTTTTAAAATCTAAAATTCTTGACAACTGAGATAATTTCGTGCTATAATCAGTTAGTTTTCAAGTAAGGAGCTTAGACACAAAAAAGATGAAGATAAGTGGATGCAGAAGAAGAACCTGGGTCACTGTTGACCTGAACAATGCAACACACAATTTTAAAGAAATCAAAAATCTTGTCAAATCAAAAATATGTTGCGTTGTTAAAGGAAATGCTTACGGTCACGGTGCTATAGAGTTAGCATCTTTATACCAAAATCTGGGGGCAGATTTTTTGGCTGTTTCAAACATTGAGGAAGCGCTGCAACTCAGAAAAAACAACGTAACGCTCCCGATCTTGATACTGGGATACACCCCGCCGGAATGTGCGCTTGAATTAGCTCGCAACGACATAAGTCAAAGCGTATATTCGTTTGAGTATGCTAAAGAATTGATTAGCTACGCAGAATCGTATCAGGTTTCGGTAAAAATTCACGTAAAAATTGATTCCGGAATGAACCGCATTGGATTCAAAACCGACACGCTCTCGTTAAACAATATCGTTACCGTTTGCAACAGCAACGCGCTTATCCCCGAGGGCATCTTCACACATTTCTCGGCAGCAGACACGGGCGAAGATGGGCGAGAGCGTACAAAACGGCAATATGAGACGTTTCAGCATGCGATAAAACATCTTCACTCTATGGGAGTAAGCTTCCAGATAAAGCATTGCTCAAACAGCGCCGCTATATTTGATTATCCCGAATATCAGTTGGATATGGTTAGAGCAGGTATTGCGCTCTATGGATTGTATCCCTCCGAAAAGACCTGTCGCGCAATTGACTTGCGAAAGGTAATGACGTTAACGTCCGTAATCTCTCACGTAAAAGAAATAAAAAGCGGCGATGCTATCTCATACGGCGGAACCTTTGTTGCTACGAAGCCAATGAAAGTAGCTACTGTACCCATTGGATATGCAGACGGTTTTTGGAGAAACAACGGCAATATGCAATATGCACTGAAAGTCAATGATCGTTACGCTACGATTCTTGGAAGAATCTGCATGGATCAATTGATGATTGACGTTACAGATATAGATTGCGCTATCGGAGATGAGGTTATGATCTTCGGCGATGACGACGTTTGTTCAGCCACAAGAATAGCCGAAGCTAATAACACTATTGATTACGAGGTGGTTTGCGCAGTAGGCAGCCGTGTGCCGAGATTTTTCATCAAGGATGGTAAAGTCTTGTCCGTACGTGATCTCGTATATGATTCTGACTTATAACAATTCCTATTCACAATTTATATAGATAGCTTAATTTAAAAAGCAGGGCGTGTTATACTGACACTGTAAAAAAGCAAAATTTACCTATCAAACAAAGGACGCATTATGAAGCAGATAGAATCAAGAATAGGACTGACTATTACTGTGCCCCAGGGGGCCGTATGCGTATTGTACAGCGGCGTACCGTTAAGCACAAATTACGCCAGTGCTATAAATCCCCAAAATGCCATTGAACCGACAGATGTAAGCGTATTCGAGGATCGCGCGCTTTACTATTACAAGGATCTTAGCGAGGGAATATATCATTACTCGGCAACCATGGAAGGATATACCACGGTATGTCAGATAATCAACTACACAAAAGAAAAGGCGTCAGCCTGCACGCAAATTGACGTTCAACTAAGCGCTCTTGCGGGAAACGGATACGAGAGTGGCTACGTAATGCTGAACACAGACGAGTTTATAAAAGCAAATCTTGCTTCTGAAAAAAACACCTGGGGTGACAAATACGTTCATCTTTTCGGTACTCCGCAGTTTACACGCATAGACAGTCGCCCGGGAAGACACCAGCAAACCACAAATGCAGAAATTTACGATTTTATTCAAAAATTAAACGAAACAAGCAAAAACATGTACGTATTCAGCCTTGGCAAATCGCCCAAGTACGGATTTGATATGCCCCTCGTACTATTCACTCGAGATGACGTGAGTGGATTGACGCTGGAAGAGGCTGCAAAAATTATCAAAAGCAACGGCAAGCCAACTGTACAGTACATAGCGCAGGTGCACTCAAACGAGCCTGCTTCAACTGAGGGCGCGCTCGCTATGATGCTATCTCTTGGAGACGAGTTCGGAGAGCAGGTCCTCGGCTCGGTAGACGTTTACATAATCCCCAGAATTAACCTTGACGGCGCCGTTGAGGTAATAAGAGAAGCTCCCGCCACAATGGAGGATATGAACAGAGATTACCTTTACGTGAACAATAAGGAAATCCGCATGGTTATTTCTGCCTACAACCTGTTCTTGCCTGAGCTTGCGGTAGACGGACACGAAAAACGTTCCCCTGTTTTGACTACGGATAATTTCCGCTGTACCGATATGGAGCTTCAAACCGGCGCCGGCTCGTTAAACCACCCTGCTATAATGACCGAAACGGCAATGAAAATCGCACTTGAAGCGATACACAAGGGACGCAATCTCGGTCTGCGCACACACTTTTACGGCAAGCTTGCATCTGCGGCAGGCGGATCGGCCGGAAGCAGTTATTTCGGAACGAGAAACTCTATTTCCTTCCTTGTAGAAACGCCCGGCGGCACTACGCTCGGCAACTTTGCTATGGCGCGCCGCGTAATGGCTCAATACGTTTTGGCGTCAACCGTAATAACTTATGCGGCTGAACATGCAGACGAGATAGTCAATATGGTCAGAGCAAGCAGAGAGTATATGGTCGAGATAGGAAAAACGTACAGTGAGGAAAGGCTGATGGTTCTTGAGCACGACAAGTCGCAAACGGGAAGCCTGCCTACTCCCACCATAGACGTTCCAAGCGGAAAGCCTGCAAAAACCGAGGACATAGAATACTTTGAGCACACGATAGCCCTTCATTCACGTCCTCGCCCAACGGCATACGTAATTCCAAAGGGACTTGAAAACGAGACTAGAATTCTTGATCTTCTAGCGTGCCACGGCGTAAAGTATTACACACTTGCCAAGGAAAGCGCCGTATCTCTTCGTCAATACGTAAAAGCAGAAGACAAAGTAGAGGTATCGAGCGAGAAGACTGTGCGTTTTGAAAGAGGAGCGTACGTATTTTTAAACACAGTTCCCTCAACCGTACTCAGCGTAGTTATGGAGCCCGACTTTAACAGCGTATCCAAAAGAAAAATGAGCCTTTTCAGTATGAAGCTCGTTGACTTTGACGAAAGCGGAAGGCTTCCCATATACCGCTACTGCCACGATTTGTCAGACGGCAAGATTTTAGTCACTTAACGTAAAATTTTAAAAACGCTTCGTTGACTTTACCGTTGCTATATGCTATAATTTGCTAAAAGATAATATCTTGCCTTTGGAGGTAGTAAAATGAAAAAACTTGTCGCGCTGTTTCTTGTGCTCGTTTTCAGCTTTAATTTTCTTTTGACCTCTTGCGCTTGGTTTGAGGAGCCTGAGAAGTCTCCCGAGCCGCCGTCGTACGGTGATTTTGAGCTGCTACGCGAAAAGCTGGAGGGGGCGCTTCTGGAAGCGCTGAAGAAGATTGACTACGCGCTGCCGACCTTTACTGATAAATTTCCCTCGCACAACAGTACGAATAACGTATACACCGCCGTTGAAAACACAAGCGGCTGGAATACCGGCTTCTGGACGGGAATACTCTGGCACGCCTACGAGCTGACGGGAGACGAAAAATATAAGGACGTGGCAACCTCGCAGATTGACTCCTTCTACTACAGAATTGAAAACAAAATCGGCGTGGACCATCACGATATGGGATTTCTCTATACCCCGTCCTGCGTGGCAGCCTACAAGCTGACGGGCAATACTGCGGCAAGAGACGCCGCGATTATGGCGGCTGACCAGCTTATAACGAGATACCACGAAAAAGGGCAGTTTATTCAGGCTTGGGGTAGCATGGGCTCGTCAAATAACTACCGCCTTATCGTAGACTGTCTTATGAATATTCCCCTGCTCTACTGGGCAAGCGAGGAAACGGGAAACCCAAAATACAGAGAAATAGCCTACAAACATTTTAAGACGACTATCAGCGTATGCTACAGAGAGAACGGAAGCACCTATCACACCTACTATTTTGACAAAAATACGGGCGCGCCCCTCAAGGGTGTTACCTCTCAGGGACTGAGTGATGAGTCAACCTGGTCAAGAGGTCAGGCGTGGGGAATGTACGGTCCTATGCTCTCATATATTTATACTAAGGACGAGGCTGCTCTTAATACCTTTAAGGTTGCCGCTGCATATTACCTACAGTATCTTCCCGATGACTATATCGCGTATTGGGACCTCTCCTTTACCTCCGGAGACAAAGAGCCGAGAGACTCCTCAAGCGCGGCGATAGCACTCTGCGCGATGCTTGAGGCTATCAAGCATATGGACGACAGTGACCCACAGAAGCAGGTTTTCGTAAACGCCTGCAAGCGCATTATGAATTCGCTTATCAACAATTATACGACCAAGGACGTACCCGAGGCAAACGGACTTCTTCTGCACGGCACGTACGGTAAGCCTAACAACACAGGAGTTGACGAAATGAACATCTGGGGAGATTATTTCTATATGGAAGCGCTCCACAGAATGCTCGACCCCGAGTGGGAGCTGTATTGGTAAGATAACAAAACGAAAGAGAGCAAATCGGTTTATAGCCGAAACGCTCTCTTTTTTGTTGGTTAAAAGTTATATAATATGATTATTGTAGCGTAATTAAAAATCATTTCAATAAGCAAACGGAATTTCTATGCGCTTTTTCTCAATCAGAGAGTTAAGGAAAGCAAAAATTCTACCTTTTTATGCATAAAAAATGATTTACCGTACATTTTAATATAAAAAAAGATTTCTTGGCAGTAAACTCTTTTCAAATCTACTAAAAAATATACTGTAAACACGTATTTTGTGCAAAATCCACTTGACAAAAGCTGCTTTTTTGTGTATAATAACTCTAAGCGAAAAAAATTAAGTAAAATTTAAAGGAGACAAAAAAATGAAAAAGACACTCTCGCTTATTCTTGTTCTTGTTCTCGCTTTCGGTTGCATCGCTTGCTTTGCTTCCTGCGGAGAAAAAGAAAAGACTTATTCACTTGCTCTCGCTGTTGACACCACCGTCGATGCAACGAACAAGGTATCTAACTACGTAGTAGCACTCGTTCTTGACGAGGCAAACAAGATCGTTGCAGCTCGCATCGATTGCGTTGAGACTACTCCCGAGCTTGCAGACGGCGCTATCAAAAACGTGGCTTCCGTTGCTTCCAAGGTTGCTCTTGGTGACGAATACGCTATGACATCAGGTTCTTTTGCAAAGCAGACCGCTGCTTTCGAGGAAGCTATCGTTGGCAAGACCGCTGAAGAGGTTGCCGCTCTCGATATGACTCTCGTTTCCGGTTGCACCATGCCTTACTCTCCCTTCTCCTTCAAGGCTGTAATCGCTAAGGCTTTCGCTTCTACCAACAAGACCACCTTCACTACTGCTGAAAGCTTCACCCTCGGCGTTGCTACCGAAATGAGCATTGATGCAGGTAAGGTTTCTACCTACTACGCTGCTACCGCAGTTATCGGCGGTAAGATCGCTGCTAACATCATCGATTGCAACGAGATTTCCTTCACCGTTTCTGAGGGCGCTATAGTTGCAGGCGCATACAACGGCACTAAGGTTGAGCAGGGTGACGCATACGCTATGACTTCAGGTTCTTTTGCAAAGCAGACCGCTGCTTTCGAGGACGCTATCGTTGGCAAGACCGCTGAAGAGGTTAAGAATCTCGATATGACTCTCGTTTCCGGTTGCACTATGCCCTACTCCCCCTACTCCTTCAAGTCTGTAGTTCCCAAGGCAATTGCTAACGCAAGATAATTTAAACAACAATAAAAAAGGGCTTTCATTAGCCCTTTTTTGTTACCATATAAAGATATGAAAAAAACAATTTCCGTATTGCTTCTCCTGACTATAACTCTCTCGGCAATCCTTTGCCTTGCAGGATGCGGTGACGGGGGTAAAAGCAACAAGTATAAGACATTTTCCGAAACGGTATCCTACTACTATTTCAATACCGTATCGCAGATTTCCTCGTACGGAGATACGAGCAAATCAGAGTTTGAAAACTACGTGAAAACGGTCGACGAAACGCTTGGATATTATCACAAGCTTTTTGACATTTATTACGAATATTCGGGCATCAACAATATCAGAACTATAAATAAAAGCGCAGGACAAAATCCTGTGAAGGTTGATAGAGAGTTAGTCGATTTTCTGCTATATTGTAAAGAACTGTATACATTAACCAGGGGCAAAACTAACGTTATGCTTGGCAGCGTGCTGAAAATATGGCACGACGCAAGAGAGGACGCGGCCGAGAATTCTGGTTATCTTACTACCGCCGACCTGCCCGATGCAAGCGCGCTTAACGAGGCAAACGAGCACACCTCGATAAATTCTCTCGTCATTAACGAAGAGGAGTGTACGGTCTACATTTCCGACGAAAAGGCGTCCCTTGACGTCGGCGCGGTTGCAAAGGGATACGTGGTTGAAATTCTGTATAACAAGCTAAAGGGTGCAGGCGCTGATTCAGTCGCGCTCAACGTAGGCGGAAATATAAGGACTATAGGACTTAAGCCTGACGGTAAGGAATGGGTATCGGGAATAACCGACCCCGACAACGACTCGGATAGCTCCGTCAAATGTAAAATAAGCTTAGGTGAGGGCTCAATCGTTACCTCGGGCGATTACGAAAGATACTTCGTGGTCGGAGATAAAAAGTATCACCACATAATCGACCCCGACACGCTTATGCCCGCAGCCTACTTTTCATCCGTATCAATAATCACAAGTGACAGCGCTCTTGCAGATGCTCTCTCAACCGCTCTCTTCTGTATGTCATACGAAGAGGGACTTGAGCTTATCAAAGATATTCGGGGCGTAGAGGTAATATGGATAGACACCGATTATAATATGGTAACTACCGACGGGGTGAAAATAAAGAACTGAACGTATTTATAAGGCATAAATTAAGGCTTAATTTAAGGCATTGTGAGAAAAAATCACAGTGCCTTTTTTCCATTTTTCCGAAAGATAGTTAAAAATATAACTATCGCTTAACGTATTGACATCAATACGGTTTTAAGCTATAATATAGTATACAATATATAAACATTTGAAGCGTATGTATAAACGTCCGAGATACTGCTAATCATAAGTCGGATGTTTTTTTAAAAACGTTTTAATAAGGAAAGGAAATCTTTATGTTTGGGTTCAGATTTCTGGGCAACACCCATATTCCACACAATAAGAACACCGCGGATATATCGCCATTCGAAATGACGCCTCCAAAGGAAGTCCTCCTTCCTACCTCACAGCACATCGGCGCGCCCGCTACTCCTATAGTAAAGGTCGGCGATGAGGTAAAGGTTGGACAGCTCATTGCTACGCAGAACGGCTACGTATCCTCTCCCATTCACTCCTCCGTTTCCGGTAAGGTAGTGAAAATTGAGAATTTTCTTCTTCCCGACGGCAGAGAAGTGCCCGCGATAAGAATAGAAAACGACGGACTTATGACAGTATCCGAGGAGGTAAAGCCTCCCGTAGTTTGTGACCTCGACTCCTTAATCGAGGCGGTAAAGGCATCAGGTCTCGTAGGACTTGGTGGCGCCGGCTTCCCCACCGCAGTAAAGCTCGACGGAGCGAAAAAAGGCACTATTCACACGATAATAATAAACGCTGCCGAGTGCGAGCCTTACATCACCAGCGATATGAGAACGATGCTTGATCATCCCGAGCTCGTTTACGAAGGAATTTCCATTCTTGAAAGATACATTCCCTCTGTCAAAAAGTTCATTATAGCTATCGAGGACAACAAGCCCGAGTGCATCAAGGAAATGGCGAGAATATTCCAGGACAATCCTGCGGTATCGGTATTCACTCTCCCTTCTCTCTATCCTCAGGGCGCTGAGAAGGTTGTCATTAAGAACACTACGGGACTTACCGTTCCTGAGGGAAAAATTCCTGCTGACGTCGGAGTTATAGTTATCAACGTAACCACCCTCTCAACTCTTGCAGATTATCTAAAGACAGGTATGCCTCTTGTCAAGAAGTGCGTGACGGTTGACGGAAGCGCGGTCAAAGAGCCAAAGAACCTCATAATTCCTATCGGTACACGCGTAGCCGACGTTATCGAGTTTATGAACATAGACGCAAACGAGATAGGCAAGGTTCTCTACGGCGGTCCTATGATGGGAATTGCCCTCTCCTCTCTTGAAGAGCCCGTTTCAAAAAGAAATAACGCGATCACCGTTATGAGCCCCAAGGATTCTTACGTAAACGACGCTGCCGCTTGTATCCACTGCGGAAGATGTGTGAACGCTTGTCCTATGAAGCTCAACCCCACGGTTTTCACAAAATCACTTGCTCTTCCCACTACCGAGGAAAAGGTTGCCATCCTTGAGAAAAGCGGAGTTGCACTCTGTATGGAGTGTGGCAGCTGCGCCTACTCCTGCCCTGCAAACCGTCCTCTCCTGCAGAACAACCGTCTTGCCAAGACAGAACTGCGCAAGAGCAAAAATTCAAAGTAAAGGAGATAGAAGATGGAAAAGTTGATTGTATCCAGTTCTCCTCATTTTCACACAAAAACAACTACACAGACTATAATGAGAGACGTGCTCATCGCTCTATCCCCTGCGGCTATAGCAAGCGTAGTGCTCTTCGGTCTTAAGGCTCTGCTTGTTCTCGCAGTATGTATTGCCACTTGCGTCCTTTCCGAGTTCATATTCAATTTGGCAGTTAAGAAAAAGCAGACGGTCTCCGACCTTTCGGCGTGCGTAACCGGTACGCTTCTCGCTCTCAGCCTTCCTGCAAGCGTAGGCGTGTGGCACTGTATAGTAGGCTCAGTCATTGCAATAATAGTGGTTAAGTGTCTCTTCGGAGGTATCGGCTGCAACTTTGCTAACCCTGCGGTTACAGCGAGAGTTTTCCTGCTTATCGCATTTGCTGTAGAAATCGGCGACGCTGCCGCTACTAAATTCCAGGACACCGACTTTACCTCAGGAGCAACCGTACTTGCATCTATCAAGGCAGGAAGTACCTCAAATCTTCCCTCTCTTCTTAATATGCTTATCGGTAACAGAGCGGGCGCTATCGGAGAAACCTGCGCTATCGCTATTATCCTCGGCGGTATCTATCTTATCGTCCGTAAGGTAATCAACTGGCAGTCCCCCGCAATTTATATAGGTACTGTGTTCCTGCTTTCGCTTATTATCGAGCAGAGCTTTACTCTCGCTCTTTACCAGGTGCTTGGCGGCGGACTTATCCTTGCGGCCTTCTTTATGATAACCGACTATTCCACCACTCCTATCAACCGCGGCGGAAAGATGGTATTTGCATTAGGATGCGCTCTCATTACGGTGCTCATCCGCTACCTCGGAACTTATCCCGAGGGTGTCTCCTTCGCAATTCTTCTTATGAACATTCTTTCTCCTTACATTGAAAAGCTTTGCGAGAGAAGACCTTTTGGAAGGGAGGTAAAGAAGAATGAAAAACAGTAAGCTTTACCCCGCCATCGTTCTCTCAAGCATTTGTCTTATAGCGGCGCTCCTTCTTTCCGTTATCAACATCTTCACTGCTCCCATAATCAAGGACAGAGAGGACAAGAAGGCATCCGAGGCTCTCCTCGAGGTACTTCCCGACGGTAAGGATTTCAAGAAGCTGGAGCTTAACGAAAAGTATCCTACGACAGTCACCGAGGCATACTCCGCTGACGGCGGCTATGTATTCCGCGCCTCCGGTAAAGGAAGAAACGGAGACATAGTAATTATGGTCGGCGTTGATTCCGAGGGTAAAATCGTCGGAACTCAGGTTATATCCGAGGGTGAATCAAAGGGATACAAGGAAAAGATATTTGACAGAGTTCTCGGAACTGACGGTGACTATAAAGGTCAGACCTACGGCACGTTTGCTCCCATAATTGCTTCGGGCGCAACGCTGACCTCAAATGGCTTTGCCGATGCTATAAAGGCGGCACTCCAGGCGTTTGAGGTTGCAAGCGGCGGAAGCGTAGACCTCCGTACTCCCGAGGAAATTCTTCAGGAAAACTGCAACACGGCGCTCGGAACTGAAAACAAGACCTTTACTAAGTGGTTTGCTACCGAGAAAATCGTAGGAATTGACGCGGTATACGAAACCGACGGCGGCAGAGTATACGTAATCGGCGAGAGCTTTATCGGTCTTAAGTCTGACGGAACGTTCACTACCGCAGATGCGAGCGAAGAGGCAAAGACCTCCATTACTGCTGCAGACGCTATTATAAGCGCGTCAACCCTTACCAAAATAACTACTCTTCCCGCAGGAATCGGCGAAGAGGTAACCGAGGCGTACGTAACCGCAAGCGGCAACTACGTATTCCTCCTTTCCGCAAATGGTTATGACGTGAAGTTTGAATACTCTGACGGACATATGCCCGGCAACACACCTAAGCCTATCATTATTAAGCTTTCTATTTCCGGCGATGGAAAGATTATCGAATGTAAGACGGTAGACCAGAGAGAATCTAAGGGATACGGTGACATCTGCGCAAGCGAGGATTATCAGAATCAGTGGGCAGGAAAAGAAAACGGTGACTTAACCGTCACCGGCGGCGTTCCCTCTCACTCAAGCAACCTCGTTCCCGATGGCTCAACCGACCTTGGCGCAATTTCGAGCGCAACCTACACCACTCAGGGCTATCAGAAGGCTGTTAAGGCTGCATTCGAAGCGTTTGAATTACTCACCGCATCAAAAGGAGGTAACGGTTAATGGAAAATAAAAACAAAAAATTATCGATACTCCTTCGCGGTATTATTACGGAAAACCCCGTCCTCATTCTCATACTCGGAACCTGCCCCACTCTTGCTACAACCAAGTCTATCTTCCAGGCAGCTTCCATGGGACTTGCGGCGATGGTAGTACTCATTTGCTCTAACGTAGTTATATCACTTCTCAGAAACATCATTCCCGACACGGTAAGAATTCCCTGCTACATCGTAGTTATTGCATCATTCGTTACTGCGGTAACGATGCTGCTCGAGGCTTATCTCTTACCCGTATATACGGTGCTTGGCGATTGGCTGGCGCTTATCGTCGTTAACTGTATCGTTCTTGGAAGAGCAGAAATGTTCGCAAGAAAGAACAAGGTCGCAGACTCTGCGGTTGACGGTCTCGGAATGGGTATAGGATTTCTCGTAGCTCTTCTCCTTATGGCGCTCATACGCGAAACTCTCGGCGCGGGAACAATTCTCTCGGGTATGCAGGATTTCGGCATTGAGCCTATAAAAATTCCTCTTCTTTACGACTACAAAATTCCGCTTCTCGTAGAGGCTGCCGGAGGATTCCTCGTTTACGGTATACTCATTGCGATAATGAACAAAATCACAGAGAAAAAGGGCGGACTGAAGAGAAAGTCCTTCTCCTGTGAGGGCTGCCCCTCCAGTCATATTTGTAAAAAGACCTCCTGCTCCGATACCATAGAGCTCGCAGCAGATCCTACCGACAAAGCAGAAGAAACAAAGGAGGTAAGCGACAATGCCTGAATCCGTATCCGCTCTCATCAGCGTGCTTCTTGCAGGCGTTCTGACAGACAACTATATTCTGGTTAAGACCGCCGGTATATGTCCCTTCCTCGGAGTTTCCAAAAAGTTTCAGCAGGCGGCAGGAATGGGTATTGCGGTTATCTTCGTTATGCTTTGCGCAACCGCTGCAACCTGGCCTATATACACCTACCTGCTTGAAAAGTTAAATCTCGTCTACCTGCAGACACTCGTTTTCATTCTCGTTATAGCAACTCTCGTTCAGTTCGTGGAAATAGTGCTTAAAAAGTTCATTCCCCCTCTCTACAAGTCTCTCGGAGTTTATCTGCCTCTTATAACGACTAACTGCGCCGTTCTCGGTATCGCAAATGAAAACATTTCTGCGGGACGCAATTTCGTAACCTCTATGTTTGCTTCGCTCGGCGTAGGTCTCGGCTTCCTTCTTGCGATGGTTCTCTTCGCGGGTGTCCGTCTGAGAATAGAAAACTGCCCCTCGCCCAAGTCCTTTAGAGGTGTTCCGATTACTCTTATCGCAGCTGCGATAGTTGCTATGGCATTTGCCGGATTTAGCGGTATTATTTAAGGAGGTGCCATAGTATGATAGATATTCTTATTGCAGTAGGAATTTTTCTTGGGGTATCAATAATTTGCGACGTTCTGCTTCTCCTTGCAGACAAATACTTTGCTATAAAAGAAAATGACATCGTACTCGCTATCCGCGACGCTCTTCCCGGCGCTAATTGCGGCGCTTGCGGATACTCAGGATGCGACGCCTACGCAAAGGCTCTTGGCGATAAAGCAACGGAGGAAACAAACCTCTGTATTCCCGGCGGTGACAATACGGCAAAATCTATTGCCGCAATCCTCGGCGTTGAAGCTGACGACGTTATCGAGAAGGTTGCTTTCGTCGCTTGTAACGGAACCTGCGAGTCAGTACCCGAAAAATACGAATTCACAGGTTACAAGACCTGCCATACGGCAAATCTCTCTTACTGCGGTGACAAGGCGTGCGCGTATGCCTGCCTCGGCTGCGGAGACTGCGCAAAGGTATGTCCGCGAGACGCTATTTCAATTGAAAACGGCGTAGCAAAAATTGAACCTCGCAAATGTATCGGTTGCGGCATCTGCGTACGCGAATGCCCCAAATCCATTATCCATCTTGTAAACGACGTCTCAAGGGTCGTCGTAGAGTGCTCAAGTCACGATAAGGGCGCGATTACTCGTAAAAACTGCTCCAACGGTTGTATCGCATGTATGAAGTGTCAGAAGACCTGCCCGACCGGAGCTATCAAGGTTATTGACAACCTCGCAGTTATCGACTATTCTCTCTGTAACGGCTGCGGTGAGTGTGCAAAGGTATGTCCCGTACACTGTCTGCACGAGGGCAACTTCATTTGCGGAGCGCACTTCTGATTAGTCAGTTTATATTAAAATTTACGGGATGCTTATCGGCATCCCGTAATCTAACGATATTTAAGAAAGGAGAGCAATATGACTAAGCTATGGGGCTTTATAAAAAAATGTCGGCTTGACATCATACTCATCGCATCTCTTCTCTTAGTATCGGCTATATTCTTTCTCATTACGGCTCTGAGTAGAGAAGAGGGGGCGTATGCAGAGGTTACCGTCGACGGAGAGGTCGTAGGCACGTATCCTCTCGAGATTTCTGCCACCTATCAGCTCAACGGCGGAACAAACGAGCTTACGGTAGAAAACGGAATGGCTTATATGACCTACTCAACCTGTCCCGACCATACCTGCGAGGACAGAAGACGCAAGGCGCATTACGTCGGACAGACGATAGTATGCCTTCCCAACAAGATAAGTGTAAAAATCGTCGGTGTGTCGGACGACACCGTTGATTTCGTATCATAAGGGAGGCGACGGATGAGAAACAAAACAAGGAAACTAACGACGCTTTCGCTTATGGTTACGTTTGCGCTCGTGCTCTCCTACGTCGAGAGCAGAATTCCCGCCTTCGTCGCAATTCCGGGCGTAAAGGTAGGCCTTGCCAATATAGTGGTTATCTTCACACTGTATAAGCTCGGACTGAAGGAGGCTATAACGATATCCCTCGTAAGAGTGGCGCTCGTGTCAATCCTTTTCGGCAACCCTATAAGCCTTATATACAGTCTCGCAGGAGCAATACTCAGCCTTACGGTGATGGTAATACTTAAGCTTCTCACTCCTCTTAGAGAGGTTGCCGTCAGCGTAACGGGTGGCGTAATGCACAACGTCGGTCAGATAACGGTAGCGTCAATAATCCTCGACACGAACGTGGTCACCTATTATCTTCCCTTCCTTATTTTATCGGGAACTCTTGCGGGAATTGCCGTCGGCACAGCCTCCGCAATTCTTATCAAAAAAATTAAGATTCGCTTATCCTAACTCATAATGCTTTTAAATAAACGTCATAAACGGCAAAGCTTCACCGATAGGTTTATCCCGAGGGTGTCCCTGCCGTTTTTTTCTTTATCCCGGTTTAAAAAGAATACTAAAAAAGCGGTTGACCTGCAAATGAGGTCAACCGCTTTTATATGTAATTTTATTTCTTTATGAGCTCCTTTATGGCGGACTTTGCGTTTGCGATGCGGGTAAGCCAGCCGTCCTTGACTATAGGCTCTTCCTCTTCGGCATCGGATTTATTTTCCTCTGCATACTGCATTGCCATATCTGTAAGGAGAATTCTGTTCTTCTCGGATACTGCGCTCACATCGTTTGCTCTGCTATCGCCCTTAATGGAATTTACGACCTTTCTTATAGGCTCGTAGTCGAGCATTATCGCGTCGGCAAAGAGCCTCAGTCTCTTCTCAAGATAGAGGGTAACGAGCTCGAGGGCGGTCTGGAATATCCAGAGAAGTATCATAAGGGGTAAAAATACAAGTTCTATCTTTGATATGTCCGCATTTGTAAATGCAAGTGAATATATCACTGCCGCAAGAGGTACTGAATTTATGATAATTCTCGACAAATTGTAAATATGTCTTTCCATTTTCCTGAATTTTTCTGCTCCGCGGCTCTTAATCACCTTCGTGGAAATATAGATTGCAAGGTTCACTACCGCGAGCGAAAGGAGGGCTATATTCACCGCGAGTATGCCTCGCGGTGCTATAAGAGAATAGGTCATATATCCTATCATAAAGAGCGAGGACACAAGGTTCGCTATAAGGGAAAAAAGCGACAGCTCCGACTGTATCAGCTTAAGATAAGCTTTGGTATGGTTAAGCATAATTTACCACCAAGTCGGA
>JAZRLJ010000050.1:0-8053 GCA_045646755.1 Eubacteriales bacterium | reverse complement strand
GGGAGCGTTATATACCTTGCCGGAAAGAGCCATTCCGCAAGCGGCGGAAATACCAAGTCCAAGCGATCCGGTAGTCATATCAACACCGGGAGTACCCTTCATATCGGGGTGTCCCTGAAGGTAAGAATCAATCTGTCTGAGTGTGTTAAGGTCTTCCTTAGGGAAGTATCCTTTTTCCGCAAGAACCGAGTAAAGCGCGGGAGCAGTATGTCCCTTTGAAAGAACGAATCTGTCTCTGTCAGCTTTCTTAGGATCCTTAGGATCAACGTTAAGCTCTTCAAAATAAAGATAAGTAAGAATATCCGCAATGGAGAGCGAGCCTCCGGGATGTCCGCAGCCTGCCGAATACACCGAGTCAACAATTCCGCGGCGCACGCTGTTGGCGATGCGTTTAAGTTCAAGTTCTCTTGACTGTTCCATGAAAATCTCCTTATATAAAAAGTGCAAAATTTACCTTTATATATTGTACTACATATATTTTTAAAAGTCAATAGATATAAATGAAAAACTGGAGCGGTCGGATTTTTCCGACCGCCCAAAACCTATTTAATATCTTTTTCTCGTTTTTATCTGAACTATAAATCCGATAACTCCGATTATTATAGCGATAACCGAGACGAGCTCAATCGAAAAAGCAGAGTCAAGATTTATTTCAGTATTAAACGCAAGTAAGGAAGAATTTATCTCCTTTAGCATTATAAAAGCTCCGAGAAACGCAGTGCCGAGCATTTCAACGTATTTCTTAAAAATAAGAGCAATAATTACGCCGACTACCGCGACAAAAATTAAGGTAGATGTTCCGAAATTCAAGAAGGAATTTAAGAGAACCGATACCGTAAAAAACGTAGCGAAAATAAAGAAGAGGAAATAGAAAAGTCGGTTAATAGCCAGAAGAAGCAGGGCGATAACGAGACCGCTTACCCACGCGGGAACTCCGCTTATAATACCGTCAACCGTAGGCGCAAGTAAATATACGCCGAGGCCAAAGCCGACAAAGAAGCTGCATACAAATTTAATCTGCGGTAAAAGCTTCTTTCCAAAAAACAGGAAAAGAAACATTATAGCAATGGTTACGTACGGCATAACGCCTGCTACGGAATTAAAGAAATTCGAAAGAAAGGTCATATCGGGGTGAGTCGAAACGGCTTCGTTAAACCTTATTATCGATTCCTTTAGATTATCAAATCCAAAATTACCTGCTATGACTTTGCTAAAAAAATCAGTAAGTCCTTCCACTGTGCTTCTCCTTCCTCATTTTTAAAAAAGCGCTAACGAAGATAGTATAACATACTATTTTGAATTATCAGTTAAGTTTCTGTCAATTTTCCAAGTCGTTGCCAAGGAAGGCTCTGAGCTTAGGATTATCGGAAGTTTCAAAAATTTCCTCGGGTGTACCGAATGCCTCGACTACACCGTCCGCAATAAACATGATTTTATCTGAGACGCTCCTTGCAAATCCAAGCTCGTGAGTTACTATTATCATGGTACGGTCGCTGTTTTTAAGCTCCTTGATAACCTTAAGCACCTCGCCCGTAAGCTCGGGGTCGAGAGCTGAGGTAGGCTCGTCAAAGCAAAGAATTTTAGGTGAAAGCATAAGTGCTCTCGCTATAGCAACTCTCTGCTGCTGACCGCCGGAAAGCTGATAGGGATAGGCATCGCGCTTTTCGTAAAGTCCCGTAACCTTGAGAATTTCCTCTGCCTTAGCCTCTATCTCTGCAAAAATTGCTTTTTTATTATGCTTATAATCAGGACGCTTTTTAGCATGAAGCTTGGGAGCGAGAGTAAGGTTTCCGATTACGCTGTACTGAGGAAAAAGGTTGAACTGCTGGAAAACGAGTCCCATCTTTTCCTGAGCCTCCGCATGTACTGTCGGCTCTTCGCCCTCTTTTGCGGAAAATACCGTTTCACCCTCTATAAGTATTTCACCGGATGAAGCAATTTCAAGAAAATTAAGGCAACGCAGAAGGGTGGTTTTTCCTCCTCCGGATGAGCCGATTATAGAGAGAACCTCACCTTTTTCAAGAGAAAAATCCACGCCCTTCAAGACGGTAACGTCGGAGAATGATTTTACTAAATTTTTAACTTCTAACTGTTTCATAAGCACCTCCGTCACGCCCTGAAATAGTCAAGCTTCTTTTCAAGCTTACCAAATGCGATAGTAAGAATACCGACGAAGAGAAGATAGAAGACTCCCGCATAGAAAAGAGGCCATATAATTACCTCTTTATTTACAATCTGCTTTGCTACGGTAAACAAATCGATATGAATAACGACGCTTGCAAGAGCAGTATCCTTTACAAGAGTGATAATTTCGTTTGACATAGGCGGTATAACACGCTTTACAACCTGAAGAAGCACTATGTGACGGAACACCTGCCACTTCGTCATTCCAAGAACCTGACCTGCTTCATGCTGTCCCTTGGAAATGCTCTCTATTCCACCGCGGAAAATCTCGGAAAAATAGCAAGCGTAATTGATGCCGAAGGCGAGGCAAACCATAAGCAGCTTTCCCTCCATAGAACGAATGGGCATATCAAACCAGAGTCCCGGTCCAAGGGCGAATATAATTATCTGAAGCATCAGCGGCGTTCCTCTTATAACCCAAACGAAGCCCTTTATGGGATAGCTCAAGGGCTTAAATCTAGACATCGAACCAAAGGCGACAAGCAATCCAAAAGGGATTGCTGCCGCCAATGTGACTCCAAATATCAATAGGGTATAAGCAAATCCGCCAAAAAGTTCTGCGGTAATTTGCCAAAAAGTCATCGTTACTCTCCGTCCTCAACAACTACGCAGCTCATTCCTGCAGAACCGTCCTCTGCACCGATAAGAGCCTTAGCCATATCCTCTGTGGTCTTGTAGAGCTCCTGGTCTTCCTTACGGATTACCGCAACCTGCTTATTGTTCATATAAGGAATGGAAATCGCCATAGAAGCAAGACGCTCCTCGGTGATGGTCATACCGTTCCAAATGCAGTCGATGGTTTTAGCTTCAAGGAGAGCTTCCTTTGCACTCCACTCTATTATTTCAAATTTCACCTCAACATCAAGGATTTCGCCAACAGCCTTTGCAAGCTCGATGTCAAAACCGACGAGATTTCCGTCGTCATCCTTGAAAGCAATGGGGGCAAAGAGTGTATATCCTACAACTAACTCACCCTTCTGCATAATGTACTTGAGATCTTCCATTTCCGCTTCAGTGGGTTCGGCAACCTCGTAATTCTTGTCAATGCAGATTTCAGACTTAACGCCGTACTTTTCTGCAATCTCATCAACTTTACCGTTGTTTGCAAGAGCAACAAGAGCTACGTTGATAGCCGCTGCAAGAGCGCTGCCCTTACGAGCTGCGATACCGTACTGCTCGGTAGCGAGAGTAAGATCGGGAACGATCATAAGAGAGTTAGCATAGGTGGTGTCCTTGCTCATATAGTAGCCTGCCATAATGCTATCCATAACGCCTACGTCAATAGACTTAGCATTAAGCTGAAGAAGGACGTCCATCTGGCTGGTAACAGGAACAAAATCCTTACCAAACTTAGTTTCATACTCAGATCCGCAAGAGGTCAAGGTAAACATTGAACCTACAAGCATTACTACTGCGAGTGCAAACGCAATAATCTTTTTCATTTTTCATTTTCTCCTTAAAATTTGTTTGCTTTATTGCTTTAGTTGACTAAAGTAATCCTATTATACTACATTTACTCTCTTTTGTCAAGGGGTTTTCGTAAATATAATAATATATGATATTTCCAAGAAAAACAAATAGAAAGGCGCAGACCTTTTTTCAGGTCTGCGCCTAAATTTTACGTTACCAAGAGCAAGAAATAGTGCCGTCCTCTTCTGCCTTAAGAGTTACTCCATAAGGCTTCGACATCTCGCCAAGGTAGTCTATAACCTCGCTGGGATCAACCTTTCTCGGAAGTCCGATTTCGGATTTATTTCCGTCCATTTTGCCGAGAATGGGAAGTAAAGTTAACTTTTTGAGCTTTTTACCCTCAGTTTCCCAGTAAGGAATAACAGAGAGGAACATTCTCTTGTCCGTCATAAGTCCGACGGTAAAGTTCTTCGAACGGGTAGCAAGAAGCTCTCTAACTGTAGCGGTTTTGTCAACACCGTGCTTCTGGTAGAAATCTGCGGGAGCAAACTCGACGCTGTAAAGCTCAAGTATAAAGTCACCGAGAGAATAGAATATGGGGCTGTCCTTATAAACCTCTATAGGTCTTAAAAGGTGAGGACCGTGTCCGACTACTGCATTTGCTCCGCAGTCTATGCAGAAATGAGCAAGGTCAACGAGCATTTTCGACGGTTCTTCCTTTTTCATTCCGCTTATCTGGTGGGAGTGAACCGAAATCATTACGTAATCAGCCTGGAACTCCGCTTCCTCAATAGACTTTTTAAGTCTTGCAAGGTCGTCCTTGTTTATCTCCATTACGTACTCAGTCTTATCGGAAAGCTTGAATTCAAGCTCGCCGAGAGTAGCCTCGTCATCACGAAGCATAGGATAATATCCCTCTCTGCGAGTTATATCCTTCTCGGCGTTTATGTTAGTTCTCTCTGCAAGGTCGCGTATGAATTCAATATCCTTCTTAGTAACGTTAAGGTATTTTCTCACTCTCATACCGTTTATGCCTGCTCTACCGGGAACTCTGTCAGATGCTTCTCCCGCCATTATTGAAGGAGTAAAGCTGGTGTTTACAGCTATAAGAGCAACTCTGCCCGCTGAGGTTTCGAGATACTTGGGCGCTGCCGCCATAGAAAGATTATATCCTATACCTGCGTGAACAATTCCAGACTCGTCGAGAGCCTCGATAGTATCGTAAAGTCCCTCGTATGAAAAATCTCCAAGGTGATTATTGCAAGCCGTGGTCATATTGAAGCCGAACTCCATAAGGTCGTAGAGAACCTCAGGCTCTGTGCGTATGTAGGTTCCTCCGCTTATTGCCGCTCCGGGACAGTCTCCCTCTCTGTTAAGCGTGGTTTCAAGGTTAAAGAACTTAGCGTCGCCCTGATTTATAAAGGGCGCAAGCTCCTCGTATCCCGCAAAATCCTCGTGGATTCTTCTCTGGATTATAGCATCTCCTGCAGCAGTAAATTTCATTTTTGTTCTCCTCATATTAAGTCAAATGTGGTTTCAAGAGCTATTTCAAGTCCAAGTGGCAACGAGTCCTTGCGAAGCCATTCGCTCCTTGTGTGTGCACCACCTCCGTGATAGGTGCCAAAGCATATAGCGGGTATACCGAGAGAAAGCGGTATATTGCAATCGGTAGAACCGCTGTCACACACGCTGTCCTCTCCCGTCACCTTCTTCATAGCAGAGGAAACAACCGTGCGAAGACGGTCTATTTCTTTTTTGTCAACACCCTTTGCGGAGGGACGCTCGCCTACTACGGTTACCTCTACGTCAACTCCCATACTTCTCACCGAGTCGAAAATTTCAAAGAATTTTCCCTTCATTATTTCAAGAGCATCTGCGCTCGTGCTACGATATTCGCAAAGCATTTTCGCATTCTGTGCTATAGTGTTTACAGAGGTTCCGCCCTCTATAGTTCCAACGTTGTAGGTCGTTCTTTCGCCCTCAATAGACGGAACTTGTAGCGCGTATATCGCATTTACTATCTTCGAGAGATAATATATTGCATTTTTGTTTCCGAAAGCGCCCCAGGAATGTCCGCCCTCGGTCTTTACCTCAACCTCGTAGCGCACCGAGCCAACACAGGCGTCGTACATATGGTTGAGTCTGGCGGAGTCAAAGCTTATAAACTGCTTTACCCTGCCGGCATAATCGGCAAATATACGGCGAGTTCCCTTGAGATTTCCAAGTCCCTCCTCGCAGGAATTGCATACGATAAGTAGTCCGTCCTTTGCCTCTACCTTATTTTCAATGAGGAATTTCGCAACGAGAAGAAGAACCGCAACGCTTGCGGTATCGTCGCCAACCCCGGGACATTTTATAATTTCACCGTCATCGGTATAAGGCATAGGCTCAAGGTCGGGAAAAACGGTATCGGTGTGCGCCGCTATAACGGTAAGCTTATTGTTTCCCTCTGCGTTTATCGGGAACACTACGTTCTTTGCCTCGTCAATATAAACCCCCTCTGCGCCGAAGGATATAAGCTTGTTTTTACAATACTCGGCTCTTTCGTCCTCAAGTCCCGATGGCGCGGGAATAAGGCAAAGCTCCTTTAACGTAGTGTAAATCTCGGCTTCGTTTTCCGATATAAATTTCTTGAATTTTTCGCCTAAATTCATCTGTCTTTCTCCTTATGTAAAGTTGGATAGAGATTGTATATTCTCTTACCCTTTCGCTCTGCCATACGCAGTGTCTGAGCAGCACCGCTGCTGGACCTTCCCGCATAAGCTATAAGCATATCGCACTTCTCTGCAAGAAAACGATTTCGCTCTGCCATACAGGTCTTGGTATAAAAATCGGAGGTGTATATCACCTCGTCCGCAGCCGCAAGCGTGAAGCCGTACGCGCTTTTTTGCGCTTCACTCCATTTGAGGTCCTGCTCTATGCAGGGCAAGGCAAGAATCAGCCTTACGTCATTGTGACGCATACGGAAGCGTATCACCTCACGCGCCGCGAGCGTATCAAACCCAAGAGCGCCACCGCATATAAAATCGCGACAGCCCTCGTTATACGCATACTCAACGGCTCGCGAAAGTAAATTTATGAGCTCTGCGCGAATTTCCGCAGCTATGCTTCTGTGTCCGGTAAAGGAACAAATCATACCTTTCATTTCCTTCTTTCTTACTCACTCAATTCTACACTTTAAAGAGCAAAAAGTCAATATATTTTGATAAATGCCTTGACTTTATTTCGATTTTATGTTATAATCTCATTCGTATGACGCTTTTGGCACTCTGCCACAGCGATTTTTTGGAGGAAAGCATGGACGACGGCGCGGACGCGGATAGTTGTGATAATACTACCGTAATGTGCAAGTATACATATAGACTTAGCCGCAACTTGAGGTGCGGTTAGGTCTTTTTTTACTTTTTTTCAGAAAAACAGCAAAAAAGACGTGCATACTCTATATTTTATTTTGAAAGGATTTATTTAGGAATTAAATCATGGACCCAGCCTTACAAATCGCAATTATCATTTTTTGCATCATTATGTCGTCTTATTTCTCGGCGACGGAAACCGCCTTTTCTACCTTTAACAGAATAAGAGTTAAGGGACTTGCGGAAAAAGGAAACAGAAGAGCCGTCACAGCGCTTAAGCTCTCCGAAAACTACGACACCCTCCTTTCCGCAATACTTATAGGAAACAACATAGTTAATATTCTCGGAACCTCTCTTGCAACGATGCTGTTCGTGACTTTGCTCAAAAGCAATGACCTTGGCGCCACGGTATCTACCGTCGTTATGACTGTCGTGCTTCTTATATTCGGTGAAATTTCACCAAAAACCATAGCAAAGAAAAAGCCCGAGACATTCGTACTTTTCTCTGCTCCTATAATCAGAGCAATAATGTGCGTTTTCGTTCCCCTCACCTTTTTATTCAAGAAATGGCAGAATTTCATTGCAAAGCTCTTCAAAGAGAGTGATGAGGCGGGCATGACCGAGGAGGAGCTGGTTTCTATCATAGAAGAAGCAGAGGAAAGCGGAGATATTGATAAAGAGGAAAGCACTCTTATCAAGAGCGCTATAGAGTTTAACGACCTGGACGTTGGCGATATATTTACCCCCAGAATTGACATTACCGCAGTCCCAATAACCGCAACAAAGGTAGAAATTGCAGCTACATTTACCGAATCGGGATATTCAAGACTTCCGGTATACGAAAACGATATCGACAATATCGTCGGACTGGTCTATTATAAGGATTTCTTCCCCGCGGAGAAAAACAAGGACCTCACACTCGATGATATAATAAAGCCCGTTATGTACGTGACGCAAAGTCAGGCTATAAACGACCTCTTGAAAGAGCTTCAGTCAAAGCAGATGCATCTTGCCGTAGTAATGGACGAATTCGGTTCTACCGCAGGTATCGTTACACTGGAGGATATCCTTGAGGAAATAGTAGGAGAAATCTGGGACGAGCACGA
>JAZRLJ010000049.1:0-5423 GCA_045646755.1 Eubacteriales bacterium | reverse complement strand
CTCTTCATTATGCATAACGATGTGTCTTGTTTCATTAGGTTCGCCCATCATGTGGAAAACAGCGTCATTTTCACCCATATCAAGATAGAGGTAAACTTCCATTCTTCTGTCGTGGGTATGGCAAGGCATAGTGTTCCAGTTAGAACCAACCTCAAGCTGAGTAAGTCCCATAGCAAGCTGGCAGGACTGCATAACCTCGGGGTGAATATACTGATTGATTACTCTCTTGTTGCAATCCTCAACCGAGCCGCAGGGCACCTTACGAGCCTTGGTAATGTCGATTTTAACGGTGGGATAAGAGGTGTGCGCGGGGCAAGAGGTGATGTAGAACTTAGCGGGATTGGTTTCGTCACAGCTTCTGAAGGTGAGGTCCTTATGTCCCTTACCTACGTAGATACCGTCGCGGGGATTCATTTCATACTCCTCACCGTCAACGGTGATAACTCCCTTACCTCCGATATTGATACATCCAAGCTCGCGGCGCTCAAGGAAATAGTCAGCTGCAAGCTCCTTACCTGCTTCAAGCTTAAGGGTAAGCTTAATAGGCATCATACCGATAACTATAATTCTGTCGGTATGGCTGTATACCATTCTGATGTTGTCCTTGGTAAAGAGGTTCGCAATGTGGAATTCCTCTCTGAGTCTGTCAGTTGTATAATATCTGACATCTTTTGCGTTAGAAGCGTCTCTTACTTCCATTCCTTCGTTCTCCTTTTTAATGTAGTTTCCGTAAACGGATAATTGTGAAAGCGCTGCAAAGGACAGTGAGCCGTCCTCAAGGCGCTGCTGTTTAAATCCTGTTAATTTAACGTACTCGGTCTTTCTGGGCTCAAACTCAAAGGTCTGTCCCTCCTTAGTACCGATAAGGTCTATATGTACGGTGGATTTGTCCGAAAATTCAAGCTCGGCTTCCTTCCAATACGTATCGTGCGGGAAATCTGCGCGAAGGTGCACGGTAACCTTACTTACCTCAACCTCCATACCGAATTCAACCCAGAATTCAAGGTCCTCACGAAGTCCGCCGCCCCAAGAATGATAGGGATAGCAGCCGTGACCGATATTATCGGTTACACCGTCGATTGCGTTACGCTCGAAGAAGCAGGGGTCCTCTCTCGTTACGAAGTTTGCAACAGCGTGTGGAAAATACTTAGGTACGTTGTGCATATCGTGAGAGTTAAGAGAGATGCATCTCTCCCCGTAAATCTCCGCCTCGGTGGGCTCAGCGCAATATACTCTGTGGTCGTCTCCCGAAAATGCACCGGGCGCATAGCAAGCACGTCTTACTCGCTCAAAGGGAATGGGAAACTCGAAAATTCCGTCGGGCACGTAAACTATAGACTCCTCAAGGGTGGGGTCAAGCTTCATTTTGACAAACTCGCAGTAGTCAAGCTCGATTCTCCACTTATCGCCTACCTCATACTGTCCCGTGTAGTGAACGTCGATTTCCTCGCCGAATGCCTTAAATTTGCACTCGCCGTTTTCACTCATCAGCTTAAGTTTAAGAATAGTTATCACCTCTTTCTAACTATGATACCATATAAAGATAAATAAATCAATATCTTTAAATGCAAAAAACATTAAAATTCGTTCTTTATTGAACGTGCAAAGAGCTTTTCCATCTCTTTCTTGACAGCCGCATTTTCGTATAAAACTCTATATACTGCGTTGCATATCGGAAGCTCTACCGAATATCTTTCGGAAAGCTCGACAAGCGCCTTTGCCGTATAGTAACCCTCGGCAAGTCCTTTTATCTTTTCACCCGTCACAAGTGCCTCGCCGTATGCACGGTTATGACTGTATTTTGAAAAGACGGTAGCCTCATAATCACCTATGTGACAGAGACCGTAGGCAGATACGGGATTACCTCCCATTGCCTCAATGAGTCTTGATATTTCTCTCGGTGCTCTCGCCATAAGAGCTCCCTTAAGAGAGGAAAGTCCGAGACCGTCAAGTATTCCCGCCGCAATTCCTATTACGTTTTTCGACGCCGCTCCTATCTCGTTTCCGATAAGGTCGGAGCCGTAGTAAAATCTTATAAGGCTGCCCGAAAATGCGTCTACAAGCTTATGCTTCGTTTGCTCGTCCTCACTGTCTATTACCATACAGTTAGGTCTGCCCGCGTAAAACTCCTGAACGTGTCCGGGACCGAGCCATACTGCAACAGAGCATCTCTCAGGTGCTTTTTCCTTCACTATTTCAGAGAGTCTTTTTCCGCTGCCTATCTCAATTCCCTTCATGCACAGAATAAAGGTCTTGCCCTCAATGTTTTTCTCTCTTAAGCTATCCATAAGAGAGGAAAGTCCCTGTGAGTCTATTGAAATGAGAATAGCATCTGCCTCCTCAATCGAGTCAAGGCTACAAGTGAGCTTTACGGAATCGGGAAGCGTTATAACACCGTTGCTACGGGTTCTTATAAGCTCCTTCATTCTCTCGGAATTTTCTCTTCCGTAGAGAGAAACCTCATGTCCTGTGCGGTCAAGATACCAGGTTATAAATGAACCCCATCTGCCCGCGCCGATAACAAAAATCTTCATTAGTTACCTCCGAAAACAAGCTTCTCAAGGTCGGATATGCTTTTAAGGTAAAAATCGCAGTGCTCACGCATGAAGCTCTCGATTTCAGGCACGTCATACGCCCAGCCTGCCGCCGCAAAGTCAACTCCCGCGCCCCTCGCCATATCAAAGCCGGGCTTCAGGTCGTCAACGACGAGCACCTCGTCTTTTGAGAGAGAAAATCGCTCCATTGCGTCAAGGACGGTAAAGGGACTTGGCTTGCGCTGAGATTTAGGTATATCCCAGCCGTAGATATGAGCGGGGGTAGGAAGAGAGTTTTCTCTCCAGTCCCTCTCGATATATCTCGTGAGTGAATGGGAATCAACAACGATTATACCGCCGAGGCTGACAAACCGCTCAAGAATCTCACGCATACCCTCGTAGGCTACGGGGATATGTCCCTCAACGTAATCTGCCCAGTACTGCTCCTCCTCTGCCATCTCTTCCTCGCTCATGCCAATCTCGTCGCGGAACAGAGAGACGACACCCGGATGAAAGTTTTTAACGAAATAGCTCTCAAGCGTATAGTTTTGTGCAAGGTGCGGATACCTTTCCCACATGTACTGCATAAAGCAGGGAAAATGTATGGTAGCCGTACTGTTTACAACCGTATCGTCGTGGTCAAGTATCAAGCATTTATATTTCATTTCTTTAAATCCATAAAGGTTATATTCGGTGTCAGAAGCGTAAGGTCGCTTTTTTCCACCGTAAGCGTCTTGCCGTGAGTAAGAAGCTCCCAGCCCTCGCGATTTCCGCCAAAGGATATATCGGTAAGACTGTCACAGCCTGAGAATACATCCTCATCCTCAAGCTCGCGCATATCCTTGGGAATCGCTACGCGGTTAAGAGAGGAGCAGCCGGCAAAGGCGTCAAGTCCTATTTCACGAACACCAGACGGAAGTATCACTGTCTTGAGTGAAGAGCAACCCTTAAATGCGCGTCTGCCTACTCTTGACAGTCTTGCGGGAAGCTCGACTATCGAAAGTGAGCGGCAACCCTCAAAGCAGGATTCATCGACAAGCCCCATATTATCAGAAAGCTTTACCGACTCAAGCGAAAAGCAAGAGGTGAACGCATTAAACTCTATAAGAACACAACTGTCGGGAATAACTATGTCGCGAAGATTGAAGCAAAATGCAAAAGCCGAAGCTCCTATCATGAGAAGCGACTCAGAAAACTTGACCTTAGACAGTGAAGCACAGCCCTCAAACGCGCCCTCACCTATTCTATTTACCGTGTCCGGCATATTTACAACCGAAAGTGAGGGGCAGGATGAAAACGCCTCGTCAAGTATTTCAAGAAGTCCGCTTTCCATACTTACAGACTCAAGATTTTCGCATCCTGCAAATGCCGCGGCTGAAATTGTACGAAGACTTCTCGGGAAGTGGATACGGCGCAGAAATTTGAAATTTCTGAATGCATTCTCCGCAATTTCCACTATTCCCTCTTCGATGAATATCTCGGAGTTTTCCGCAGTATCCTCGTAGCTTCCCGCAAAAACAACGGTAATCTTCTCTTCTTTTTCTTCTATAGGATTAGGTTCTGCAAACTTAAAATCCATTTTTATCTCCGTTTATGCAAATATAAATTTACATTATCCAAGCTTTGCAATAGCTGCCTTAAGCGCTTCCTTGGTTTCGAGATATTTAGCAAGCTTAGCTCTCTCACCCTCAATTACGGCTGCGGGAGCTTTGCTTACAAAGCCTTCGTTTGAAAGCTTCTTCTCAATTCTATCAATCTCCGCGTCATTCTTCTTCATCTGCTCGGCAAGGCGCGCTCTCTCTTTATCGAGGTCGACCACCTCGGAGAGAGGAATGTAGAGGCTGCCCGAGTCGGTAGCTATCATAATAGCGTCGTCGGACTCATACTTATCGGTTATTATAAGCTCGGAGGTATAAGCAAGCTTCTCGAGGATCTTCTCGCAGCGGCGGAAGTTATCCTCGTATTTGGTTACAGCGTAAAGCTTAGCCTTCTTTGAAGGAGGAACGTTCATCTCAGCTCTGCGAGCGCGGATTGCAACGATACATCCTATCATTCTGTCAATAGACTCCTCAGCCTCGCTAAAGTCAAGCTTTGCATCATACTCGGGATATTTCGAAATCATTATCGAGTCATCTGCGTGAGGTATAGCCTGATAGATTTCTTCGGTTATGAAGGGCATATAGGGGTGAAGGAGCTTAAGTATTCCGGTAAGAACGAATACGAGAACTCTCTTTGCGGTAAGAGCAGATGCAGTGCCGCTCTCAAAGGTACGGCTCTTTGCCATCTCTATATACCAATCGCAGAAATAGTCCCACGCAAACGAATAAATCTCAGCGAGCGCAACGCCTATTTCGTAGTTATTTATATTATCGGTTACTGTTTTTACAAGTCTGTTGAAGCGAGAAAGAATCCACTTGTCCTCAATTGCAAGCTCGCTCTCCTCGGGCATCTTAAGAAGCTCCTCGTCGGATTCGGTAAGATTCATAAGAACGAATCTTGAAGCATTCCAGAGCTTGTTTGCAAAGTTTCTCGCGGACTCTATCTTCTCGTCGGAAAATCTCATATCGTTTCCGGGAGCGTTACCCGTAGCAAGAGCAAATCTGAGTGCGTCTGCGCCGTATTCCTCTATTACCTTAAGAGGATCTATTCCGTTACCGAGAGACTTAGACATCTTTCTTCCCTGCGCGTCTCTTACAAGACCGTGAATAAATACGGTCGAGAAGGGCTTTGCATCCATGTGCTCGAGACCGGAGAATATCATTCTCGAAACCCAGAATGTGATTATATCGTAGCCTGTAACGAGAACGCTTGTGGGATAATACTTCTGAAGGTCCTCTGTATTGTCGGGCCAGCCGAGAGTTGAGAAGGGCCAGAGAGCCGAGGAGAACC
>JAZRLJ010000048.1:0-7827 GCA_045646755.1 Eubacteriales bacterium | reverse complement strand
GGTTAGGCGCAAGCTCAACAAAGATGCCATAGGGCTCCACACTTCTGATTATCCCTCTTACCGTCTGACCGGGTGAGAACATATCCGCGTTTTCCTCCCAGCTTCCGAGCAGCTCTCTTTCTGAGACGTAAATTCTTCCTTGTGCGTCTATGGTTTTTACAACGCTGTATATCGTATCTCCTACGTCAAGACGCGCCGAGGGATGCGATATTCTCGATACCGAAATGCAATCAATGGATAAAAGTGAAATTATTCCGCAGCCAATATCAACGAATGCGCCAAAATTTTCAAGATGAGTTATTTTAGTTGGAATTATGTCTCCCGGTAAAAGGGAAGAAACGTAGCTTTCATAACATTCCTCCTGTGCGCTTCGCCTTGATAAAACGGCTGTTTTTTCACCGTATGAATTGCGGGTGAATCCCATTACCTTAAAGCATACAGGCTTACCTACTCTGGTGAGTATCGCAATATCCTTTACCTCTTCAGTCGAAGGATACTGCGCTTCACCGCGCGGAATTATACCTTTTATTTTTCCGCCCAGAGAAATGTGCAGATTGAAATCCTGGTCGCACAGTATTGCGGGGGCTTCCAGGATAATCTGTTTTTCCAGTGCTCGTTCCAGTCCTTTTTCCGATGATATGAGCTCCAGATTTTCGCTTGTGGAAATAAGCATTCCTTCGGGTTTGTATTGATTCATTTTTCTGTACCATCCTTTGCTTTTTATAAAGCCTATGACGGTTTTCGAAAAAATATTACACCTCTTCGCTATCAGCGAGTCCGAAGCTTACCTGAATTGCATTATCTACGTTATTCATAGTGCTTTTGTCCAGATGTCCCATTTTTTCCTTGAGACGCTGTTTATCTATCGTTCTTACTTGCTCGAGCAGAACTACGCTGTCCTTTGAGAGACCGGCGTTTTGACATGGGATGTCAATGTGGGTAGGTAATTTTGTTTTACTCATTTTTGAGGTTATAGCTGCTGCAATCACCGTAGGTGAATATCTGTTTCCTACGTCGTTTTGTACTATAAGAACCGGGCGCAGCCCGCCTTGCTCACTGCCTATTACAGGACTGAGGTCGGCGTAGTAAATATCACCGCGTTTTATGTTCATTTCAAATTCCAAGAATAGACTCTTCTCCTTTTTGTGTTCATTACTATTTTGTCATAACTGTCCTTTCTTTAAACAGGAAAAATAAGGAATATTCCTTTTTTCTTAATAACATTTTATGACAGAAGCGTATAATGTTACACAAAAAGAGCTGTCTTGCGACAGCCCTTCGTTTGTCTTATACGTGATTTTCTGCGATCTCGTCGTTGGGGTGGAAGAGCATAGAAATGCACCAGATACCTGCAACTGCAACGAGAACGTAGATAATTCTTGCAAGGAGAGTGGTCGCTCCGCCCGCTATCCAAGCGACAGCGTCAAAGGAAAACAGACCGATGAGTCCCCAGTTAAGAGCGCCTATAATAGAAACTACAAGCGCAATTTTGTTTGCTATCATCATTTTTTTAAACCTCGGTTTTATTTGTGGATTTCTCCAACGTTATTTTTTGATGAAAAGCTTTTTTCATTCTATGTAAAATTTTCCTTTAGAAATCAAATGAGGGAATATTGGTGCCAAAGGCGTTCTTTAGCTTTTCGAGCGCCTTTTTTTCTATTCTCGAAACGTAAGAACGCGAAATGCCGAGATGCTTTGCAACCTCTCTTTGCGTCTTGGGCAGATAGCCTCTGAGACCGTATCTCAGGACGATAATTTCCTTTTCCCGTTCATTCAGTACTCTTTCGGTAAATTCGCGTACTCTCTCTATGTGACTTTCAAGCTCGATTTTTTCAGCCATTGTATCGTCAACGCTTATGATGTCAAGATAGGTGAGAGGGTTTCCGTCTTTGTCAATATCTATTGTTTCGTTTATTGAAACCTCGTAGTCGTTCTTCTTTTTTGCTCTGAAAAACATCAGTATTTCGTTTTGTATGCATTTAGCACCGTAGGTAGCAAAACGAGTTCCTTTTTCACTTTTAAATGAGTCCACGGCTTTTATGAGTCCTATGCTTCCAACCGAGAGGAGCTCGTCGGTATCACCGTAAGAGGCGTAGTATTTCCTTATAATATGAGAGACAAGTCTTAAATTGTGCTCAATAATTTTAGCTCTGGCAGAAGAATCCCCGCTTTTCATTTTTGTAAAAAATTCTTCCTCTTCCTTTTCTGAGAGCGGTGGCGGAAAATTCTGATTTGGCGAGATAGAAAGAATGAGAGAAACGAAACGCAGAAGTATTTTGTAGAGAAAAGACATAAATAAAGCCTCCAAGCATTTTTTTAACTATATGCTAGGAGGCTCGTTTTGTTTCGAATTATTTTTGCTTTTCCTTTTTTGCTTCTGTCTCGGGAGTTATTATGTTGTAACCTATGCCTATCGTCATATCAATGAGATTTCTACCCGTAAGTTCTCTGAATTTTTTGTTTATGACTGATATATGAGTTCTGACGTTGGAGGCTTCTGGGGTTCTGCTTTCTCGGTATGCGTACTTTAAAATTTCGTCTGCGCTTGTCTGTCTAGGGTAAGTGCGGATCAGGTATTTTACTATCATGGCCTCCGTTTTGGTTAAGGGGAAAGGAGTCCAGAAATAAGAGAATGTCTGAGCATCGCAGGATAAATCAAGGCCTGCAAGCTTGTAGTCACCGGGCATCGGCAGTTTGTTATCAATCGTATATTGAAGAATTTTCGACAGTATTTCCGCTGCGTATAATGAACGCGAAAAAGACATTGCTATATTTCGGTAATCGGCGTTTCCTTTTTCACCTATGGTGAAAATGGGTACGGTAAAGCTGTATGTACGCAGTCTTCTGATAAAGTCCTCTGCATCGGGATATGCTTCGGGTGAGAGTAATACGACAGCTCTGTACGCGTTTGAAATTTCTGAGAAAGCATTTGAAATGGCGACTCCCTTCGTAAGTACTCCCATGTAGAAGAACATCTCTGCGACGCTGACTGCATTTTTCTTGTTTTTGTCAATTACTAAAATCATATGGCTACCTCTCGTATAGTATAATTTTAACACTAAAGTTTATATAGGTCAATATCTTGACAAAGAATTTAAAGACGGGTATAATAATGTATGATGAAATTCTGGAAGGAACTCATAAAATGAAAACGGTTTTGATAACGGGCGGTTCGCGTGGAATAGGCGCTGAGACTGTGAGAATTTTTTCTCAAAACGGATATTCCGTAGCCTTTACTTATAAGAATTCAAGAGAGGAGGCAGAGCGCCTTTCAAGAGAAACAGGAGCGCTCGCGATAAGAGCTGACAGCACCTCTGAAGTTGAAATTATAGACGCGGTTGAAAAAGTTGAAAAAACTTTAGGAAATGTGGAAATACTTATAAATAATGCGGCAGTTTCGTCATTCTCTTTGATTACCGATGTAACTCTTGACGAGTGGAGACGTATGTTTTCAGTGAATATGGATGCAGCTTTTCTCTATTCAAAAAGTGTGCTGTCATCAATGATAAGAAACAAATTCGGCAGGATAATAAACGTCTCTTCTATGTGGGGGACTGTCGGCTCTTCCTGCGAGGTTTGTTATTCATCTACCAAGGCAGCTCTGATAGGCTTTACCAAGGCTCTTGCCAAGGAGGTAGGACCTAGCGGAATTACGGTAAACGCGGTAGCTCCCGGTCTTATAGATACGGATATGAATTCCTCTCTCTCAGATGAGGATAAGAAGGAGATATGCAACGAGACACCGCTTATGAGAATAGGAAAGCCCGAGGAGATTGCCGAGACTATATTCTTTTTGGCATCGGATAAAGCAGCCTTCATAACGGGTGCAGTTATTAACGTGAGCGGCGGTCTTGTCGTATAAGAGAGTAAACTGTTTTTAATTAAACACTAAAAAATCTTGAAAAGCACTTGAAATTTCAAAATATATTTGTTATAATATAAAGGCTTAACTCATTCAATATGTCGGGTGGAGCCATACCAGCCGGGGAAGTAGCGGTGCCTTGTACCTGAAATCCGCTATAGCAGGGGTCAATTCCTTTCCCGAGGGCTGCTCTTGTATAGTCTGCGCCGTTTTTGTTTGTGTTGAAGGATGGGTCTTGCGCAATCTGAGGCTGTGAATCATGTCAGGTGGGGAACCAAGCAGCATTAAGCGGTTTATCGGGTGTGCCGCAGGGGTGCCTGTCCGGAGCAAACGGAGCGGTTAACGTGTGTAAGAGTATTTCGACGGAGGGTGTATGGTTCTATCCGACGTATTGAATGTTAAGTCTTTGGCGCGTATGCGGAACACTTTTGGTATACCGCTGCGCGTTTTTATTTTAGTCGGCATAGCTCGGCTTTCGGAGGCGTTGATGGCAGAATATAAGGCACTATACCGCAAATGGCGTCCCTTTGATTTTGATGACGTATGCGGTCAGGAGAGAATTACCGATATACTTAAATATGAGGTTGCAAACGACAAGGTTTCGCATGCCTATCTTTTCTGCGGTTCAAGAGGAACGGGAAAGACCAGCTGTGCCAAAATACTTGCCAAGGCGGTTAACTGTGAGAATCCTCAAAGCGGCAATCCTTGTAACAAGTGTGATGCCTGCCGTTCTGTTGACGCAGGTATAGCGACCGACGTTATAGAGATGGACGCGGCGAGTAATAACGGTGTTGATAACGTTCGTAATCTTAAGGACGAAATCAGCTTTACGCCGGCTATTCTTAAGTACAGAGTTTACATTATAGACGAGGTTCACATGATGTCTGGAGCAGCGTTTAACGCACTTCTGAAAACTTTGGAAGAGCCTCCTAAATACGTAGTATTTATTCTTGCTACCACTGAGTTTCACAAGTTGCCCACAACGATTGTTTCACGTTGTCAGCGCTTTGATTTCAGGCGCATTAGCTCTGATACCATTGTTGCAAGGCTTTTTAAGATAGCAAAAGCTGAAGGGATTGATCTTGGTGAGGACGGAGCGAGACTTATCGCCAGAGCGAGCCGAGGAGGAATGCGTGATGCAGTCAGTCTTCTTGAACTTTGCGCAGGCTCGAAAACTCATATTAATGCTACTCTTGTTGCCAACACTATAGGTACGGGCGACAGAGACAGTGCATACCGTCTTATAGAAGCGGTTGAGCGCTCGGATTATTCTACTGTTTACGAGATTATAAACGATAACGTTATGTCAAGCGGTGATATATCTGTTTTTTGGCAGGAAATAATCGATTCCTACCGTGACATGATGGTTGTAAGAAACACCGACAGAGCTAGATCCTATCTTGACCTGACCGATAATGAATATGAGCGAGTCAGCGGTATTTCTAAGAAATTCTCGATGGCAAAGCTTATATATCACACCGAGCTTCTTGAGAGAGCTCTTGCCGATATGCAGAGAGCGTCAAATGCCAAGAGAAGCATAGCTGAAATAGCACTGACACGTATGTGTGATGCGAAGCTTCTTCCCACAGCTGAGGCACTCGCGGTACGTGTTGAGGAGCTTGAAAAACAGCTTACAATGCTGAAAATGGGCGCTATTCCGACAGTTTCAGTGGTTAAGGAAGAACCGATTAAGACAGAAGCTCCTGCCTCGACGCCTCAAACCGAGACTGTTAAGGAAAACAAGAAAATCACAGAAACCGAGATTTACGGAAACTTTAGTTCCGTCCTTGAGAGAATAGCGGAAATAAAGAAATCACTGTCGAGTCAGTTCGTTGGTGCAAAGGCTTATAGGTTGTCCGAAAAATCTTTTTCTGTAGAAATGAGCGGATTTTTTGCCGCAAAGCTTAACGGCAGCCCTACAGATATGTCCATTCTTAAGGGCGTTATTGCCGAGATCGAAGGAATTGATGCCAAAGACGTTTTGGTAACAGTAAAAGAGAAGTCAAGAGGCACAGGCTTCTCATCAGACCTTGATAATTTATAACTTGGAGGAAATATAAATGAAAGTCAGATTACCGCAGGGAATGGGCGGCGGCCCGGCAAATATGCAGTCTATGCTTAAGCAGGCTCAGAAGATGCAGGAGGATATGGCCGCAATGCAGGCAGAGCTTGAGGAAAGAGAATACGAGGTTTCTGCAGGCGGCGGAGTTGTTAACGTAAAAATCAACGGAAAGAAAGAGATAATTTCTGTAAATATTGCTCCGGAGGTAGTAGATCCCGATGATATAGAAACCCTTGAGGATCTTATCGTTGCGGCAATGAACGAGGCAATTAAGAAGGTTGAGTCCGTTTCTCAGGATGAAATGTCCAAGATAACCGGATCTATGTCTCTTCCCGGTATGTTTTAATGGCGGAATATATAGCGCCGATCCAGCGGCTTATTGAAGAATTTCGCCGTCTGCCCGGAGTAGGCAGTAAGACTGCGGCGAGATATGCTTTCGCTTCGCTTAATTTTACCGATGACGAGGCAGTCCGCTTTGCAGAGGCTATTCTTGCAGTAAAGCGTGACGTTCATAAGTGTCCCATATGCTTTGGACTTTCGGCATCACCGGAAAAATGTGAAATTTGCTCGGATGAGAACAGAGATAGTACCGTTATATGCGTTGTAGAGAATCCTAAGGACGTTATGGTTATGGAAAAGGTTCGCGGTTACCGAGGACTTTATCACGTTCTCGGCGGCGCTCTTTCTCCCATAGACAACGTTGGAGTCGCAGATCTTACGTTTGCTGAGCTTATAGAGAGGGTCAAAACGGGAAACGTTAAGGAAGTAATAATTGCAACTAATCCTACGCCGGGCGGAGATACAACTGCGGCGTATCTAGCACGTGCTCTTGAGCCTTATGAGGTAGACGTTTCACGTCTTGCCTACGGAATTCCCGTAGGAGGTGATATTGAGTATGCCGATGAGGTTACTCTTTATCGAGCTATGGAAGGCAGAAGATATTTTTAATATTCAGAAAGAGGTTCGCCTTGGCAAAACGCCAAGGCGGCTTTTTTTATACTGTAACATATTTGTATTTAAGTCTGAAATTGTCTGCAATCATTGCTATAAACTCGGAATTTGTGGGTTTGCCTCTTGAATTTTGGATCGTATAGCCAAAATAAGAGTTAAGAACGTCTACGTCACCTCTGTCCCATGCTACTTCTATGGCGTGTCTTATGGCTCTTTCCACTCTTGAGGTTGTAGTCTGATATTTTTTAGCTACACTCGGGTAGAGTATTTTTGTTACCGAATTTATTATGTCACTGTTTTCTATAGTCATGATTATGGCAGTTCTTAAGTACTGGTATCCTTTTATATGAGCAGGGACTCCTATCTGGTGTATTATTTTGGTTATCTGCGCTTCAACGTCTGCAGATTTAAGAGCTTCCTCGTTCGAAGGTCTGCTTCTGAGTCTAACAAGTGAATCAATATGTGATAGAAGTACTGAAAAATCAAATGGCTTCGGGATACACAGGTCAGCTCCGGCTTCAGTCGCCTCAACGAGAATAGCCTGCTTGTTGATAGGTGAGGTAAGTATAAAGGAAGGTTTTTTGCTTCCCGTGATCTTTACAGCCGATCTGATTATTCCTATTCCGTCCATTCCGGAGAGCCATAAGTCTGTTATGACAATATCATAGGAAGATGATTTGATTAACTCGATTGCTTTGTCACCGTCCTCTGCAAAGTCGCATTTTTCATATCCTGCGCCTCTGAGTTTTTCGATAATTCGAGACCTTTCTTCGCTGTTTTCATTGCAAATAAGGATTTTTGTGCTGTTTTTCATTGTTTTAACTCCTTTGTTTTTTTGAAAAATGGTAAAATTTGGTAATTTTCGGCGTAAGATAATTCTAACATAAACCCATGCTCAAAATCAAGAGTGAATATAGCAAAAAAATTGACGAAAATATGGTGATGAAAATGG
>JAZRLJ010000047.1:0-3217 GCA_045646755.1 Eubacteriales bacterium | reverse complement strand
CCTCGTCTCTTCTGTACTCAGGCTCAAATACAATCCTCGATATTATCGAATCGGCTATTCCCGACTGTCTCGGAATACCGAATTTTTCTTTATAGGGCGTTCTTATTCTCGCGATTATCTTCATAGCCACATCCCCTCTTTCTTTCGCTATGATTTTAACATAAAATTCTCTTCTTTTCAAGTAGCGGGGGCTATTTTGTGGCAGAAAAGCTTAACATATTTTAAATTTTGAGTCTATTTCGACCAAAAATTATTGCATTTTCAAAAATTCTATGTTAAAATATCTATAGATATTTTCAGGAGGGTGAAAAAATGACCGTAGATTTCTTGCATAATCAAATAATCAGGGATACGGTAACTCCCATATTTATCGAGAGCTTTAACGAAAATCTTTTACCCCGTCTCTCGCTTAAATACGGAAACAGCCTTGATGCCGTTCAGTTCTACGACAACTACATAAAGGACGGATTTCGCATAGGCGGAGTCTTTTACTACCCTCTGACTATCGTCGTATCGGGCGTCGCAAGGACCGAGTGGATAAGCTGGCAGGTATCAAACTACCGTATTTACGATAATTTTAACCCCTTCTCGTATAAGGGACAGGAGCTTCTCTCATTCTCCTTTGCAACCGAGCTCCCCGAGGGACTCTGCGAAAAAATCACAGGAAAGCCTATATACTCTCCTGCAAATTCCCTGCCCGTAATTATGAGCGCCGAAACCGACGACAAGACCTTCCTTGCAGGTAAATATTCGCAAGGCTTTATCGACCTTATGGCATCGGAGCTTACCGAGGTAATTGAAAACGAGCTTGCGATAAGCGGTCTTGCAGGAAGCGGTGTGGTACTTGAAATGAATTTTGCCCCCGGTACTTATATGGAGCATATTATAGGCAATACCACCTACCGCCGTATGCGTATAAAGGCTCGCGCCTGCACCGCACGTGACCTGTGGATTAAGTGGACGCGCCTTGACGGAAAAGGAACGTACACCATATCGGATAACGTTGACAGAAGTATGATACGCTTCGAGCTTGCCGAGAACGTTCCCGGTAAAATTAAGGAAAAGGAATACAGATACCTTACCTCCGAGTCGGTTGAAAAGTACCAGGAGAGTATGGGAAGAAGAAATATAACCGAATGGCGCGAAATGATGCGCCGAGTCGTACGCAGAGGCGAGGTAGAAAAGTTCGAGCGTCTGACCATATCCAAGGCTCCCGTGAAGGAAGAACCCGCGCCCGCACCTATACCCGAGCCCGAGGTAAAGACACCCGTAAACGCAGTTAAGATTTCAAGCGAGCCTCATAGGGAGCGCGACGATATTACGGTGCGCCTCAACGAGCTGCTTGGAAAGAGTGACGTAGAATTTTCAAAAGTGCCCGATACCCTTGCAGATAGCATAAACTCCGATCTCAGCGAGCTACTCAGAGGAGCGCTCGGTATGTCAGCTCCCGAGCCCGCACAAGAAGAGGCTGAAGAGTTTATTGAAGAGATAACCGAAGAGCCCGAGGCAATAGAAGAGGTCGAGGAGGCAACCGAGGAAACCGAAGAAGTCGAAGAGACCGAAGAAACCGAGGAAACCGAAGAAGTCAAAGAGGAAATCGAAGAGGCTAAACAAATCAAGGAAGAGCCTATCCCATCTCCTACGTTAGACGAGAGCGCTATTGAGGCAAGAATTCGCCGCGAGCTTGAGGAAAAGATGCGCGCTGAGATGGAAGAGCTGCGCAGAAGAAATGCGGAGGCTGATGCTCTTCGTGAAAAGCTCGAGGCTCAGAAACGCGCCGAGGCAAGAGAAAAGGAGCTTCTCGCAGAGGCTGCAAGACGCGCAGTGCTTGACAGCGAAAAGAGAGAGGCAGACAGACGCGCAGAACAAGAGCGCGACCGACTTGAAAGAGAGAGACGTGCCGAGGAAGAAAGAATTGCCGCCGAGAAGGCAAGAGCTGAGGAAGCGGCAAGAATAGAGGCTGAAATGCTCGCCGCAAGGAAAGAGGAAGAAAAGCCTGTCGCTTCAGCACCCAAGACAGTATATCTAACAAAAACCGTCAACCTCATATTCCGTCGCGGCGGTGTAGACAAGACGGTTGTAAACAAGGTACGCGGAGCAATCGTAGCCGCTATCAAGCTTCTGGGTAAGGAAAACGTCTATATGAAAATAAAAGCGGCAACCCCCGACCAGAACACTCTCACACTTACCTTCTCCGAGCTTCCCGTCGCCGAGGAAAAGCTGATTGTTGATTTAATTCAGGTGCTCGGCAAGAGTGGACTTGGAATTACAAAAGCTACACTTGAATAACAAAATAAAAAAAGAGGAAGGTCGCGGTTTTTAGCCTTGGCCTTCCTCTAAATTTATATTATGATGCAGGGGTGCTGTGTTTTTGCCACAGCGCCCCCGTTTTTTCTTCAAATCAATATTCAGCGTTTCCAACCGTTCTGGGATAAGGAATTACGTCGCGGATATTCGATACGCCTGTGAGATACATTATAATTCTCTCAAAGCCGAGACCAAATCCTGCGTGCTTTGTTCCTCCGTACTTACGAAGGTTCATATACCACCAATAATCCTCTTCCTTAAGTCCAAGCTCTGCCATTCTCGCGCTGAGGACGTCGAGTCTCTCCTCTCTCTGAGAGCCGCCGATTATCTCGCCGACACCCGGAACGAGAAGGTCCATAGCAGCAACGGTTTTGCCGTCGTCATTAAGTCGCATGTAGAATGCCTTTATGTCCTTGGGGTAATCAATGAGGAATATGGGCTTCTTATAAACCTGCTCGGTGAGGTATCTTTCGTGCTCGGTCTGAAGGTCAACGCCCCAATAAACAGGGAACTTGAAGCTCTCGCCCGATTTCATAAGGACGTCTATTGCCTCGGTGTAGGTGACCTTAGCGTAGTCTGCATCGCGCAGCGCAGTGAGCCTGTCAAGAAGCCCCTTGTCAACGAATTTGTTGAAAAACTCCAGCTCTGCGGAGCAGTTGTCCATAACGTGATTTATGATATATTTTATCATATCCCACGCAAGCTCCATATCGTCGTTAAGATCGGCAAACGCAATCTCCGGCTCTATCATCCAGAACTCAGCCGCGTGACGAGCGGTGTTGGAGTTTTCCGCACGGAAGGTGGGGCCAAACGTGTACACGTTGCCAAACGCCATTGCGTAGGTTTCCGCATTGAGCTGGCCAGACACCGTCAAGGACGCCTTCTTGCCGAAGAAATCCTGCTTGTAATC
>JAZRLJ010000046.1:0-2365 GCA_045646755.1 Eubacteriales bacterium | reverse complement strand
AACGAGGACCTTGACGAGCTTCTTAAGACTATTTGCGGTGAGGATTTCCTCAAGGAATTTGAATGATGCATTTTTGATAAAAACAAAACGGAGAAAGTGATATTTCTCCGTTTTTCTTGTTTTTGCTAACAATTATTTACATTATAACTCTCAAGCATGAAACTTGTGTCTCTTTTTGTTTTTAAATCTTAAAAAATGAAAACTAAGAATACTTAACAATCCTTTTCTTAATTTTAAATATATTTTAAACTTTTCTATGACTATCTTGCCAAGTATAAAAAAATAAAGTATAATATATTCACTGAAATAATCTTGTAAATTTTACAGGGGATAAAGAGGAGATTAAATGTCACTGCGCGACATATTCTTTTTAGATGCTCAGGACTATCTTTCCACAGCATCAAGAATTCCAATCAATATTATAGTTTTAATAATAGCTCTAACACTTTGCGCTTCTTCCTTTTTCATAAACTATCACAAGGCATATACTGTAAGAATAATCAGAGCCCTTTTGCGTAAGGAAGCAACCGGCGAGCAAACGGCAAAGACTCTCGCTGAGCTTAGGCTTGATGACTCATCTGCCGTAAGACGCGCGCTTTCAAGGAGCAGCGGTCAGCTTATGAAAATAGTAAAGAGAGCAGGATACGTTGAGCCTACCTACGAGGAATACAAGGCTCGTCTTAAGGAAAAGAAAAAGGACGAGAAGATAGACTTCGATACCGCGACCTTCTTTATACCTATGGAAAACCTTGAAAGAGCAAAGCACATAAAGGAAAGGGAAAATCCCACACTTTTAAGAACCGTACTCGTTTGTCTTTTGATACTCGCTCTGTCGGTCTGCGTTATGATGCTGATGCCATCGATTCTGACACTTATTTCAAATAATATTTCAAAGTAAAATACACAAAAATCGAGACCGCTCGTGTGAACAGTCTCGATTTTATTTTTTCTTTACTGCCGAAAGCGAGTATGAGCTGCCGAAAGCCTCAAATTCCGCCACGCATATCAGAGCAAAATCATCTACATTAACCTTTGAAATATAGGAAAGACCTCTTCCGTCAGCCTTGGCAAGAGCCTCACGCTCCGTCCATTTTCTGAAAAAAGAATCCTCTCTTGCAGCTCCGCTTACACGCGGTGTGAACGGTATTATTTTTCCATTCTCAGCCTTTAAGAAAACGGGCTCGGTCAAGCTCTCGGATTTTTCTATGCATACAGACTCTTTTTCTATCTTTTCTATAAGTCTTTCGCTTATCCTTTGCGACGTATTCTGCACGTCAATTCCGACCTCTGACTCGTCTGATATTATAACGGCAGCAATACTGTCCGAGTGAGAAATATTAAAGTAAATATTTCCGTCGGCAAAATACGGTTTGCCGTTTTCGTCCTTCATTACAGGAGGAAGAGGCGCTTTAAAATTTTCATAATACGCATACGCGAGAAGAAGATAAGAAAAAACGCTCTCTCTTCTGCGCGTAACGTTTTTCGTCTCGGTAACAAAGCTCGGCAGGGCAGAGGTGGAAAAATTATCTGCCTCTGCCCCCGAAAAATCAAGTAAATATATCTTTATCATACTTCCATAAGAACCGCAAGAATCATAGGCTTGCGCTTCGTTTCTTTATAGATAAATTTAGCAGTTTCCTCGCGCAGAGCGTTCTTGATTTCCGCCCAGTCGCGCGTCTTTCTTGCGAGTCTTGACTCGATTACGGTCTCGGCAACAGCCTTCGCGCTCTCAACAAGCTCCTCGTTTTCCTTTACGTAAACGAATCCTCTCGAAATTATATCAGGGCCTGATGCAAGGTATCCGCCTCTCATATCAATAGCGGCAACGATAACAACGAGACCGTCCTCTGCAAGATGCTTTCTGTCTCTTAGAACAACGCTTCCAATATCTCCTATTCCCGAGCCGTCTATGAGAATATTTCCCGAGGGAACGTTACCTGCAAAGCCTGCGCCGTTATGTCCTACCTCAAGCACCTTTCCTATCTCGGAAACAAAGATATTCTGTGCGGGGATACCCATAAACTCGCCGATTTCCTTGTTTGCGTAAAGGTGGCGGTATTCTCCGTGTATGGGCATAAGATACTCCGGCTTAAGAAGAGCCATCATAAGCTTGATTTCCTCGCGACAAGCGTGTCCTGAAACGTGAACGTCCTCTACAGAGTCGTTAACAACCTTAACACCGCTTCTGACAAGAGCGTTTATAATCTTACCGACAAATCTCTCGTTACCGGGGATTGCGCTTGACGAAAGGACTACCACGTCATCGGTTGATAGCTTAACTCGGTCATGCTCGGAAAATGCAATTCTGTAAAGAGCCGACATAGGCTCTCCCTGGCTTCCCGTAGTTATAAGAGTGAGCTCGCCG
>JAZRLJ010000045.1:0-4265 GCA_045646755.1 Eubacteriales bacterium | reverse complement strand
GAGCGACATTCTTTCCCGTCTCGGTCTTGAGAAGAAAAAATACATTCTTCTCTCTGCTCACAGAGAAGAGAATATTGATACCGAAAAGAATTTCCTTAGCCTCTTCGGAGCAATAAACAAGATTGCGGAAAAGTATGATATGCCGATCCTTTATTCCTGTCATCCGAGAAGCAAGAAGCGTCTTGAATCCTCAGGCTTTGAGCTTGACAAGAGAGTAATCCGTCACGAGCCTCTCGGATTCCACGATTACAACTGTCTGCAGATGAACGCATTTGCAGTAATTTCGGATAGCGGAACACTTCCTGAGGAGTCGAGCTTCTTCACCTCGATAGGCAATCCTTTCCCTGCGGTTTGTATCAGAACCTCTACCGAGCGTCCCGAGGCGCTTGACAAGGCTTGCTTCGTTCTTGCGGGAATTGACGAGAAGGGACTTCTCGGCGCAGTTGATACCGCAGTGGCTATGAATGAGTGCGGAGACTACGGTATTCCCGTACCCGATTACGTTGAGGAAAACGTGTCTACCAAGGTTGTGAAAATTATTCAGAGCTACACCGGTGTCGTTGACAAAATGGTTTGGCGCAAATTTTAACAAAAAATTTCAAAAACATAGTGACAAACGCGAAAGTTTATGTTATAATATTGTAGTCTAAAAATATTTCGTGAAAAATGTCACGCTTTTATACGAAAGGAACTATGTAATGAAGAAAATTATATCCTTTGCGCTTGTGTGCGTAATGCTTCTTGGCGCTATGCTTACTCTTTCCTCTTGCGGAAAGTCGTATAAGATTCCCGCTGAGGCTAAAGAAATTCTTGAAGAAGAGGGCTACACCGTTTCGATAAATGAAGCTCCAAGCGGCTGCAAGACCTATATCTACGCTTCTTATAACAATGTTAAAGAAAAGACCTTTGACGAGATAGAGATTTACTATTACGAGGACAAGGCGGCAGCTGAGGCTGCTTGGACTACTATGTCAGGAGCCTTTGAGAAAGATGTAGCAGAGCAGGATAAGGACTATAAGTACGAGTACGGCATTGACGGCGCTCTTATCTACTACGGAACTAAGGGAGCAGTTAAGGCTGCTAAGTAATTTTTAAAGACGGATGCGTTAGTATCCGTCTTTTACTTTGTGAAAAAATATTAAATTTGAATAAAAATGGACATTTTTAAAAAATTGTGATATAATTATATCAAGCTTATTGAAGCTGAAATACAATTTGAAGGAGAACTGAAATGAAAAGAATTTTTGCTTTTATGCTTGTATGCGTGATGCTCGTTAGTTGTATGTTTACACTTTCATCCTGCGGCGGACCTAACAGCGATCCCAAAGCTGCAAAGGCTGCTCTTGATGAAGCCGGCTACGTTGCTGATATTACCGACAATCCCATAGAGCTTGCTTTCTACGGAGCAATAGGAATTGAGTCTGTTGTTTCCGGTATGAAGGCCTCTGAGGACGACGAGGATAAGCTCGTTGACGCCGTATCCATCTTCTATCTCAAGGACGACGCTGACGTTGATAAGGCTTACGAAACCCTTGAGAAGTACTACGACGAAGCAAAAGAAGAGTATGAGGATCTTGATATGGAGATCGGCAAGTCGGGCAATATGATTTGGTTCGGCACTAAGGCTGCAATCAAGGCGGCAAAATAATCGTAATTTACATAAAAAGTCACGGAAATTCCGTGACTTTTTTGTTTCTATCTATTGACAAAATACGCGCGTGCGTGTAATATATAATACGGTTTGCTTTTGCATATCAAATTCAAAGAAAGAAATTTTAAATATGAATCACGCAGTACATCCGCACCACCATTTTCATATAGATTTTCACGCGTTAGCAGAGCGTCTCCTTTCTTTTGCAAGGAAGAATGCGGTAATGCTTATCGCTTTTTTTGCGGCGCTTCTCACCTCGATTATAGTCCCGCCGGATTCTGAATATATTGGATACTTTGACTTTAAGACGCTTACCTGTCTTTTCTGCGTGCTAGCGGTTGTGTGCGCACTTAAGAACGTGAGATTTTTCTATCTTCTCGCGCGCAAGGTCGTGGTAATTTTCAAGAATGCAAGAATGAGCGTGCTTGCACTCGTATACATAACCTTTATCGGTTCAATGCTTATTGCAAACGATATGGCGCTTCTTACCTTTCTTCCGCTGGGGTATCTCGTGCTTACTTCAACTGGCAAAGAAAAATATATGGCGTTCACCTTTATAATGCAGAATATAGCGGCAAACCTAGGTGGAATGCTCACTCCGTTTGGAAATCCGCAAAACCTCTTTCTGTATACTAAATTCAATATCCCGACACTCGAGTTTATGGGCATAATGGCGCCTCCATTCGTGCTTTCGGTTGCACTTATAACCCTCGCCTGCTTTATATTCGTAAAGGCTGAGCCGCTTTCTCTTGAGAATGAGAAAATAGAGCTTAATCCGGGTCGCACCGTAATATACCTTCTTCTTTTTGCGCTTTCAATTCTTATAGTATTCCGCGGAATTCCGTATCAGGTCGGACTTGTAGTGATACCGATATTTCTGCTTTTTATGGATAGAAAGGCGCTTTGCGACGTAGACTATCCGCTACTTTTCACCTTTGTCTTTTTCTTTGTTTTTTCAGGAAATATGGGAAGAATTGATGCCGTGAATGAGCTGTTTTCTTCGCTTCTTGAGAGGAGCACGCTGATATTTTCCGCGCTTTCCTGCCAGGTAATCAGTAACGTACCCTCTGCAATTCTGCTCTCGCAGTTTACGGATAATTACAAGGAGCTTTTGCTCGGAGTGAACATAGGCGGCGTAGGAACTCTTATTTCCTCGCTTGCGAGCCTTATCACCTTCCGCCAGTATGTTAGTCATAATCCCGGAAAGGCGGGTACGTAGATACTGTAATTCTCAGCGTTTAACTTTACATTTCTTGTAATTCTTACGTTATTTGCATATATTTTGCTTTGAAAATATAAGGAATTTGTAATATTTTCCGAAAGTTTACAGATAACTTGACAGTTGTGTCAAAATGTGCTAAAATACTAAGGAAAAAGCTCTTGAAATCGGAGAGAAAAATGTTAGAAAACGTAATAAAAGAGATAGAAAGAATAAAAAAGGAAAAAAACGCGGTAATTCTTGCGCATTATTACGTGTCGGCAGAGGTACAGGCGCTTGCGGACTACGTGGGTGACTCCTTTTACCTTGCTAAGATAGCTAAGGAAAGCTCGGCTGACATACTCGTATTCTGCGGAGTATCCTTTATGGGCGAGAGCGCGAAAATTCTCAACCCCACAAAAAAGGTGCTTATGCCTGATATGACGGCTGACTGTCCTATGGCTCACATGGTTGAGGACGGAAAGATTGAAGCGATGCGTGAGAAATACGATGACCTTGCTGTTGTCTGCTACATAAATTCGACCGCAGACCTCAAGTGCAAGAGCGACGTGTGCGTAACCTCGTCCAATGCGGTGAAAATCGCAATGGCGCTTCCGAATAAAAATATATTCTTCATTCCCGACAGAAATCTCGGCGCATTCGTAGCCGAGCAGGTCCCCGAGAAAAACGTAATCATAAATAACGGTTGCTGTCCCATTCACTCCGAGATAAGCTATGAGGAGCTTAAGGCGGAGAAGGCGGCGCATCAGAAAGCGCTTGTGCTTTCGCACCCCGAATGCGAGAGAGAAATTCTTGAAAATTCCGATTATATAGGAAGCACAGCAGACATAATTTCGTATGCCAAGAAGAGCGACTGTAAGGAATTTATAATATGCACCGAGATGGGCGTTGATTTTCAGCTTGCAGGGGATAACCCCGACAAGAGATTTTATTACCCCAAGACCAAGCCCTGCTGTCCCGATATGAAGCTTATCACACCCGAGAAGGTACTTCACGTCTTGAAGACGGAGGAAAACGAGGTATTCGTCTCCGACGAGATAAGAGAAAGAGCGCTTCTGCCTCTTGACAGAATGCTGGAGCTTGCGAAGAGAATATGAGAGCAGATATAGTAATAGTCGGCTCGGGCGTTGCGGGACTTTACGCCGCGCTTAATTTTCCGAGCGACAGAAAAATAATAGTACTTACGAAAAGCGCCGCAGAGGAGAGCGATTCCTTTCTCGCTCAGGGCGGAATATGCGTAGAGCGTGACGATAGCGATTACGAGTCCTTTTACGAGGACACTCTGCGCGCAGGTCACTATGAGAATACCCCCGAGTCAGTGGATGTAATGATACGCTCCTCCAGAGCCGTAATAGACGACCTCGTGGGCTTTGGCGTAGACTTTGAGAGGGGTGA
>JAZRLJ010000044.1:0-2193 GCA_045646755.1 Eubacteriales bacterium | reverse complement strand
TAATCTTTTTTACTTTCTGTTCATCTGCACCTTAAGATTTCCTATTGCGGTTGCCTCTATGGGAAGCGCCACAACCTTCTTTCCAGTTATCTTCTCGGTAAGGTCGTTAAGGTAGCCATTCTTTGCACCACCGCCTACGATATAGATTTCGGGATAGGTCTTGCCTGTGTTTCTTTCAAGGTTGCCGATTGCATTCTTGTAACCGTGAGCAAGGCTTACGTATGCCGCGTTGAAATAATCAGCATCTTCTTTAGGTGTTTTCATATTTCTGGATGCAAAGTATTCCTCAATTGCCCCCTTCATAGACTTAGGAGCCATAAAGGACTTATCGTTTACGTCAAACACCTCGGCAAAGGTGGACTTCGCCGCCATGTCAGCGATATCGCCGTAAGAAGTGTCAGGACACATCTCTTTACGAAGACTCTGGATTATCCACATTCCGATAATGTTCTTCTGATAGCGGATGTACCCTACTCCACCCTCGTTTGAATAGCCTGAAACACGGCTGTTCTCGTCGGTGATAGCATTCTCTGATTTAACTCCGAGAAGAGACCACGTTCCCGAGGATATGTAAGGAGAGTTTACATTCATATCAATAGCCTCAACCGCGCTTCCTGTATCGTGAGTTGCACAGAGGACTACCTCAAGGTCACCGCCGACCTCAGCCTTAACGTCTTCCTTAAGAGTACCTACAAGAGTTCCGGGCGCGCTGAGAGGCTTAATAAGAGCCTTAGGATATCCAAGCTCCTCCCAGAGCTCCTCGTCAAACTCGCGAGTCTTTGTATTTACAAGACCTGTGGTGGTAGCCTCGGTAAATTCCTTCTTCTTTACACCGGTGAGCTTATACATAAAGTATTCGGGAAGCATAAGGAAATCGGTTACTCCCTCAAATCTGCCCGCAACCTTGTCTGCATAGAGCTGATATACGGTATTGAAGGTCTGGAACTCAATACCGGTTCTCTCGTAAAGACGCTCGAAGGGAACGTCTGCATGTACCTTGTCAATTACCTCGCCCATTCTGCTGTCACGGTAAGCGTAAACGGGATAAACCTCCTCGTCCCCCTTAAGAAGCACGTAGTCAACGCCCCAGGTGTCGATAGAGAGACTCTCAATCTTAGGATATTTTTCAAAAGCGATCTTAATTCCCGCTTTTATCTCTCTGAAAAGTCTGTCGGTATCCCATACGAGATGTCCGTCTACGGTGTCCATACCGTTCGGGAAGCGGTAAAGCTCATCGGTGACGAGCTCGCCATCCTTCATATATCCAACGATGTGTCTGCCGCTTGATGCTCCAATATCAACCGCAAGATAATAATTCATAGCTTATCTCCTTATTTATATTTGTTTTGCAACTCTATAATACCACATATTTTCTATATATGCAAGGCTGAAAATCACTGTAAAAGCGTCTTTTTTTAAATTTTTGTTGATTTTTTCAAAAAACGCTATAAAATAGAATATAAACACTTCGGTGTAGGATATTCGGAAGGCTTTATCTTTCCGCGCCCTATCTTTCAAGGCTTGTACTTGAGCTCTTCGGAAAAAGCTTCAGGGCTCTGGTAATAGACGAGCGTATGCGATGCGCTATGACGCTTATTTTAGAGAGCTCTATGCCGATAAACGAAATAATTTCGGGTGTAGGCTGCGAAAATGCCTCATATTTTCACCGTGAATTCAAGAAGCGCTTCGGTATGACACCGCTTTCGGCAAGAAAAAACAAAAAAACTCCGTAAAGGGTTGACAACAGTGCGTCGGTTTGTTATAATTGAAGCGCTCATATAAAACAAATTTGAAAGGTGATTTTGATATGATAAAGCGTATGATGCGAGAGCTTGATTTTCCCACGGAGGCTATCGAATATCTAGCCGAGAAATACACAGATCTCACCACCTGCGAGGCGGTCAAGGACACGCTTCACGAGGCATACGACCGTCTTTTTGACGTCGAGGGCGATTACATACAGTCAATTAACGAAATAGCCGATAAAACGGGCATTCATAATCATACGGTATCAATGCTCATACTGCTTAGCGCCGCCCAGACTCTTCGCTATATCTACAAGGCAAAGGCTCTTCCGGATAAGGTTTGGTTCGACTCTATGTGCGACCTGCGCACAAAGCTTCTTGAATACAAAAATCTCACGGGCCTTTGGGGCACAAACGTCGAGAGCTGGTTCAAGCAGTTCTTCACACT
>JAZRLJ010000043.1:0-5327 GCA_045646755.1 Eubacteriales bacterium | reverse complement strand
AGGAAACATCTCAAAGGCTGCCGATACGTTTCTCGGATCTTCGGTTGTTGAGGAATATCCCATATGATATCTTATAGCAAAAGCCTCTTCTCTGGTGAGTCTCATATACCCCGAGGCGATATAAACACTCTTCTCTCCATGGCCGTACGGAAGCTTATCATCGTACTCAAAAGTGTCAACTCTCTGCCATGCTCCCTGCTCGTTTTTTACGTTTCTAAAGCCTTTTTTGTAAACCCCTACTTTACAAAGATCGTGCAAAAGCGCTACAATTGCTATGCTTTCCTCACTGTAGGTAACGCCCATTATTTCCTTTGTTCTGGGCATATTGAGGTAGCTTGTAAGACAATCGTACACGTTAAGCGAATGCTCGCAGAGTCCTCCCTCAAAGGAGCAGTGGAAGCGCGCCGAGGCAGGGGCGGTAAAGAAATCAGAGGAGAGAAGATACTCAAGAAGCTTATCTGCGCCTTCCCTCTTTATGTAGGTGGTATATATTTCAATAAATCTTTCCTTTGCATTCATTAGTCTATATATCCTTTCGATTTAAGATAGCTTGAACTCTTCTCGAGTCCCTCTATAGTCTTAACCTCTACAAGACAGTTTGGTCCGTAAAAATTCGCAAGTTTCTTTTCTATATCCACAATTCCGTCACCAAGAGCAAGATGCGGTTTCTTTCCGTCGCAGTCGTGCAGATGCATATGATAAAGCTTATCCGGGTATTTCTCAAACACGTGGCTATCCTTGTATCCGAGGCACATCTCGTGTCCTACGTCAAGCGTAAGAGCAAAGACCGGACTTGCCATAAATTTCGGAAGCGCCTGAAGCTGACTTTCGGTAAAGGCATTCGTATCAACGTTTTCAATACATATCTTAAGTGGAGCGTCACCGATTTCTCTCTCACACATATCTATGAAGGTATCAAGTCTCTTAAAGTACTCTTCCCTATAAACGTCGGTAAGAAGAATTACCTTGCCGGGTAAGGTTACGTAAACGCCTCTGAGAAGATGCATATTTATTACGGGTATGTTAAGGTCAAGCGCAAATCTTATAACCTTTCTCATTTCCTCAAAATAACAATCGGAAACAGCTTTGTTAAAATCAAAGGGGTTTAACTGCTCGTCTGTGTGTATAGTGAGGAATATATTGCTTTCTTTAAGCGCCGCCTTCAGCTCGGGTATATCTAAGGTATCGGGAAGATACTGCGGAAAGCTCATATTTATCTCAACGAAATCAAGTCCGTTTTTCTTTGCAACCTCTATGCAGTCGTATACGTCTTTGCACTCAACGAGCGCGGGCATACCAAATTTCATAGTTTCCTCCAATGCGGTAATAATAGTATTCTATCACTTTAAAGAGAAAAATGCAATAGATAGTCTCACAAATATTTTTGTATTTTTTGGGCAAAAAGTATTTACATTTGCATTTGTTTCTGTTATAATACAATGTGGAAAAAATTTAACTCAATATTTTGAGTTTTTGAAGGAGTGATATATATGGGCCGTATGGTCGGTACAGTGTCCCGCGGAGTTCGCGCACCCATTATCAGAGAAGGAGATAATATCGTCGATATCGTTACATCCTCAATTCTTGAGGCGGCTAAGTCGGACGGATTTGAAATCCGAGACCGCGATATTATTGCTATGACCGAAGCTATCGTTGCGAGAGCACAGGGTAACTACGCAACCGTTGACGATATTGCAAAAGACGTAAAGGCAAAGCTTGGAGGCGAAACTGTTGCAGTTATTCTCCCCATCCTCAGCCGTAACAGATTCGCTATCTGTCTTCGCGGTATCGCAAAGGCTGCTAAGAAGATAGTTCTTATGCTTTCTTACCCCTCAGACGAGGTCGGAAACCATCTCATAAGCCTTGACGCTATGGATGAGAAGGGGGTTAATCCCTACACCGACGTTCTCACTCTTGAGAAATACCGTGAGCTTTTCGGATACGAGAAACACAGATTTACAGGAGTTGACTACGTTGAATACTATCAGCAGCTTATCGAGGAATCGGGAGCTGAGGCTGAAATAATCTTCGCTAACGACCCCAGAGCAGTTCTTCCCTTCGCTAAGAAGGTAATCACCTGCGATATTCACACCAGAGCACGCTCCAAGAGACTTCTCAAGGCTGCAGGCGCAGAGATTGTTATCGGACTTGACGAGATACTCAATTCTTCCGTTGACGGAAGCGGATATAACGAAAATTACGGTCTTCTCGGCTCTAACAAGGCAACTGAGGATAAGGTAAAGCTCTTCCCCAGAGACTGCCAGCCCGTAGTTGATGCTATCGCTGAAAAAATCTACGCTGCTACCGGAAAGAAGGTAGAGGTTATGGTTTACGGCGACGGCGCTTTCAAGGACCCCGTAGGAAAGATTTGGGAGCTTGCCGACCCGGTTGTTTCCCCTGCATACACCGCAGGACTAGATGGAACGCCTAACGAGCTTAAGCTTAAGTATCTTGCAGATAACGAGTTCTCTTCCCTTTCGGGTGAAGAGCTTAAGTCTGCTATAAAGGCAAAAATCACCGAAAAGGATGGAAACCTCTTTGGACAGATGGCATCCGAGGGTACCACTCCTCGCCAGCTTACAGACCTTATCGGTTCTCTCTGTGACCTTACCTCCGGTTCGGGTGACAAGGGTACTCCCATCGTTTTCATTCAGGGTTATTTCGACAATTATACCACTGAATAATATTATATCGGCTCTCAGGTATTACCCGAGGGCCGTTTGTTTAAAATAAGACAAGGATACAGAACGAAAATATATAAAACAAGGTGATTTCTATGCGTAAAACAAAAATAATTTGTACTATAGGCCCTGCTTGTGACAACGAAAAAACTCTTACCGATATGTGCAAAGCGGGAATGAACGTCGCAAGACTTAACTTTTCCCACGGCACTCACGCAGACCATAAGGAAAAGATTGAGCTTATAAACAAGGTTCGTAAGGAGCTTGACCTACCTATAGCAATAATGCTCGACACAAAGGGACCCGAATACAGAATTAAGACATTTGAAAATGGCAAAATTACCCTTTCTGACGGTGACAGATTTACCTTTACAACCGATGACGTAATCGGTAATGAAAGTATCGTTTCCGTAAGCTACGCTCACCTTACCGAAGAGCTCAACGCAGGTGACAGAATTCTTCTTAATAACGGACTCGTTATTTTTGAGGTCGAGAAGATAGACGGCCCCCGAGCTGTTTGCAAGGTTATTGCGGGCGGAGAGCTTTCTGACAGAAAGAGCATGAACTTTCCAAACAAAACTTTAAAACAGGAATATCTCGGCGAGCAGGACAAGGCGGACCTACTTTTCGGTATCGAAAACGACGTTGACTTCGTTGCTGCCTCCTTCGTATCCTGCGAAGCTGATATAAGAGCCGTAAGAGAATTTCTTGACGCTAACGGCGGCGAGGATATAGATATTATCGCAAAGATAGAAAACCGCGCGGGAGTTGATAACATTGACTCTATCTGCAACGTAGCAGACGGCGTTATGGTTGCGCGAGGTGACCTCGGTGTCGAAATCCCCTTTGTGGAAGTCCCCTCCGTACAGAAGTATCTTATCAAAAAATGCCGTCTTCTTGGCAAGCGCGTTATAACCGCAACCGAAATGCTCGAATCTATGATAAAAAATCCCCGTCCTACAAGAGCTGAGATTTCCGACGTGGCAAACGCAGTTTACGACGGCTCGTCGGCGGTTATGCTCTCGGGCGAGACTGCAGCAGGCAAGCACCCTGCCCTTGCGGTAAAAAATATGGCTGAAATCGCCGCGTTTACCGAAAAAGGAATTGATTATAAAAACTGGTTTCACTCTACCGAGTTCAGAATAAAAAACAATCTTGACGCTATATCTCACGCAACCTGCGCTATGGCGATAGACGTTACTGCTAAGTGCATTGTCGTAAACTCAAAGAGCGGTCAGACTGCAAGAATGGTAAGCCGCTTCCGCGCTCCCGTAGATATTATAGGAATGACTACCAGCGAGAAGGCTTGGCGTAAACTCAATATGAGCTGGGGCGTTACCCCCGTGCTCTCCGAAGAATACAGCTCGGTTGAGGTTATGTTCTATCAGGCGCTTGGTAAGGCTAAAAGCGTCCTTAACCTCTCTAAAGGCGATAACGTAGTCCTTACCGGAGGTCTCATAAACGGCCCTGCCGGAAACACGAACACTATCAAGGTTGAAACGATCAAATAAAATAAAAACACGGGAACTGTCATCTTTCCCGTGTTTTATTTTATTACTTGATAGAAAACATCTTTGCGGTGTTATTATAAAGAATGTCCGCCCGCTCCTCTTCGGTAAGACTGATGCTCATAAACCTTTCTATATCGGTTTTTATCTCCCACATAGGATAATCGGTGCCGAAGAGAACCCTTTTAGTGCCATAGGATCTTATAAGCTCCTCTGCTCTCTCGCTCGTCATAGCGTAAAGAGAGGATGAAGAGTCAACGTAAAAGTTCTCATATTTACTGAGTCTCTTCTCTGCCTCGTCCCACACTGACCAGCCTCCAAAATGCGCGCCTATTACTGTAAGGTCCTTATACGCCTTGAGTATAGGCTCCATTCTGTTAGGATTTGAATAGTCAAATCTACTGTCCCCCGTGTGCATAAGTATCGGAAGTCTTCCTTCGCAAAGCTCGTATATTTTATTCATACGAGCGTCGTCAATAGCGACACGCTGTATATCGGGATGAAGCTTTACTCCCTTGAGACCAAGAGCGACTATCTCATCTATATCCGCGGCTATATTCTCGCTATCGGGATGAAGCGTGCCGAGACCTGTAAATTTACCTTTATTCTGATTTACTGCCTCTGCAATAAAGTGATTTATGCCCGAAACCTGCTTTGGTGTCGTAGCAACGGACTGTACTACAAAGTGCTCAATTCCTGCCGCTCCTCCGCACTCGAGAAGTGTTGAAATCTTTCCGTCAAAGAGAGACGGCATATGATAAAACTCACTTGTGCTGTCAGACGCCTTTCTAGCTATTTTGTCGGGGTATATATGACAGTGTGAGTCAATTATTCTATATTCTTTCATGGAAAATGCGCCTTTCATAAGGGAAATGCCAATATTTAAGCTACATTATAACACACAAAATTACATAAAACAAGAGAATTAAAAAATAAAACACGAATAAGATTACAAATTATTTCATTTTTTTCAGAAAAAGGCTTGACAAACAGATATTGATTGTGTATAATATAATAGTCCGTTGCGGGAGTGGCGGAACTGGCAGACGCGCACGTTTGAGGGGCGTGTGGTTTTACCGTACGGGTTCAATTCCCGTCTCCCGCACCAACAAAAGAGGAGAGTCCTTGTGACTCTCCT
>JAZRLJ010000042.1:0-3720 GCA_045646755.1 Eubacteriales bacterium | reverse complement strand
ATTTCGTAAATATCCGTCTGACCGTTATAAAGGTGGTCGATAAAGGTAACGTTGCCGTCGGGAAGTCTTAGATAAACTGTTGCGCCCACGGTGGTTTTTATTCTGTTCGTTCCACCCATAAATTCCGAGGTGTTGTTTAGCTTTGGTACAAGCTTTTTTGTACCCCAGCCTGCGCTACTCTGCGGACCTAGTGCATACTCGTGCTCGTGAATATTTATACCGCTGATTTCCTTAGAGAATAGAATGAGAGGGCGGTAGCGCTTAATCGTTTTTATTAAATATACTATCGAAAGTATTATAATAAGAACACTTATGAATATTACGGTGACCTCCGGGAAGAAGGCAATAACCAGCGCGCAAATAAGAATGAGCATAAGGAGTGTAATCGACTTAATCAAAAATGCGCGTTGTCTTTCTTTTACACAGCGTCGGATTTGTTCTTCGTTGTATTTCATTTTTACGCCCCCTTGTTCTTTTCTTAATTTAATTATATAAAAATCTAAAAAACTTGTCAAGTATGTTTTGACAAACGCTAATATAGGTGGTATAATATAAAATAGCTAAGAAGAAAGGAGAAATCGTATGACACCCAAGTTGCCAAAAGGCGCAGAGCTTATAATAAGAAGACTTGAAGAAAACGGAAAGCGCGCCCATATTGTCGGCGGCTGTGTCAGGGATTTTCTGCTTTTCAAAACGCCATATGACTACGATATAACCACAGAAGCGCTTCCCGAGGAAATGAGAAATATTTTCTCTGACCTGCGTACGATAGATACGGGGATAAAGCACGGCACACTTACAGTTATAGCTGAGGGTATGCCGTATGAGGTTACCACATACCGCATTGACGGAGAATATGAAAACCATAGAAAGCCTAAAAACGTCACCTTTTCCGACAGTCTTTCCGCCGACCTCTCTCGCAGAGATTTCACTATGAATGCTATTTGCTATAATGAGTGCGACGGATTTATAGACGAGTTTTCGGGCATGGAAGACATAAAGAACAGAATAATAAGAGCTGTCGGTGAGCCTAGCCTTCGTTTTGAAGAGGACGCGCTCAGAATTTTAAGAGCATTGCGCTTTGCCTCTCAGCTCGGTTTTGCTATTGAGGGAAAGACGGAGGCGGCTCTTTTTGAAAAAGCGCACTTGCTCTCTTCGGTTTCCGCCGAGAGAATATACGCAGAGTGGTATAAGCTTATCGAAGGCAGATTTGCCTATGAGGTTATAGACAGATACAGAGATATTATTTCACGTTTTCTCTTTGCCGAGCCTATAGTCTTGCCCGAGAAGGATAAATTTGATAGCGCGAAGGCTGATATAAGACAGCTTTCACTTTTTGCGCTCTCCCGTAAGGATAGTTGTTCTGCCTTTTCGGATTTCTGCGACAGAATGAAGACAGACGCAAAGACTAAGAGAGAGGGAATTATCGCGCTTTCGAATATTGGAATTTCTCTTCTCACAGAAACCGATATAAGACTTGCTTTGATTAAAGTCGGGCAGGGGGCGGTAAGAGATATTTCTGCTCTTAAGGAAATATGCTCGCTAAACGGCGCGCCCGAAGAGGCCGTTATAAATGCTGTAGTATCTTCAAATTATCCTCTCTCGCTTTCCGAACTTGCGGTTGGAGGCGAGGATATAAAGGCTATCGGATTTTTGGGTAAGGAAATTGGAGATACACTTAGCACGCTTCTTGCTATGACGGCGCGCGACGAGGTGAAAAATGAAAGGGAGGCACTGCTCTCTGTAGCGGAAAAGATAAAAAATGGCATTTGACGCTTGTATGATGCGGGCGGTGCTCACGGATATTTCAGAGCACTTTCCCGATGCGAAAATAGAAAAGGTGCTTCAGCCGCAAAACGACGAGATAGACCTCGTTATCCATAGCGGAAAGAATAACGGCAGACTTGTTCTTAACGCAGGCCCTAACGCTCCGAGAATTCAGCTTTCCTCTATTGCAAAGGAAAATCCCTTGAAAGCTCCGACATTCTGTATGTTTCTCCGTAAGCATATTCTGGGCGCGAGAATTGTCGGAATAGAGCAGCCGAACTTTGACAGAATTGCGATTTTCAAGCTTTCCTGTTATGACGAAATGGGCTTTCCCACAGAGCGAAAGCTAATCTGTGAGATAATGGGCAAATATGCTAATATCGTATTTACCGATGCAGATTTTAAAATAATTTCAGCTCTTAAATTTATAGATTTCTCGCAGAGCACAGTGCGACAGATTATACCCGGACTTACCTATAGACTTCCTGAGCCACAGAAGAAATTTTCACCTCTTGATTTTTCGGAGAGTGTGTTTTATCAGAAACTTGCAGAGTGCCCCGTAGAGAAGAGCGCTGAGAAGTTTATCGTTGGAGTATGGGGCGGAATTGCCACCCAGATTGCGAGAGAGTTAGTCTACAGAGCCTCGGGAAGAACAGACACTGCTATCGGTGAAATCAGCAAAGAAAAGCTTTGTAATGTAATGTTAAGTTGGCAAAAAATACTCTTAGAGCATAAATATACCCCCACAGTCGCTATAGATGATAGCGGCAAACCGATAGATTATTCCTATATGAATATAACCTATCTTGAGGGGGCGGTTAAGACACGTCGCTTTGAAAACCTTGCCTCTCTTTTTGACCTATACTTTTCGGAAAAGGATAGACTTGAGAAGATAAGACAGAGAGGAAAGGACCTCATAACCCTTACAACCAACGCAACCGCAAGAACCGAAAGAAAGCTCTCGCTTCAGCGCGAGGCTCTTATAGACAGCGAGCGAGGCGAGGAGTATAAAAAATGTGCCGACCTCATAACTGCGAATATCTATAGGATAGAGCGCGGAATGGATAAGGTTAAGTGCGTAGACTACTACGACGAGACCTGCCCCGAAATTCTCATCGAGCTGGATACAAGGCTTTCTCCCTCGGCAAACGCGCAGAGATATTATAAGCTCTACACTAAGTCTAAAAAGGCTCGTGAGGTACTCACCGAGCAAATAAAAATTTGGGAAAGCGAGCTTGTATATCTTGACAGCGTGCGCGCCTTTCTTGATAAAGCGGTAAGTGAAGAAGACCTAACCGAGCTTCGTGAGGAGCTTTACCGCTCGGGCTATTCTGCTAAGCTAAAGAATTACAGACCGCAGAAGAAAATCAAAATGCAGCCGATACAGTATAAAACCTCGGGAGGATACACTCTTCTCGTTGGTAAGAACAATATCCAGAACGATAATCTCACATTTAAGATTGCCGATAAGGACGACCTTTGGTTTCACGTCAAGGATATGCCCGGCTCACACGTCATTCTTGTGACGGACGGAGAAGAGCCGAGCGAGAGGGACTATACCGAGGCTGCGGAAATAGCGGCTTATTATTCCAAGGCTACGGCAGGGCCTGTTGCGGTTGATTACACCAAGGTAAGAAACGTTAAGAAGCCTGCTGGCGCAAAGCCGGGATTCGTTATTTACAAGACAAACTATACGGCGTTCGTTTCACCGAAGAAGCCTGAGGAGATAGAAAATGGTTGACTTAAAGGAGCTTCACAAGCATTTTATATTAGAGCATCTCAGAGAGGGTGAGGTCGCCGTCGACTTCACTATGGGAAACGGAAACGACACGCTCTTTCTTTCAAAGACGGTGGGGGATAGAGGCAGAGTATACGCATTTGATATACAGGAGGCGGCTCTTGAATCGACGAGAGCGAGACTTGTATCGGAGGGCGCTCCCGAAAACTATACTC
>JAZRLJ010000041.1:0-3500 GCA_045646755.1 Eubacteriales bacterium | reverse complement strand
GTCAAGGAAATGATTTCTCTTGCGGGCGGAATTGCGGTTTCTCTTATAATGGGAAGAATTGCCGACATATTCCGTGACGCAGACGGTCTGCCCACCAAGGAATACTACGTTATCTGCGCCATTACTCTCGCTCTTATGACTCTTATACATACGCTCTCTGTGGTTGTCGCAACTGAAAAACCGGCAAAGGATACCGAAAAGGTTCCTCTTAAGGAAACGGTTAAGAGAATCGCTAAGAACAAAAACTTTATAAAGGTCGTAGTAGTTGGTCTTATCTGGCACGCGGCATCGGCCTTTTCGATTTCGTTCTTTGCCTCATATCTAAGAGAGGAGCTGGCATTCACCTTTACGGTTATTGCAGTTCTTACCACCGTAAGCTCGGTGGCGAGAATTTTAGCCTCCCCCATACTCGGCAAAATTGCTGACAAACATTCCTTTGCAACCTCAATGACTATTGCATTCATACTTGCAGGACTCGGCTTTCTCACTATGGTATTCACCTCTCCCGAAACGAGATGGCTCTATATTGCCTACGCCTGTTTTTACGGCTTTGCTATGGCGGGTATCAACAGCGGAGTTATCAATTTTGTTTACGACTACGTTGAGCATCAGGACAGAGCAACGGCGATGGGCGTCAACAGTGCTCTGGGCGGAATACTCTCCTTCTTCGTAGCGCTCCTCTCAGGAGCTATCATGTCGAAAGTTCAAAAAAATGGTGGCTTCCATATCTTCGGCGCCAACCTCTATGCACAGCAGGTTCTCTCTATCCTCTCCTGTATAGCCGTAGCAATTCTCATAGTTTATATGAGAAAAGTTATCGCTCCGCTCAAGAGAGTCGAGGAAATTGAAAACGCTTACACAGAAGAAAAGATAGCAAAATAATAACTTTAATTTACAATTTTAAGTAAAATATATTTCTCAGGAGGAAATCAACATGCTTAAGACAAAAACACTTACCTTTAACCTTGAAAACAAGGCAGGCCCCTTCAAGATGCTTAACGCTACAAACGGAGGTCCTATTTATAAAAGGCACTCAACCGACCAGCTCAGAACCAATTTTGAAGCCTACAAGGCGGCGAGAATGCCCTATCAGAGAAACCACGACAGCGGCTCAATGCACGTTTACGGCGGACCTTACTCCCACGATATAACCAAGATTTTCCCAAACTTCGACGCTGACGAAAATCTCCCCGAGTCCTACGACTTCGCTTGTACGGACGAGGCAATTCTCGCTTGTCTTGACACCGGAACAAAGACCTTCTTCCGTCTTGGCGAGACCATAGAGCATCAAATAGTAAAGCACAACGTTCATCCCCCGAAGGACTTTAACAAGTGGGCGAGAATATGCGAGCATATTATAATGCACTATACCGAAGGCTGGGCAAACGGATACGAGCTTGATATGCCGTATTGGGAAATCTGGTGCGAGCCGGACCTCGGTCCTCAGCTCTGGACGGGCACGAAGGAGCAGTTCTTCGACCTTTACGAAATAACCGCAAAGCTTCTTAAATCCCGCTTCCCTCACCTCAAGATAGGCGGCCCCGGTATGACCGGCGGAAGCAAGAACTTTGCGTGGGCAGACGAATTCCTTGCTGAAATGCAGAAGAGAGAGGTTCCTATCGACTTCTTCTCCTGGCACAGATACACAAACAGACCCGAGGACACTATCGAGAGAGGCTCGAGAATTCAGGCAATGCTTGACAAATACGGCTACGCTGATGCCGAGCATATTATAAGCGAGTGGAACTACGTTCGCGACTGGGTTAAGAATTTCCAGTACTCCATAAACGCAGCGCACAAGGAAAAGGGCGCGGCATATATGATGGCGACAATCTCCTTGGCGCAAGCCTGCGGATTTATCGATATGCTTATGTATTACGGAACGTTCCCGTCCGTCTGGAACAGCGCATTTGATTACTACTCCCTCGAAAAGCTTAAGGGCTACTACTCTCTTTACTGGTACGGTCAGTACTACTACGACCTTGAAAGCTATATTCCCTGCCTTAACGAGGAAGAGGACCTCTACACTCTTTGCGGAACAGACAAGGACGGCAAGATAACCTGTATCGTTACCCACTACTCCGAGATTGATGAAACCGCTACCAAAAAGGTTAAGCTCGACTTCGGCAGACCTGCAAAATTCGAGGTTTACCTCGTTGACAAGGACCACAACGGCGAGCTTATAAAGACTACGTCTAAGACGACCTTCAAGATGCCCGTTCATTCGTTTATTCTTCTTAAGGAAATATAAATATCAAAACGAAAAAAGGGAGAAATTTTCTCCCTTTTTTATTGCTTTTTAACTTTCCGTATGATAAAATCAAGGAAAAGGAGTATAAGCTATGAAATTTCAGATAGACCACGACCTACACATACACTCTCATCTTTCTTCTTGCTCTCACGACGAAAACCAGACACCCGAAAGTATTCTTGCCTATGCAAAAAAAGAGGGACTAAAGAAAATCGCCATTACCGATCACTTCTGGGATGAGAATGTGAGCGGAGCGAGTGAATGGTATGCTCCGCAGGATTTTAAGCACATAAGCTCTTCTCTCCCGTTACCGAAAGAAGACGGAATTTCCTTTTTCTTTGGGTGCGAAACAGAAATGGATAAATTTTTTACACTCGGCATAAGCAAGGAAAAGCTTAATTCTTTCGATTTTATCATTATACCAACAAGCCATCTTCATATGAATGGCTTTACGATTGACAAAAATCTCACCTCTGTCGAAGGGCGAGCAAAATATTATATGGAGCGTTGCCATAGACTCCTCGACTACGACCTTCCCTTTCACAAAATGGGACTTGCTCATTTTACCTGCACTCTTATGCAGAGAAACAGCGAGGGTATTCGCGACGATATAATGAACGCTATATCTGACGGTGAATTTTTTACCTTTTTTGAAAGAGCTGCAAAATGCGGTATAGGTATCGAATTAAACACCTCCGTTTCAGATTCGTCAAATCCTGCATCTCTGCGCCCCTACCGTATAGCAAAAGAATGTGGCTGCAAATTTTATCTCGGCTCTGACGCGCATTCGGTAAAAGACTTTAAAATGTCCGAATCAAGATTTTCCTCTATGATAGACGCTCTCAACCTTACTGAAGATGATAAGTTTCCGTTTGCAAAATCGTAAAATGACATAAAACGAATGCTTTTTCTCTTCTCGTGACTGAAAAAGAATATTTTTTGTTGTATAATTAAGAAGATCTTATAAAACAATCCTAAAAGGAGAATTATTATGGCTATTATCAAGGTTGACACCTCCAAGCCTCTCAAAAAAATGAAGGCTATGCACGCGGGCGGTCAGCCTCCTCTCGGCGGAAAGGGATATAATCAGTATTTCCACTTTCTTACAGAGGCAGGAATTCCCTACTCCAGACTTCACGACGTAGGCGGAGCTTTCGGCGGAGGCAAATTCGTAGATATTCCCAACGTATTCCGCAACTTTGATGCGGATGAAAACGATCCTAAATCCTACGACTTCACCTTTACCGAC
>JAZRLJ010000040.1:0-14912 GCA_045646755.1 Eubacteriales bacterium | reverse complement strand
CTTCACATTTCCGAAATGAGCGACAGATACGTAAAGAGTCCCTCTGATCTCTTCTCGGTAGGTGACGTTATCGAGGTAAGAATAAAGGACGTAAACGTAGAAAAGCACCGCATCTCACTCACCCGTAAGGGACTTGATGCGGCAAATAAGTAATAAATAACATAACAACCTCGGCTGTCTTTGGATTTTAAAGACAGCCGTTTTTGTATAAAGAAAGGAATTATATGGAAAGAAAAAGCGGAATTCTTCTTCACCCCTCAACTCTTTACGGTGGATATTCTGTCGGCTCGTTTGGGAGTGAGGCAAAAGACTTCGTTGACTTTCTTTATGACTCTGGCTTTGGAGTATGGCAGACGCTTCCTTTTTGTATGACCGACGAGTTTAATTCCCCGTATAAATCACCCGCAGCCTTCAGCCTTAACCCCTATTTTATAGATTTGCCTACTCTCTACGATAAGGGATATATAAATAAAAACGAGCTGGTCTCTGCAAGAGAGAGGGAGGGATATAAGTGCGAATTTGAGAGGTTGAAAATGGAGAGAATACCCCTTCTTATGAGAGCGGCTGAAAGGGCGCTGACGGATAGAGAGGTAAGAGCTTTGTGCGAAGTATTTTCAGATAAAAATCCGAGAATAAAAAGCGCCTGCCGTTTTCTTTCTTTGAGATACGGAGGCAGTGAAGCGTTATGGAGGTTTCTTCATTACGAATTTTTCACAGAGTGGCAGAGTGTAAGGAAATATGCAAACGAAAAGGGGATAGAGGTAATAGGGGATATACCGATATACGTATCTTTTGACAGTGTAGACGTTTGTGAGTCTGCTGAGAATTTCTCCCTTGACAGTGACGGCTTTCCCTCAGAGGTCGCAGGTGTGCCACCTGATTATTTTTCCTCCGACGGTCAGCTCTGGGGAAATCCGCTTTATAATTATGAGAATATGGAGAAGAATTCTTTTTCCTGGTGGCGTGAGCGTATAAGACACACGCTTTCTCTCTTTGACGGAGCACGAATAGACCATTTTCGAGGCTTTGATTCATACTTTAGTATACCGAGAGGGAAGAGTGCACGAGAGGGAAAATGGAAGAAGGGTCCCGGAGCAAAGCTTGTTAAAGCTATTGTGGAAGAAGCGGGAGAAAAGTGCCTTATAGCAGAGGACCTTGGTGTAATAGACGATAGCGTCAGAGCACTTATTTCTGATTTTTCTCTTCCGGGAATGAGGGTTTTCGAGTTTGCGTTTCTTGGTGATAAGAAATCTCTGCACCTTCCTCATAATTATATAAACAATTCCGTCGCTTACAGCTCTACCCACGATAACAACACTCTTCTCGGTTATCTTTTTGAGTGTGAGCCGGGGATTCGCCGCAGGATTTTTGACTACTGCGACTATAAGGGGGATAATATAGATCTCGGCGCGCGTGCGGTTATAACGAGACTTTTTTCCTCGTCGGCAGGTCTCGTTATACTGCCTATACAGGATGTATTTGGATTTGGTGCTGATACCAGAATGAATACTCCGGGCAGAGCAGACGGAAACTGGGGGTTTCGGATAACGAAGGAACAGCTTTTCTCTATAGATAGAGCCTATCTCAGAGAGCTTAACGGTCTATACGGAAGAGCTTAAAGCAGGGGAGCAAAAACCTCAAGAACAGCGCAGAAGAGTCTTAGCGGAATACTTTCTCTTTTTCTACGGTATGGCTCTGAGTCACAGATAATTGAATTGATATCCTTTTCCACAGAGACTATTACCTTATGCTCGGCAAAAAGCACTCCGTTTTCAAAGTTGTGCAGTAGGCTTCTGTAGTCGAGGTTGACAGTGCCTAGCATAAGAAATTTTCCGTCGCAAAGATATGCTTTTGAATGAAGAAATCCGGGAGTGTATAGGTAAACCTCCGCTCCCGACAGGGTAAGGCGTGCGGCATATCTTCGGCTCAGCATGGCAATAAGGTGTTTATCCGGCTTTTTCGGAATTACCGCGCGGACTTTAACGCCTCTCATAATCGCGCTTCTTACAGCGTTGAATATATCACTGTCGTAGATAAGGTACGGAGTTGTAAAGACGAAATATTTTTCAGCCGCGTTAAGCATAGATATAATTATTCTCTTGGCACTTTTCTCTTCGTAAAGCAGAGACGGACCGTCGCTGAAAATTATAGCTTGACCGTCGCATGTCCTTTTCCTGTATTTGTAATACCTTGAAAAATCCTCCACCTCTCCCGTAAGAAAAGCAAAGTCGGAGAGAAAGGTGTAGGTAAGAGCGTTTACTCCCTCGCCGCAGAGTCTTACGGCAGAGTCCTTCCAGCGCCCCAGCCTTGTTTTTGAGTAAATATATTCGTCGGCAATATTCACACCACCCGTATATGCCTTCTCTCCGTCAATAATCACTATTTTTCTGTGGTTACGATTGTTCAGTGAGCAGGGAGAGGTAAAGGAAATGGCGGGGTGTGATATAGCTCTTATACCTGCACTTCTCATAACTGTGGAGAAGTTTTCAGGAAGTCTTGTGAGTGATCCGAGTCCGTCGAATATAATTCTTATTTCCACCCCCGACCTTGCCTTAGCCTTTAGTATGTCAAAAAGTGTTCCGAAGGCTTTTCCTGCGGCAAGTATATAGAATTCTATGAAAATAAATCTTCTCGCTAATTTGAGGTCTTTTTCCAAGGAGTCAAACATATCCTTTGCCTCGGCAAAGTAATCGGCGTCAGTATCTCCGTATACATCAGCGCTTGAATTGTTTGCTATTTCCTTAAGAAAAGTAAAGTTATATTTGCTTTTTAATAGTATTTTGCTTTCAAAATACTCTTTTTTTGGTTTTTTGTCAGCAAGAGATTTTATTAACTTTCTTTTCTTTTTGCTTAATCCTGCATAACGAAAGAGCAGATACGCCGGTATTGTAGCTATCGGAATAAGCATGGCGAGAAAAATCCAAGAGCACTTCGCTCTCTCTGAAAGCGTTGATGAAATTATAAAAAGCGAGAATATGATTTTTATAGGGTATACGGCGTATATAAGAGCGGGTATTTTTAGTGTGGCAAACAGGGAAAGATATAAAGAAAAGAGTATAATCCCCATTGCCAATAGTATGCAAGATATTCGCATAGCGGAAAGAAATACTTTGTTTTTGTTAAGCATAATTAAAATCCTCTGTACTGTGATTATCGCGTATACACATACTTTTATAACACGTTAAAATAAAAAAATAAAAAAATTTTTAAAAAGTTAACAAAACAGCTTATTTATGTGGTATAATAATTCTAACAGTCGCATTTTTGCGTTTTTAGGAAAGGGGAAATATGTTCGGTTACGTAAGGCCTGTACACTCAGAGCTTCTTGTAAAGGAGCACGAGTTTTACAAAGCAACCTATTGCGGTATCTGCCGCGCTATGAAAAAGCATACCGGCTTCTTTTCAAACGTTGCCATTACCTACGACAGCGTATTCCTCGCACTTATAAGAATGATTTATGTTCCCGATTCTGAGATAGGCGCAGAAAAACGCAGATGTATAGCGCACCCCGCAAAGCGTAAGGGAATGATTAAAGAGAATGACGCTATAGTTTATACCGCAAAGGCGTTTGCTATACTCACCTATTATAAAACTCTTGACGACGTAAGAGACGAGAAACTTTTGAAAAGAACACTCGTTTCGGTTGCCCGTCCTATTTTCAAGAAGGGCAAGAGGAAGGCAAGTCTTGATTTTATAAGCTCCGTCTGTAAGGAAAAGCTTGATGCTATAAACGAGATGGAGGACAGAGGCGAGGCGAGTGTGGATAACCCCGCAACCCTTTTTGGAGAGCTGCTCGGTGAGATATTTGCCTACGGATTTTCGGCAAGCGACAGACTCGTTCTTTATACTGCCGGCTATCACCTTGGAAGATTTATATACGCAGCTGATGCGGCGGAGGATTATGAGGATGACAGAAGGAGCGGAAAGTACAATCCCTACGTTATCGCTTACGGCGGTGAGCCGCTCACACGTGAAAACCGTGAGAGTATAAAATGCGCGCTTATACTTGAATGCAAAAAGATTGAGGGAGCAATAAACCTTCTCCCGTTCGGTGAGCGCAGAATAATTGAAAATATAATTAAAAATATCATATATCTCGGACTCGTAAAGCGTATCGAATTTCTCGATAAGGACGGAGAGAAAGAGAATAAAAAGGAGACGGAACAGTGAAGGATCCATATTCAATACTCGGTGTATCGAAGAAGGCAAGCGACGAGGAGGTAAAGGCGGCTTATAAAGCTCTCGTTCGTAAGTATCATCCCGACAATTACAACGACGATAATCCCTTAAAGGAGCTTGCAAACGAAAAGATGCAGGAGGTAAACGAGGCGTACGACGAGATAATGCGTATGCGTGCGGGAGGCTCTTCAAGCAGTGAATCTTCCGGATTCGGCGGCTCGTCTTACAGCTCTTCGACAAATTACTATGAGATAAGACAGACGATAAATGCGAGAAAATTCGGTGATGCGGAGAAGCAGCTTCTTGCAATTCCTCAGGCAGACAGAACTGCCGAGTGGCACTATCTTGTCAGCGTTCTTCTTATGCACAGAAACAGAACCAATGACGCTATGCGTGAGCTTGAGATAGCTTGTAGCATGGACCCCTCTAATATAGAGTACCAGAAGGCAAAAGAAATGTTCAATAATACCGCGAGAAATTACGGCAGCGCTTACTACGCAGGCGGAGCTCCCGTACGCTCCAGTAGTGACGAGGCGTGCAACTGCTGCGCTAACCTTCTTTGTATGGACTGCCTCTGCGAGTGTCTTGGCGGAGACCTTATACGCTGTATATGAGAGCGACTAAAAAAATCACGGTAAGCGCTATGGCGACAGCGCTTGGCTCGGCGCTCATGGCCGTGGGCGCTGTGTGGGAGCTTGTAGATATGGCTCTTGCAGCGCTTGCATCATTTCTTATCGTGATAATACTGATTGAGGTGGGGTCCTCTTTCCCTTGGCTCGTCTGGATAACTACCTCTCTTATAACCTTTCTGCTTTTTCCGTCAAGCACTGTATGGCTTATGTATTTCGTTTTCGGAGTTTTTCCGATACTGAAATATTATATTGAGAAGCTGAAGAGACCTTTTTGGTTTATACTGAAGCTGATATACGTAAACGCCTGTATAGTAGGACTTCTTTATGCGCTTGATTTCATTTTCGGCACGCCTATGTTTGCGACCGATATAATTATCGTGAAGGCGGCGCTTTACGTCGTTCTTAACGTAGCGTTCTTTATGTATGACAGACTTCTTACGCTTATCATAAGACTGTACATCGGAAAATACAGACAGAGATTTCGTCATTTATTTAAATGACAGGTGGAGTAAATATGACAAAAATCGGATTTGTTTCACTCGGCTGCTCAAAGAATCTCGTAGATACTGAGGTTATGCTCAGAGTACTTCACGACGCGGGCTTTGAAATAACCCCTGATGAGACCGAGGCTGAAATAATTATAGTAAATACCTGCGGCTTTATCGAAAGCGCAAAGCAGGAGTCAATAGACAATATTCTCGATATCGCGTGGCTTAAGGAAAACGGAAAATGCCGTCACATTATAGCTACTGGCTGCCTTGTCGAGAGGTATCGCGAGGCGGTGATGGAGGAGCTTCCAGAGCTTGACGGAATACTTGGCGTAGGAAGTCTTTTCGATATTGCCGAGGCGTGTAAAGCCGTAATGCGTGGGGAAAAGTACACCTCATTTAAGGACAAAGAAACCTCAAAGCTTGGTGGAGAGAGAATTCTCACCACTGCTGACCATACGGCGTATCTTAAAATTGCAGAGGGCTGTGACAACCGTTGTACCTACTGCGCAATTCCTCTTATAAGAGGAAAATTCAGAAGCCGTACTGTAGAGGATATAGTAAAAGAGGCGCGTGAGCTTGAGGCTCTCGGTGTCAAGGAAATCAACCTTATAGCTCAGGATACCACCAGATACGGACTCGATATTTACGGCGAGTACAGTCTTGCAAGGCTTGTACGCGAGATATGTAAGAATACCGAAATTCCGTGGATAAGACTTCTTTACTGCTATCCCGACAAGATAACCGACGAGCTTATAGCAGAGCTTAGAGATAATCCCAGACTTGTCAAGTATATGGATATTCCTATCCAGCATATATCCGACTCCGTTCTTGCGAGAATGAACCGTCACGGCGGCTCCTCTCTTATCAGAGAAACCGTTAAAAAGCTGAGGGACGAAGTCCCCGGCATAGTTCTTCGCACCACCGCTATGGTTGGATTCCCCGGCGAGAGCGAGGAGGACTTTACCGAGCTTTGTGAGTTTATCAAGGAGGCGAGGTTTGACCGCTTCGGAGCGTTCACCTATTCCGCGGAGGAGGGTACTCCTGCCGCAGAGCTTGACGGTGAGATAGACGAGCAGACAAAGCAGGACAGATACGATATACTTATGCAGACTCAGCTTACCGTAGCTGAGGAGCTTAGCGAGAATAAAATCGGCTCGGAGCTTCTCGTTCTTTGTGACGGATACGATACCGTTGCCGAGATTCATTACGGAAGAAGCTATGCAGACGCGCCCGACGTTGACGGAAAGGTGTATTTCACCTCGAAGAAGAGACGCGCAGCGGGTGAGTTCGTTAAGGTTAAAATTACAGAAGCTCTTGACTACGACGTAGTAGGCGAGGCTATAAATTAAGGAAGGTGACAAAAATGAAAAAAGCATCACTCAATTTACCTAATCTTCTCTCTCTTATAAGAGTGTGTCTTGTACCCGGATTTGTGGCGGCACTTCTCTTTATGAGAAATATAGAGATATGGGGCTCTGTAATCCCCGCGATAATATTTATAATTACCGGACTTACAGATATGCTCGACGGTAAGATAGCGAGAAAATATAATCTCGTTACCGATTTCGGTAAATTCATTGACCCCCTTGCAGATAAGTTTATGGTAATAGGCTCTCAGATAGCAATTCTCGTGTGGCTACTCCTTCTCGGCCCTGAATTCTTCGTTACCGCTATGGTATTCGTGTGGGTAGTCCTTGTTATTCTTCTCCGTGAGCTTGGAGTAACCAGCCTTCGTCTTGTAGTAGCAGGAAAGAGCGGTATCGTAGTTGCGGCAAGCATGCTCGGTAAGCTTAAGACCGTTTCTCAGATGGCAGGTACTGTTATTATCATACTTGAGCCTTGTATTCCTTTCTTTAACGAGAATCACATTCTTTCCTTCGTTATGATGGGAATTATGACCTTTACGACTCTCTTCTCGGGACTTGATTATCTCAAGGCTTATATGCCTTATATTGATACTAACAAATAATAGAATTTAAAATAAAAAAGGTTAGCTTATCTCAGCCGGAAAAGACTGATTTAAACTAACCTTTTTTTATTTTATTTTACAACGTAGCATTCCGTAATGCCGTAGTAGTGAAATGCAGAGATGATTTTTTCGTCAGCGACCTCACCCGGAGCTGCAATCGGAATTGCGGGCGGACATCCGAGCGTTACGGAGGCGATTATTCTTCCTTGACATTCGGACGCGCCAATTACTTCAAAGTCTGACATCATAGCTTCGCGTATAGAAATCTTTTTTTCGGGAATATGAGCTACGGGAGGAAGGGAAGCGATTCTATCTTTTCTTTCAAGTGAGGTGAGTGCTTCAAGGAGTCTTGCAAGCTCCCCGTCGGTATTTTTAGGCGAGGGCATAAGCACGAGATAGTCTGAGTCTGCAAATTCACAGACAATCCCTTTTTTCATAAGAAGGTCAGACATCTCATCTCCAAGGTAACCGTATTCCTTTGAGGAGATTGTGATTTTCATAGGCTCGTTGCCCGTAATGGTATAACCGAGATTTGAGAGGTTATTCTTTAACCCCTGTATTTTGTCAATAAATATTTGCAAATCATTCGAAAAACACTCTTTCAAATAGGGATTAAGCCTGTCAAGAGAGTCAAGCATAAGATATGACGGACTTGTTGAAGCGAAGAGCATCATCGCCCTTTTTGCCGTCTTCTCAAAGAAGCTTGGAAGAGCTTTTGATATATGCATATAAGCGCAACCCGTAAGAGAGGGGAGAGTCTTGTGCGCTGAGTCGCAGCACATATCTGCGCCCAGGTCTATCGGGTGGAGAGACGGCGTTAAAAATTTAAGGTAAGCGCCGTGTGCGTTATCAACTATAAGAAGGACTCCTTTTTCGTGACATAGCTCTGCAATACCCTTTATATCCGAGACGTATCCGAGATAGTCGGGAGAGGTAACGTAGAGAGCTATGGGAAGCTTCCTTGCAGCGTCGAAATACGCCTTTACCTCTTCGGGAGTAATCATAGCCGAGAGATACGTGCTTTTTTCTGAACAAATCCAGTCTATATCAAAATCTATGAGAGCCGCCGCGCTTATAAAGGATTTGTGCACGTTTCTTGCCGCGGCAATAATCGGCTCTCTGTCGATTTTCTTTGCATAGAGAGTAACAAGATAGAGCATAGCTCTTATCGAGAGGGAAGAGCCCTCTGTTGAATATAGAGTATGCGCGCCGTAGATTTCCCCTGCGATGCGCTCACTCTCTTCTATAATTCCGTTTGCCTCAAAGAGTGAGTCAGCGCCCGATATTTCGGTTATATCCATGCTTTCCGCATTCTCGCCCGAACCCTTGTGCCCGGGCATATGAAGTCTGACGAAGCTATCCCTCTTGTATTCCTCAAGAAAGGAATGTATAGGCGTCTTTGTCATGAGTCAAGTTCCTTTGCTATCGCAAGCATTATTGCGCATTCCATTCTCTTCTTGAAGAGCTCGCAGCCCTTCTCGTAAATTCCCTTTACAGAGCCTGTCGCGTGATAAGCGTTTGCGGCGCATCCTCCAGAGCAATAGAGTCTTGCCCAGCAGTCGCGACATTCGGATTTAGCGTAAACGTTACACTCGGCAAATTCCTGCTGAGCAGTAGTGTTGGTTACGCCATCATAGATATTACCGAGCTTATATTTGTCGTCGCCGACGAACTGATGGCAGGGATAGAGGTCTCCCCAGGGAGTGACTGCCATATATTCAGTTCCCGAGCCACAGCCTGAAATTCTCTTGTAAATGCAGGGACCGCCCTTGAGGTCTATCATATAGTGATAGAAGGTAAAGCCGTCACCCTTGCGGCTCTTTTCGAGCATAAGCTCTGCGAGCTTTTCATACTGCTCCATAACTATCTCTATATCCTCGTCGGTAAGCTCCGCAGAGTCACCGGGAGGGCAGACGACGGGCTCCATACTCAGCTCCTTGAAGCCGAGGTCCAGCATAACCTTTATATCCTCGAGAAAATCGGGGTTTGCGTGCGTGAACGTGCCACGCATATAGTAGTTTTTTCCACCCCTTGCATTGACGAGCTTCTGAAACTTAGGTACGATTTTATCAAAGCTTCCGTTACCTGCGTAATCTACTCTGAATTTATCGTGAATTTCGCGTCTGCCGTCAAGGCTGAGGACTACGTTGCTCATTTCCTTATTAGCGAAATCTATTACGTCGTCATCAATAAGCACGCCGTTTGTCGTAAGGGTAAAGCGGAAATTCTTGTTATGTATTTTTTCAATACTGCGAGCGTATGCTACAAGCTCCTTTACAACCTCGAAATTGAGAAGCGGCTCGCCGCCAAAGAAGTCTACCTCGAGATTTCTGCGGCTTCCCGAATTTTCTATAAGAAAATCGAGCGCTCTTTTTCCTACCTCAAGGCTCATTACCGCGCGCTCGCCGTGGTATTTACCCTGACTTGCAAAGCAGTAGGAGCAGTTGAGGTTGCAGGTGTGAGCTATATGGAGGCAGAGCGCCTTGATTACGCCCGAGGTCTTCTCTTTAAGAGCTCCCGCCATACCCTCAAAGGTGTCGGGAGTGAAGAGCTGACCGTCATCGCGCAAGGCTTCAATCTGCTCGTAGCATTCAATAACGTCGTCTGAGGTGACTCCGTCCTTGCCCTCGTATTTTTCCTTTATGACAGAGATTATATCATCCTTCGATTTATCCTCGAACATAGATATAATGTCGTAAGCAATATCGTCCACAACGTGAACTGCGCCGGAGGCAATATCAAGAACTACGTTATAACCACCCAGCTTATACTGATGTATCATATAAATTCTCCTAAGTTTAATTTAAACACTAAAAAAAGCCGCCATTGTTTGACGGCATTTTTATGAAACCTATTACTTCTTGTTGCTCTCGCACTGCTGGTTAGCGATACCGCAGCTGGTCTTGCAAGCGGACTGGCAAGAGGTCTGGCACTCGCCGCAGCCACCGTTTTTAGCGCTCTGGCAAAGGTTCTTGGTTTCGATTGTCTTGATGTGTTTCATAGTAACACCTCCATTAAATAATCATACTAAGATTTTATCACACTTTTTTAAAAATTGCAATAGTGTAATAATATTTTTTATAAATTATTTGACGAAAACTGCGGAAATGATAGATATAATCTCACTCGTAAGCTCTGAGCGAGAGGCTTTTTTGCCTGTTTTCAGCCATTTTATGAGAGTGTGACTGATTCCGCCTGCAAGGTAAATCGCAACTGTGTCGGGGGAGGCTATAATCTTAAGTCCCTTTTTTACATCACCTTCAAGCTTTTCTCTCGTTCTTTCGTAATTCTCGTCAATTATTACAGCCACGAGAGAGGCGGTCATATTGCTGTCGAAAATGAGATTTACAATATCCTCGTTTTTGTCAAGGAAATCAATTATCGCGCGAAGGTACTCAAGATAGTATTCCGATAAATCTGTTTCGCCTATAGCCTGTCTCGTGTCAAATTTTTCCTCGAAATTATAGCGGAGATGGCGCGTCAGTCCCGCAAGGAAATCGTACTTGTCCGTAAAATGCTTATAGAAGGTTGCCCTTCTTATATCCGCGCGCAGACAGATTTCGTTTATCGTTATTTCCTCAAAGGTTTTTTCTCCCAGAAGCTCCTTAAATGAATCAAAAAGCTTTTGTCGGCTTCTTATTACTCTGGCGTCTTCTTTTCTTTTCATTTTTCACCTCGGTATTTTTCTTAAATCCATTATAAAGGAAACGGAAAGTAAAGTCAATGGTTAATTTACAAATGTTCAATAAACGTTCATTCGTTTATTTTTTAACAAAGGCTCTTGACTAAAAGATATATTTGTGTTAATATATACAAAGTAAATAAATATAAAAGGAGAATATATCAATGGCAACCTACAATAAGAAAAACATTGAGGACGTAGCCGTAGCAGGCAAGACCGTACTTGTTCGCTGCGATTTCAACGTTCCTATGAAGGATGGAGTTATCACCTCCGACAAGAGAATAGTAGAGGCTCTTCCTACCGTTAAGTACCTTCTCGGACAGGGCGCAAAGGTAATTCTTTGCTCTCACATGGGTAAGCCCCACAACATCTTTACCGAGGGCTTCGGTCTTACCAAGAAGGAGAAGAAGGCAGTGGAGGCTCTTCCCGCAGAACAGCAGGCAGCTGCAAAGGCTGAGTATCTTGCAAAGGCAGCTAAGTCCGATAAGAAAAAGCTTACTCTTAAGCCCGTATGCGACAGAATTAACGAGCTTCTCGGTGAGAACAAGGTTACCTTCGCAGAGGACATTATCGGAGAGGATGCAAAGGCTAAGGTTGCCGCTCTTAAGGCAGGCGAGGCAGTTCTTCTTGAGAACACCAGATTTGATGCTCGTGAGGAGAAGAACGGCGCTGATTTCGCTAAGGAGCTTGCTTCTTACGCAGACGTATTCGTAAACGACGCTTTCGGCGCGGCTCACAGAGCTCACGCTTCTACCGCAGGCGTTGCAGACTACATTCCCGCAGTATGCGGATATCTTATCGAGAAGGAGATTTCCGTAATGGGTAAGGCTCTTTCCGATCCCGCTCGCCCCTTCGTAGCAATACTCGGCGGCGCAAAGGTTGCAGACAAGCTCAACGTTATCGACAACCTTCTTACCAAGGTTGACACTCTTATCATAGGCGGCGGTATGGCGTTCACCTTCGCTGCTGCAAAGGGACTTTGCGTTGGTAAGTCTCTTCTTGACGAAACCAAGCTCGACTACTGCCGCGAGATGATGGCTAAGGCAAAGGAAAAGGGCGTTAATCTCCTTCTTCCCGTTGATACCGCTATCGCAGCATCCTTCCCGAACCCCATCGACGCTCCTATCGACGTTCAGTACGTAGACGTTGACAAGATTCCCGCTGATATGGAAGGACTTGACATCGGTCCTAAGACTGCAAAGCTCTTTGCTGACGCTGTTCTCAGCGCAAAGACTGTTGTTTGGAACGGACCTATGGGCGTATTCGAGAACCCCACTCTTGCAAAGGGTACCGTAGCAGTTGCAGAGGCTCTTGCTGAGAGCGACGCTATCACTATCGTAGGTGGCGGCGACAGTGCTGCAGCTTGCGAGCAGCTTGGCTTTGCTCCCAGAATTACTCACATCTCTACCGGTGGCGGGGCATCTCTTGAGTTCCTTGAGGGTAAGGATCTTCCCGGCATTTCCTGCCTTATGGATAAGTAATTTTTGAGAGGATTTTGACAATGAGAAGAACCGTAATTGCGGGAAACTGGAAGATGAATATGACTCCCGCAGAGACTAAAAAGTTTATCACCGAGCTTGCTCCTATGGTAAAGGGACTTGACAAGTGTGACATCGTGCTTTGCGTTCCTTACGTAGACATCGCTACCGCTGTAGAAGCAGCAAAGGGAACTAATATCCATATCGGTGCAGAGAACGTTCACTTCGCTGAGAGCGGTGCTTACACCGGTGAAATCAGCGCAAAGATGCTCTGCGAGATAGGAACCGAGTACGTCGTTATCGGTCACTCCGAGCGCCGTCAGTATTTCGGTGAAACCGATGCAACCGTAAACCTCAGAACTAAGGCTGCTCTTGCAGCAGGACTTAAGGTTATCCTTTGTCTTGGTGAGGTTAAGGAAGAGAGACTTGCAGGCATTACCGACGAGGTAGTTTCTATGCAGACCAAGCTCGACCTTGCAGGGATATCCGCAGAGGAGCTTAAGAACGTTATAATCGCTTACGAGCCTGTATGGGCTATCGGTACGGGACTTACCGCAACTCCCGAGCAGGCTGACGAGACCTGCGGCGTTATCCGTGATACCATAGCTAAGCTTTACGGCGCTGAGGCAGCAGAGGAGATTACCATTCAGTACGGCGGCTCTATGAACGACGCTAACGCTGCTGAGCTTCTCTCCAAGGCTAACGTAGACGGAGGACTTATCGGAGGCGCATCTCTTAAGACCGATAAGTTTACCACTATCGTTAAGGCTGCTAACTGATTATAAAATAGCTTTATATGAAAGAGTCTGAAAAAATCAGGCTCTTTCTTTTTTTATTTATAAAAATGAGAAAAACAAGGAAATTTTAATTGACAAAACTGCTACCTTTGTGTTATACTGTACGAGGTAAAAAAATGAAAGGCAGAAAATTTATGTTTGACTTTATACCAACCGAATATTTTCTTTTGGCTTTCGGACTTATTCTTCTCATTAAGGGCGGAGATATGTTCGTTGAAGCCGCTTCTTCGATAGCAAAAAGATTTAAACTTCCCGAGCTTCTTATCGGTGCTACCGTTGTTTCTATAGGAACGACGCTCCCCGAGGTAATGACCTCTGCTATGGGAGCTATGAGTGGCTCAGGTGAGATAGCGTACGGTAATGCAATCGGCTCTATTATTTGTAACACGGCTCTTATAGCTGCGACCACCATCGCAATAAAGCCGGGCAAGGCAGATAAAAAGACTCTTATTTTCCCCGTTTCCTTCTTTTTCACGGCTGCCGCATTCTACGCGCTGAACGCTTACGTAGGCGGCGGATTTGAGAGATGGACAGGACTTGTACTCCTTGCAGGATTTGTTTTCTATATGGTAATGAACGTTATCAATATGAAGAAGAATCCCGAGGAGGAGAGCGAGGCTCTTCCCGAATGCGAGATAGCAGAGCAGAGCGAAAGCTCAGTAGGTCTTATCAAGGATATCGTAGTTCTTATTGCAGGCGCAGCTCTTATAGCTCTCGGCGCATATCTTCTTGTTGAGAGTGCAACCGCTATCGCAGAGCAGCTTGGCGTTCCCGAGTCTGTAATCGGACTTACCGTAGTTGCTATCGGAACCTCTCTTCCCGAGCTTGTAACCGCTATAACCTCTCTTATCAAGGGACACGGCGCACTTTCTCTCGGAAACATTATCGGCGCAAACATATTCAACCTCGTTCTCGTTTCGGGTGTTGCGGTAGCAATCAGCCCCTTCCCTGTACCCGAGAATTCGCTTCTCTTCGGTCAGAACGCTTCGTTCATACTCGACATTCCCGTAATGTTTGCGGTAATGGCTATTATGACTCTTCCCGCGCTCTTCAAGGGCAAGCTTTCCAGATGGCAGGGAATATCCCTTCTTGCTATCTATGCAGCATTTATGGTAATGCAGTTCGTATTCGTAAGAGCGGTTTAATTTAAAGAAACAATAAAAAATGCGGTTCGATTTGAGTCGCATTTTTTTATATAATAAAAGCCCTCGGCAATCTGCCGAGGGCTTTATGTTTCGTTCTCGCAAAATGGAGCCTTAGTCCATTTTGTCGCTGACGCGATGCCGAGAATAGTTTTACTTAGTCCTTAAGAGCTGCCTGAGCTGCTGCGAGTCTTGCGATCGGAACTCTGAAGGGAGAGCAAGAAACGTAGTCAAGGCCGATCTGGTGGCAGAACTCAACGGATGTGGGGTCGCCGCCGTGCTCACCGCAGATACCAACGTGGAGATGCTCGTTAGCGGGTCTACCAAGGGTAACTGCCATGTTCATAAGCTTACCAACACCGGTGGTGTCAAGCTTAGCGAAGGGATCGTTCTCAAAGATCTTCGCATCGTAGTAAGCTCCAAGGAACTTACCTGCGTCGTCTCTGGAGAAGCCGTAGGTCATCTGAGTAAGGTCGTTAGTACCGAAGCAGAAGAAGTCTGCGTTCTTAGCGATCTCGTCAGCGGTGAGACAAGCTCTGGGG
>JAZRLJ010000039.1:0-5627 GCA_045646755.1 Eubacteriales bacterium | reverse complement strand
CTACGGTTATGGTCGGCACGGCCTCTTCGTCTATTCTGTATATTTCAACTCCCGTAATCTTCTCATAGTCGAAAAGGAAGCGAGTAGTCGGGTCAATATTTCCGTTTTCGTCAATGACGATTATCTCACTCTGAACGACTCCGTCCTGCTCGTTTACGCCGTTTCTTATATAGTTCTTGTGAGTACTGTTAGTTACGACAAGCATAGCTTTGTAGCCAAGGCCGAGGTCAAACTTTGTCATTTCACTCGCCTTAAAGCCTCCACTGGCGTTTATATCCTGCAAGAGCTTAGAACCCGAGGGACCGACAGCAGTGTAAACGCCGCCCTGAAGTCTGAAAACAGAGCCGTCATATCCGTTGGTTACTACCTCCTTGCGGTCGTCAATTATAAACTCGACACCCGTCCAGTCAACGTCGCACACTATGGGAGCGGGCTCCTTAGCGCTCAGCTTACCTATGTAATAGCACTTTCCCGAAGTGCCGACGATTTTCTTATGACCGCCGTTATAGGCAAACCAATGAGCCTCGTATATGATATCGGCATCGTTAGTCTCGCCGTCACCGAAAGCTCCGAAATCGTCGTAATAAACGAAGTGAGCGTTCTTGGTAAATCTCTCGTAAGACTCGTTTGCATCAGTAAGCGCGAGAGTCTTTGTATCGCTTACAGTGTTAGTAAGCATATCGAGGAAGAAGTCGCAAGGAACCTTTCCGAGAGAGGTGGTATATTCAGACGTAAAGGATATCTTACCTGCCTCGAACTTAGCCGAAAACGCGTTGTCTCCGCACTTATCCACCTTGCCGAAGAAAATTATCTTGTCGGTGACTACGGAAGAGTCCACGATGTCAAGCCAATAGCCTGACTTCTCATAGAGAACGGTCTGCAGCTGCGTAGCCGCCTTCTTAATACCGCTGAGCGTGGGAGCGTAATCCTTATCGCCTGCTTTGGACATATCGTAAGCTATTTTATAACCGCGGATATCCTCGCCGTAGAGGGTTATCTGAGTAATCTTATAATCGTTTTGAATTACGGTAACGCTATCCTCGGGATAGAGGTAAACGCTAGCAAGCTTTCCTGCTGATGTGTTCTGCCCTTCTATTTTGAAAAAGTTTGCTCTGAGCTCTGCTATAGCGCTCGCATAAGCAGAGGAAGAACCTGCAAGAACGATTATCTTCTTGTCGATTATACGAACCGTGTATCCTTTAAGACCAAGCTCGTGGACGTCAAGAGAATATTTTGTGTCTCTTCCCTTGACCTCACCGAAAAGAATTTCGTATACGATCTCTTCTCCGCTGTTTTCCTCAAGAAGAACACCAAGAGACTTAAGCTCGTCCTTCAGCGCTTGTATTTTTAGTCTTGCACTGCCGTCAACACCTTTACCGATAACAATTTTATAAGGGGTTCTTCCTAAGCCGTTTACAAGGAGAACAGCGTCGTCCGGAACAGCTTTACATTCGTCGCATTTTCCGTCTCTGTTCTCGTCCTTATGCTCACAGGGGGGCGGAATAGGAATTTCCTCCTTGCACTTGTCACATTTGCCGTCCTTGTTGATATCTCTGTGAGTGCATACCGGATAACGGCATACGTCACACTTGTCGTCAAGATTCTCGTCATAGCAGTCGCACTCTACCGCAAGCTGAATATCGCAGACGTCACAGAGTCTATCGTAGTCCTCGTCTGTATGTACGTAGGTAAGACCGTCCTTGCCGCAGTCGTCACACACTCCGTCATGGTCAAGGTCATAGTGCTTTACCTTCATTGTCTGAGTGCATCCGTCACTGTCACATACTCCGTCATGGTCGAGGTCCTTATGCTTCTTGCATTTCGTCGTAACAGAAGCGCCGCAGGTATCGCACAGCTTATCTCCGTCTGTATCCGCATGCACGGTACAAGCTCTGCCCATAAGCGCATCCGTGCAAGAGGACATAAGCAGTAAAACTCCCAAAACAAGAGCAAAAAAGTAAAGTGAAGTTGACTTTTTCATAGTTTTCTCCCGTTTTAAACTAGATAATAACTGCCATTTCCGCGATACGAAAACAGAGCTATTTCGGCATTCCAAACGCCGTTATCCCCGGAGGGAATAGAGAAATAAAACTCCCCGTTTCCGAGCGAGGCAACACCCGTTGAGCCGTATGGAAAATCACTGCCCCAAACACCCGTGGGCAAGTGCTCCCTGCCGATTTTCTTAAGAGTGAGGTATTCTCTTCCGTCCCTCTCGACCGCACCGACACTCATATCAACGAAGAAAAGCGGGTAGTTCGGGAACTCGGGCTTCTTTCCCGTATAGACCGCAAGAAGCATAAGCGAGTTTTCTTCGTCATACTCAAGATTTTGCACTCCGAAGGTCGTGTTTCCCGTATAGACGAAATATTTGCTCTCGGGCTTTTTCGGGCCCTGTCTGTGCATTTTCTTCTGATTTAAGGGAGCAGCGAATTTTTTAAATTCATTGACGTCATAACGCAGAATTACCTGACAGTCGTTATCGTCTCTGTCAAGGTCACTGTAAATTCCGTAGGCGACGTAAAGATATTTCTTGCCTGTCTCACCCGGAATCGGAGCAAAGGTTACGCCGTCAATTCCGCTGCAGCCGTATCTGTGGCCCTCTGCTTTGAAGTCATCGACAACCTCTGAGAGATAGACTGCCGTCATAACCCCGTCAGCCTCTGCGTCCATACCCACTCTGTCTATCTTATCAACGTCAAAGCTGACGATATAAAACCCGTCCTCGACGTCAATATCAAGATTTCTCTGACCGCTTACTCTCTCGAGTATTTTCTTACCTATCACGTCGTGCTTATACTCAAGCGAGCCGTAAACCTTACCGTCGTCGTAGTTATAGGCTATGCAGCCTAGGTGACCGCACAGTCCCGTCACGCTTCCGACGACGTTGCCCTCCATATCCGTCTTTATAAACGAGGTGGTAAAGGAGGCGTACATATATTTTCTGTCGCGGTCAATAGCTATTCCCTGAATATGCCCCGTATTCATTGTGGGCATCTTTATCGTTTTTACAAGGCTCATATCTGTTCTCCAAAAAGGTCGTAATATGTCCAAAGCACCGTATATCTGTCCTTAAGGTCCTTTGCATAGGATATAGCGTCGTTTATCTTCTCTGTGCCGTACATTTTGTGAAATTCAAAAAGGTCAAGTCCGACAGGTCTTAGCATTCCCTCAATTTCCCACGAGGTAGGCGTAGACTTGAAGAGCTCTTTTATCTCGTTTTCTGCCTTGAGATATTTTCTGGTTCTGTCGGTAATATAGTTTCCTACCTTGTCCTGAAGGGCAATGCACCCATCTGCGACAGGGCCGTATATCTTCTTGATTTTTTCCTCCCACTCAGCTCTCGGAGGCAAAAACTTGCGCGCAGGAAAGGGCGTTTCCATAAGCTCCTCGCGTATGGAGGCTGTAACTATCGCAGAATACGCTACGTCAATTCCGTGGGGGAAATACTCCTCGCCGCGCACTATTCCGACAATCACAAAAAAGTGTGAGAGGTGATGCTCACTACCCGATGCGGGACGCGAAGAGCCCGCAAAGCTCATCATAATTCCAACGGTTATAAGCGCCTCGGTCAAAGCGGCGATACTCTCCTCATCTCTCTCCATAAGCCCCTTTGCCGCCGCGAGAGTTTTCTCTACCATAGCCTCGGTGGTCGAATAGACGAACTCGCAAAGATACTCACCGTTTACTATGTTGGCAAGTCTCCAGTCACAAAGGGCACTGAACTTTCCTATTATATCTCCGTATCCCGCCTTAATCATATCAAGGGGGGCGTTCTTCAAAATATCAACATCGCATACTATAGCTCTCGGCAGCCCCGCCTTAACGGTTTCCTTCATTCCTCCGAGTATCATAGCCGCGCCGTCAGAGGCATAGCCGTCCATTGACGGAGCAGTTGCTACTACGATATAAGGGATATGCGCAAAATGCGAGACGTATTTACAAAGGTCCTGTATAACGCCGGAGCCAAGCGCTATTATTACCTCAGCACCGAGTAGGTTTTCTCGCACACGCTCTATGGCCTCTTCGTTTGGAATGAGAATGCTGCTGCCGTCAAAGATAACCTGCGAGAGTTCTTTATCGGGAAGCGCTTTTTTTACCGCCTCTCCGCCTGCGGCGTAGGTATTCCCGTCTGCAACGAGCAGAATTTTTTTATAATTTTCGCAAAGAGGCGTGAGCTTTGACGTCGCGCCCTTTTCTATGTAAACCTTTTCGATGGGACACTCGTGACGTTTTCCGCACTCGCAGTCCACTCCATTAAGAAGTTCGTTAATATCCATTGGCAATCTCCTTTAGGTTAAAGTTTTAATTCGTCAAGGAAATAGGCTCTTGTAAGCGCCTTTCTTCCGCATTTGTCGGTTATCTCTATTCTGAAAAAGCTCTTGCGCGAATCACCCAGAGCGTTGCGCTTCTCAATGAGCTTTGCAAGACTGAGCTCTCCTCCGAAAACGGTTTTTCCCGTTTTAGCTGAGTCAATCACTTCGGTTATTCTCATATCCGTTATAAGAGCTATCTGCTTTACTGCAGAGGTCTTTATAACCACCTTGTCTCCGTCGAGGTACAGGCTCTTTATTTCGGGACCCGTGGAGGAATAGAAATCGCCCTTTTTGAGTGCAGCGAAGATAGTATCATAGTCGAGTGCTTTCGCCTTAACCATAATCCAACCTCCACCTATACTGTACACGTTGTGGGAGTCATCCGTAGCAAGAGGAAATACCCTCTCCCCTTCGGAAAGAAGGTCGGTTATGGGTGATACGTTGTCGTAATATCCGAGCTGTACGCACTCGTTGTTGTACCACTCAACGCCCCACAGTCCCTTAAGTCCCGAGTAATCGGTATAGTTCTGATTTGACCATACGGGGTGGTTATAGGAAACGAGCATTCCCTCCTCGTTTGCCATATCAATCATCTTCTGAGCGTAATCTTTAGTGTGAGAACGTTCTGTAACTCCGGCCTCTGCCATCTCTTCGGTGAAGTATTTGACTATGTTTCCCCACCAAGCGTCTCTTTTGCAATAAGTCTTGGAAAGGTATCTGTCAGCATCGGGAGAATAAACGTTCATATGATAACGCTTGTTGCAAAATCCCGGAACGCTTCTGTCCATGAGCTGAATTTCATACGCCGTTATGGGAAGAAAATTCTCGTCACGAAGGTCGTTATGCGGAAGCATTATCTCGTGGTCGGTAAATGCAACTATGGAATAACCCTTTTCCTTGTATTTCTCCTTAACCCGTTCGGGAGTGAGAGCTCCGTCCGAAATATTCGTGTGAGTGTGCATATTAGCCTTATAAAATTTGCCAAGGCGGGGCAATAAGTACTTTTTCATATCAAGGTCCTCCGTAGATTTACACGTTATTTATAATTAAAGTCCCAGTTCATCAAGAAAATATGCTCTGGTAAGAGCCTTTTTACCGTATTTGTCGGTTAATTCAATTCTGAAAAATGCGCCTCGGAAATCCTTGGTTTGAGCGTGGCTCTTAAGAAGCCCGTCAAGGCTAAGCTCTGCGCTAAAAAGATTTTTGTCCGCATCGGGAGCATCAACGACAATCGCTTCTCTTCTATCAGTAACTAAAACTATATGTTTTACCGCAGAGGTTTTGATAACCACCTTGTCACCATCAAGATAAAGG
>JAZRLJ010000038.1:0-6226 GCA_045646755.1 Eubacteriales bacterium | reverse complement strand
TCTTTCCCTCTCCTGCGGGGGTGGGGGTGATTGCGGTTACGAGTATAAGCTTTCCGTCCTTCTTATCCTCTGCGTCACGAAGAAGCGAAAGGTCAAGCTTTGCCTTCGCATTGCCGTAAAGCTCGATATATTTTTCGTCAATTCCCGCTTCCTTTGCTATCTCAAGGATATGCCTTGGGGTAACCGACTGAGCTATTTCAATATCCGTCATCATTTCTAGGTCCTCCGAAATTATATTTTAACAGTAAAAATTATAATACAAGATAAGAAAAAAGTCAATATTTTATAGGTTTTTTGTAAGGAATTCCCCACTTTTTTTATTAAGTCAAAAAAGAAAAAGTTTTTTTGAAAAAAGTCTTGACTTTACGCGTTATAAGTTATATAATATATTGTGCGATTTTGGGTTATGGCCTAAACTATGCCCAAAAATCAAAAAAGCTATTCCATCCATAGCGAGGAGGGTATTGATGAAGCTCGATTTAAGGCCGCTGCTACTTGGCGAAAGACTGCTAAGCTTTGACTATGAATTGACCATCGATATTGACTCCGAGGATACGGCAAGCTTTCTTTACGGTGTGAGTTTTCCTTCTCCCATGAAGGTCAGGGGTGATATCACCAACACCGCCGGTTATATGAAAATGACTCTTACCGCATCGCTTGATTATGAAGCAAAGTGTGCGAGATGTCTTTCTCCCGTAAACGGCAGTTTCACCTTTGATCTTGAGAAAACCGTCGCTCCGAGGGAAATCCTTTCCGATCTTGACGAGGACAGGCTGGACGACTATGCAATAATCGACGACGGCTTTCTTGATATTGACAGCCGTATAATCGAGCAGATGGAGGTTGAATTTCCCTATCGTTTCCTCTGCCGCGACGATTGCAAGGGTCTGTGCTCAAAATGTGGCAAAAATCTGAATGAAGGCGAGTGCGACTGCGACCATAAGGAAATTGATCCGCGCATGGCTCCTCTGCAGAAATTGCTCGACCAAATGAAAAATAATAAATAAAGGATATATGGGTATGTGATACATACTCTCAATAGGAGGTTATAACAATGGCAGTACCAAAGAGAAAAGTTTCTCATTCGAGAAAGATGAAGAGACGCTCCAGCGTTTGGAAGCTCGAAGCTCCCACCAATCTTGTAAAGTGCCCTCAGTGCGGCGAAGTTAATCTTGCTTACCGCGTATGCAAGGCTTGTGGCTACTACAAGGGTGTTGAGGTTATTGCAAAGGCTGAGGCTGATAAGTAATCTCGCATAATAAAAAAGCTCCTCGAACTCCTTTTGACTTCGAGGCTTTTTTACACCTTTTTTTCAGGAAATTTCATTCCTAATATATAATAAGGAGAGAAAAAATGGCAAACAACGGCTTTCGTGCAGGCTTTGCGCGTGTGAACGTTACCCCCTCCGTTGACACCCCCATTATCGGCTACTACGTAGAGAGAAGAGTCGAGGGTGTTCTTGACGAGCTTGAAGTAAACGCTGTCGCTTTTGAAAAGGACGGCAAGATTGCTATCGTTATGTCAGTTGATAACTGCGCTATCGGTGCAGCAAGAATAAATATTATGCGTGAGCGTATCGCAGAGCTTTGCAATATGGATAAGGACGCCGTATTCATTGCTTCTACTCACACCCATACAGGCCCCGGCGCGAGCCTTACCTTCGGCGAGACTGAGGAAATCCTCAAGGAATACTGGAAAAGACTTATGGATAAGTGCGTTGACGCCGCTTTTCTTGCAAAGGCAGACCTCACCCCCGCAAAGCTCGGCTATGGCGTAGGCGAGGCTAAAAACGTAGCCTTTATCCGCCGTTTCCGTATGAAAGACGGCTCGGTTATGACAAACCCCGGAGTAAACAATCCTGAAATTCTCGAGCCGCTCGAAACCGTTGATGAGAGAGTTGGCGTACTCAGAATAGACAGAGAGGGCAAGGACACTATCGTTATACTTAACTTCGGTAACCACCCCGACACCGTAGGCGGCAGTCTTATCAGCGCGGACTGGCCCGGCTTTGCAAGAAAGTTTGTTGAGAAGGCTATCGACAACACCAAGTGCGTATTCTTCAACGGTTGCCAGGGCGACGTAAACCACGTTAACGTTCATCCCAAGGGCGGCGACTTCAACGATATGTTCAACGACTTTGACGGTTGCTCCCGCGGATACGGACACGCAAGACATATAGGAAGAGTAGTTGCCGCTGCGGCAATGCAGGTATACGATAAGGTATGCTGGACGGAGGTTGACACCATCTCGGCGGCAGTAGAAACGTTCGAGGTTCCCTCGTATAAGCCCACTGCCGAACAGCTCCCCCTCGCTAAGAAGTACACCGAGCTTCACGAATCGGGACACGATGAAGAAATCCCCTACAAGGGAATGGCGCTCACCACCGTAGTCGCAGAAGCTAAGAGAATGGTGTCTCTCGAGAATGGCCCTGACTCATTCACCCTTCCTATGAGCGTAGTAAAGCTCAGCAAGGTAGCATTCGTAGGCTTCCCCGGAGAGCCCTTTACCGAAATCGGAAGAGCAACCAAGGAGGTTGAAGGCTTTGAGCTTATTCTTCCCTGCTGCTGCGCTAACGATGCGCGCGGATATTTCCCCTCATCAAAGGCATATAGCGAAGGCGGATATGAAGCTCGCGCCTCCCGTTTTGCTCCCGGAATTTCCGAGATACTTGTTGGAAAAGCAACAGAAATGCTTAACAAAATCTAACTTCAAAAGTCAAAAACGAACATAAAAAGCACGGTTTTGTTTACAAAACCGTGCTTTTTTCTATCTATTTTGGTCTTCGCAAAGTTTCAATGAGCTTTTTTTGACATAGCAGAAATTTTGAAAGACAAGGCAAAGCGAGTGAGACGGGCGAAGATATAGTTACCTATTTCGAGCTCCGTCGAGTCGATGCTTTAACGCAGTATTTCGGAATTTATGCCCGTCAAAAACCGGACATATTGTCCAGCACAAACTGAACGAATATATCCGAGCCTACCGCAAGAGCATTCTCGTCGAGCTTAAATCTTCCGTTATGAACGCCTACGGTATATCCGAGCTCATCGTTTCTTACACCAAGTCCAAACATACATCCTGGCTTCTCAAGAGCAAAGTAAGAGAAGTCCTCACCGCCCATTCCCTGCGGATGCTCCTTTATATTCTCTGCTCCGACTATCTTGGTTGCAGCTTCTGTTATCTTGTCGGTTATGAGGGGATTATTCATAACTATCGGATAGTGCTTAGACTCAACGAACTTAGCCTCGCCGCCCGAAACCTCGGCAATAGCTGCGATAATCTTCTTGATTTTGCCAAGTATGTAATCTGCGTTTTCCTGCTTCTGAGTTCTGAGGGTGCAGAACATAGTACACTTATCGCAGATTATGTTATTTGCAATACCGCCGTGAATTGCGCCCACGTTGAAAATTATAGGGTCTTTTGCCGCAATTTCCTTAGCAATCATAAACTCTATCTCGGTGTAAGCCTTTACCGCCATCATAATGGCGTCAACACCCTTGTGCTGCTGAGCCGCGTGAGCTGCTCTGCCGTAGAATTCAAGATAAAATCCGTCGCTCGTTGCATTTCTAGGTCCCTTACGAACTGCTACAACGCCTGCGGGACGGTCGGTATCAACGTGAAGAGCAACGATACAGTCAATGTCGTTCATTACTCCGTCCTGTGCCATAAGCTTTGCGCCTGAGGGGGGATATTCCTCTGCCGCCTGGAATATAATCTTAACGCGGCAGCTGATTTTATCCTTCATTTCATTAAGTCTTCTGCAAGCGTCAAGCGCAATAGCCGCGTGCGCGTCGTGACCGCAAGCGTGCATCTGTCCGTCAAGCTTTGACTTGAAGGGCAAATCGTTATCCTCCTGGATAGGAAGCGCGTCTATATCTGCTCTTATACCTATGGTGAAGTTTGTCTTTTCGGGATTTATGGTAGCAACAATACTGCTCTTACCGAATTTCTCGGTATACTCAACTCCCATTTTGTCAAGCTCTTCTCTAAGAAAAGCGAGAGTTCTGTCAAGCTCAAATCCTATTTCGGGATACTCGTGAATGCGTCTTCTAGCATTGATTACGTAAGATTCCATTATTATCTCCTAAGTGTTTAATTTACCTCATATATTGTATCATTGTATACATACAAAGTCAAGTGATTTACCTGAGAATTTCAAGAATATCAGAAACCTTCTCAGCCGTATATGTAAAGCCTGCGTTTTCTATTTCCTCACGTGAGCCGTGACCGTATAATACTCCCATAGAATCTATACCGCACTCTCGCGCGCCCTCTGCGTCAAACACTCTGTCGCCGACGAGGATTGCATATTCTCTGTCTGCACTTACCGCGTCAAGAGAATATGATAAAACCGCATGTTTTTCAACACGGGTGTGGTCCATGGTCGCACCGCCGATAAAATCAAAGTATTTTTCAATATCAAAAAGTCTAAGTATTTTAATAGCAAAGTCCTCGGGCTTTGAGGTTGCGAGTATGATTTTCTTGCCACTTTTCCTAAGTGCGTCGAGCATTTCGGCAACACCCTCGTAGAGCTTGTTATCCCACCAGCCGTAAACTGAGAAATACTCGCGGAAGAGTCTGACACATTCCTCAGCCTCCTCGTCGGAAAATCCGTAAACTGCCATAAACTCAGCCTTAAGAGGCGGGCCGATAAATCGCCTTAGATTTTTCTTGTCGCCGTACTCTATTCCCATTTTGGAAAGACCGTATGCAAAGGCGCTTGTCAGACCGCTCTCGGGATCTGTAAGAGTGCCGTCAAGGTCAAAGGCAACTGTAGTATATTCTTTCATTTTTCCTCCTCGGGATAGAGAGATGCCGTCCTATTTATAATATCTCTTATTTCCGCGCGGACGCTGTCGGGAGCAAGAATTCTCAGCTCGTCGGCAAAGCCCATAGCCCAGGCAAAGAAGGTAGGGCTAAGCATAACGCGGACAGAAAATTTAAATCCGAACTCGGTTTTATGAAAGGTCGGCTCAGTGCCGAATCGGTCAATCATAACTCCCGCAAGTCTCTCACGGCATTCGAAAGTTACAAGCTCCTCTCTTCCTCCATACATAGCGAAGGTCTTACGCGGATAGTCCGATGGGGTGAATGAGGAGGTGAGCGCGTTTCTGGTTCTCTTCTCATCAAGGAGGGCGACGTCGGTCATTTTGTCTATGCGGAAATGTTTAATTTTTTCCGAGTCCTCCTCGTATGCAACAAGGTAATAATTTTCCTCGCTCCACATAAGTGAAAGAGGACTTACGCTATAAAAAGCTCCGTCTCGGCGAAGTCTCTTTTTCTTTTCCGCATCATACTCGAAGTAATGAAACTTAAGTCTTTTATCCGCATTTATAGCGCTATGCACTGCATCAATGGTATAGACTGCCGCGGGGTTTGCCGTCTTTACTCTATCCTCTACGTAGACCTGACGGGAAAGCTCCTTTGACTTATGTATGCTGGTAAACCTCTCAAGTCTGGATATTATATCCTTGCTCTTCTTTGCGGTTATGAACTTTGAGGACTGCACCGCGTCAACGAGCATTTTAAGCTCGGCAATCTCAAAGAGGAAGGAGTCTATATAGTATCTCGTCTGTTTTCCCTTAGTCTTATATACAGGCACGCCCATTTCCTCAAGAATGAAAAAATCGTCGTAAAGGCTCTTTCTCTCTGCTGAAATGCCGTACGCGGAGAGCTTCTCTATAATCTCGTTTATGGTAAGTCCATGCTCGAAATCGGTATACTTTATAAGAATTTCAACAAGGCGGATAAGTTTCTGCTTTCCGTTTTCCTTTCTTGCCAATTTACTGTCCCCCTTTTTACTCAGTAAATAAAGTATACTATAAACGAATGAATATGTCAATCTCAAGTTAAATAAAAACGAAATTTGCAATCTCCATCAAGAATAGGTTTCGTTAAGCTTTTTAAAGTTAAGAAGAGCAAAATTTCGTTTTTTTGCAAATCATACTTGTTATTTTCCGACATTTTACGAACAAAAAGCTTTTTCGAAAGAAAAAATAAAAACAAAAAAAGGAAGTCTGACTGACTTCCTTTTTTATTTAAATACTCATTAAAAACCGAATTAGGAAAGAAACGAAAAGCTCGAACATTTATGCCGAACTGCAAAGAGCAGTTCAAGCCCTCGGTCAATTAGTATCGGTCAACTGAATACATTACTGTACTTACATCTCCGACCTATCAATCTCGTAGTCTACGAGCGACCTTACTCATTTTAAATGATGGGATATCT
>JAZRLJ010000037.1:0-11732 GCA_045646755.1 Eubacteriales bacterium | reverse complement strand
CAGAAGCTTAAAATCAAGAAGCGCGTGCAGTGACCTTGAGCCTCCGCAGCCGGGACAGTAGAGCCCGAAGGTCTCAAAAAACTGACATTTTCCCACATCTCCCATCTCAAAAAGGCGGTCGTAAACGAGCGAAACTGTCAGAACTCCAAAGTTTAAAATAAGGAGAAAAAACAGAGTCTTTATATTCTTTTTATTCATTTTATGACTTTTTATCTCCTCTCTTTTTACTTTATTTTATCATTTTAGCTTTCTATAGTCAATAAAAGTATTTACTTTTTATTTTTTTTATGTTAGAATAGTCTTTACAATAATCACTTATATTGAAAGGAAGGTAAATATGAACGATAACGGTTATAATCCCTTTGAGGAGCACGGTGAGGATTATCTCTTTCAGACGGTTACGGGAAGAGGAAGAAGAAAGACTTATAGTTGGTCTCTCGTTTCTCTTATTTGCGGTATAATATCGGTTATATGCTGCTCGGGATACGTGGGCATTGTGCTCGGAGCTCTGGCAATCGTATTTGCCATCGTTTCAAGAAAAAATCTCGGTTACTTTGATTCTATGGCTATAGCGGGACTCGTTCTCGGTATTATAGGCTTCGTTCTCGGCATTGCGATTCTTATAGCTATAAATTCTATGAGTGATGCTGAGCTTGAACAGTTTATAGAGAAGTTCTTTGCGGACTACTATTCAGAGATTCCTGACGGCACAGGTAACCCCGACGTATAAATTTTGTAGAAATTAAATGGATAAAAATTAAAATATGATGCAGAAAAGATACGGTCTGCCTATGGCAATCAGTATGTATTTACCGTAATTATGGCAATCGGACTTCCGTTCTGTAGAAATAAGGAAAAAGATTAAATTATAAATGTAATAAAAAACTCTCCCTAGGACTAAATCCTCGGGAGAGCTTTTGTTTTGTAATCAGATTTTAGAGATAATCTCTTCTGCAAGTGCGAGAGCATCGCCAACCTTGTCGATATCCTTACCGCCGCTCATTGCGCTGTCGGGACGTCCGCCGCCCTTACCGCCGCATACCGCGGAGATTTCCTTAAGAATGTTTCCTGCGTGAGCGCCTGCCTTGACTGCGTCAGAGCCTGCCGCAGCTACGAAATTGAGCTTGCCGTCCTTAACTGCCGCGAGAACGATAATTCCGTCAGCGAATTTTGACTTGAAGGAGTCACAGAGACCTCTTGCCTCGTCGGGACGGGACTCTACCTTTGCGGTGAGAACTTTGAAGCTGCCGATTTCCTTAACAGAGTCAAGCATAGCCTTTGATTTCATTTCGGAGAGTCTTGCGTTTGCGCTCTCAAGCTCTCTCTTAGTTTCCTTTATCTCAGCCTGGAGGCTTGCAGCCTTCTTAGCGATAGCGTTGATATCCTGGCTCTTAAGCTCACGCGCGGTTTCAACTATAAGGCTTTCCTTATCTGAGAGAAGAGCAAGAACGCCGAGACCTGTGGTAGCCTCGATTCTTCTTACGCCTGCGGCAACCGAGCTTTCGGAGATTACCTTGAAGAGTCCTATCTCGCCGGTAGAGGATACGTGAGTACCACCGCAAAGCTCAAGGCTGGAGCTTCCGATAGCGACTACTCTTACGCTGTCGCCGTACTTCTCGCCGAAGAGCGCCATGGCGCCCATCTTTCTCGCCTCGTCGGGTGAGGTTACGGTGGTAGCGCAGCCCTCTGCAAGAAGGATATTTTCGTTTACTATTTTCTCAACTGCCGCTATCTCTTCCTTGGTCATAGGAGCAAGGTGGGAGAAGTCAAAGCGTAGTCTATTTTCGTCTACGTACGAGCCCGCCTGCTCAACGTGAGAGCCGAGAACCTTACGGAGCGCCGACTGAAGAAGGTGGCACGCGGAGTGGTTTCTTCTTATAGCGGTGCGTCTGGTTTTGTCAATGGTGAGAGTGAGAGTGTCTCCGAGGGAGATAATTCCCGAGTCAACTTTTACCTCGTGAATAAAGATTCCGTCGGTTTTCTTGGTGTCGACAACGGTTGCGCTTGCCTTGCCCGAGATAAGTCCGGTGTCGCCTACCTGACCGCCGCCCTCACCGTAAAATACGGTGGAGTCAAATATAATAGAGCATTCGCCCTCGCTTACGGCGTCTACTCTCTCGCCGTCAACGATAATAGCTGATACCTTTGCTTCGCACTCGTTCTTTTCGTAGCCAAGGAAATCGGTCTTTTCAAGTCCTGCGAGAAGCTCAGCTCCCGAGTCTGCCCAGCCCGAGATATTTCCTCTTGCCGCTCTTGCTCTTTCCTTCTGCTCTTTCATAAGACGGGTGAAAGACTCCTCGTCTATCTTGAGCCCGCCCTCCTCACAGATTTCTCTGGTGAGGTCTACGGGGAAGCCGAAGGTGTCGTAAAGCTTGAATGCGTCCTCACCCGAAACGGTGTCCTTGCCCTCTGCCTTTACCTTCTCGATAATAGAGGAGAGAATGGAGAGTCCCGAGTCGATTGTCGCGTTAAATCTTTCCTCTTCGATAAGAACTACCTTGAGGATATAATCGGTCTTACCCACAAGCTCGGGGTAAGCGTCTTTATTCTGGTCTATAACTATCTCTGCGAGAGAAACGAGGAATTTCTCGTTTATGCCGAGAAGCTTTCCGTGTCTTGCAGCGCGGCGGAGAATTCTTCTGAGAACGTATCCGCGGCCCTCGTTTGAGGGGATAACGCCGTCGCATATCATAAAGGTTGCGCTTCTTATATGGTCGGTAACTACGCGGATAGAAATATCGTTTTCAGCGTTGTCGCCGTACTTCTTACCTGCGATAGAGCATACGGTGTCGAGAATTCTTCTCACCGTGTCAACCTCGAAGAGATTGTCAACGCCCTGCATAACGCAGGCAAGACGCTCAAGTCCCATACCCGTATCTATATTCTTCTGAATAAGCTCGGTGTAGTTGCCGTTTCCGTCGTTGTTGAACTGGGAGAATACGTTATTCCATATCTCCATAAATCTGTCACAGTCGCAGCCGGGCTTACAGTCGGGAGAGCCGCAGCCGTACTTGATACCTCTGTCGAAGTATATCTCGGAGCAGGGGCCGCAGGGACCTGTGCCGTGCTCCCAGAAGTTATCTGCCTTGCCGAGCTTTACTATATGTTCCTCAGGCACGCCTATCTTGTCCTTCCAGATAGCGTATGCCTCGTCGTCAGCCTCGTATACTGAGGGCCAGAGAAGGTCAGCGGGTATCTCGAGAGTGCCGGTGAGAAATTCCCAAGCAAAGGGAATTGCCTCCTCCTTGAAGTAATCTCCAAAGGAGAAGTTACCGAGCATTTCAAAATACGTGCCGTGACGTGCGGTGTGTCCTACTCTGTCAAGGTCGGGTGTTCTTATGCACTTCTGACAGGTACATACTCTGTTGCGGGGAGGAATTTCCTCGCCCGTAAAAAACTTCTTCATAGGAGCCATTCCCGAGTTGATAAGAAGAAGAGACTTATCGTTATTCGGGATAAGAGAGAAGCTGGGGAGTCTTATGTGTCCCTTGCTCTCAAAGAAGGAGAGAAACTTTTCTCTCAGCTCATTAAGTGAAGTCCATTTCATTTTTTTGTCCTCCGTTGCGCGCTCCTGCGCTTATAGAATTGCCTTTCGGCTTAATTTAAATTTTTATTGATACGTCACCCGATACCAGAGACGCGGTCTCGCCGTCGGAGTAACGCACTCTGAGGGAAAAATCCTTACCGAGACCAATTACGTGAGCGTCACGAACTAGTCCGCTTGAGTCGGTGACGGAAATTTTCTCGCCGCGTTTTAACGAATGGCGTCTGTACGCGCGCCGCAGCCTTTTCCCACCTCTCGCATCCTTGATAGAGAGAAGGTACTCGCATATTTTAAGGAGCAGAGCCTCGCGGTTAAGTCTTATTCCGGTCGCTACCTCTACCGAGGAGGCAATTTTTTCAACCTCGGGTGAGAATGGAGAGCCATAGATATTTATTCCTATACCCACGATATAGGCGCGTCCGACCTCTGAGTCAATTTTTTCACAGAGAATGCCGGAAATTTTCTTTTTCCCTATATACAGGTCGTTTACCCATTTTATAAAAAGGTTTTTGCTCGTTTTTTTCCCGAGAAAAAACCTGAGCGCAAGATACACGGCGCCTGCCGCCATAGCCGTAAGAGGAGCGCTGTCAAGACTGCTACCCGGGAAAAGCAGGGAAAAATAAAGTCCTCCGAGCTCAGACTCAAAGCCTCTGTCTCTAGTTCCTCTGCCTGCAGTCTGTGTGTCCGCGGCAAAAAGAGTCGGGGAGCTTGGGGCGTGCGTGAGAAAATACTCTCTTGCTCTTGTGTTTGTCGAGTCGGTGACGCTATAGAAGAACAGGTCTTGATTTCGTAAACCAATATTTGCAAACAGCTCTTTTTGTGTAAAAAAAGAATCCATAGCATTCCCTCTCTGTACTCTATTTATCACCAATACTATATTTTAGCATAAAATATTTATAATGTCAACTTGAAAATTCAAAATAAAACAAATTCCAAAGTCCTTGAATATATCCCCTTTTCAGTGGTAATAATACCAAAAATTAGTAGAGGTTAATATATGAAGCTTTCAACGGATTACGTGAAAAACGTAGCGCTTCTTTCCGAAATACTCAGGGTTAAGGAAAGCTTTGACATAATAGAGAGACATATTGATACGGCGGACGGTGAGATTACTCTCTTTTACATTGACGGCTTTGTCAAGGACAGCGAGATGCAGAGAATGATGCAGTACCTCATAGGTGCCAAAAGCATATCGGGAGCCGGCAAAATGGTCCGTAAGCTTCCGTATATGGAGGTTGAGCTTTCCACCGAGGTAAACGATATGGTGAGGGGGGTTCTTTCGGGGCAGTCGCTTATGCTCGCGGAGAGCTTTTCCGACGAAGCTATTCTTATGGATATGCGTACCTATCCCGCCAGAAATACCGCAGAGCCTGACAGTGACAGGGTTATGCAGGGCTCTCACGACGGATTCGTTGAAACTCTCGTTATGAATACCGCCCTTATACGAAGGCGCATACGTGACAGAAGACTCACGATGGAGCATATTGACATAGGCGGAAGCTCGGGAACGGATATCGTTATCTGTTATATGGACGGACTCGCTGACGAAAAAACCGTCAAAGAGGTAAAAAAGAAGCTTCTCGCGTCCGCGCCGAAATCATTGACCCTAGGATTTCAGAGTCTTGCCGAATCGCTTATCAGAAGAGGATGGCTGAATCCCTTTCCGAAGATACGGACTACCGAGCGACCCGATACCGCCGCCGCGCATCTTATGGAGGGGAGCGTGCTCGTAATCTGTGACACCTCACCTCAGGTTATGATTCTTCCGACCTCGATTTTTGACTTTTTGCAGCAGACGGACGACTTTTATTTTCCGCCTCTTACGGGCAGTTACCTCAGGATAGTGCGAACGCTTATTCTGCTTCTTTCGGTAGTCTCTACACCTCTGTGGTATATGTGCATTTACTATTCGGAAAGATTGCCTTCAGCACTCGCCTTTCTTGTTCCCGACGAGCCGGGCGCTCTGCCGATTTTACTTCAGCTAATACTCGTCGAGCTTGCGATTGACGGACTGAAAATAGCCTCGATGAATACTCCGGATATGCTGTCCAACTCGCTCTCGGTCGTGGGAGCGCTTATTCTCGGTGATTTTGCTATAGAGGTCGGGTGGCTGTGCGCTGACGTAATATTCTATATGGCGTTCGTTGCGATAGCGAATTTTGCCCAGCAGAATCACGAGCTTGGCTACGCATTTAAGTTCGTAAGAGTCATAACTCTTCTTCTCACCGCGGCTCTCGGAATATACGGCTTTGTCGGTGGACTTCTGTTTTCTGCTTTTCTTATCGTCACCAATCGGAATCTGCTTGGAAAAGGATATCTTTACCCGCTGTTTCCGCTTAACTGCAAGGCTCTTTTAAGGCTCTTCGTTAGGGTGAAAAAAGACGATTTTTCAGAGAAAAACGGGAAAAGCCCCCATTTTAATTGACCTTTAAAAAGAATAGTATAAAAATTTAAATAACTACTTGCAAAATGCAAAAAAATAGTGTAAAATATTAAAAAGGAAAAATGTCCAATTTGGCTCGGCTGATAACTGTGTTTTAAACAAAGATTGAAAGGTGGAAGTTTCTATGGGAAAGAAGAAAACAAATAAGGCGTTTCTTTCTGAGTATATAAAACTCGATAAGGATTGCTGCGAAAAATTCGGAGTAAGCTCGGGAGGAGTTACCGAGTATATCAACCGTCTCAATAACGCTCGCTTTGCGCCCGGAAGAGATGACGTTCTGCCTCGTCTCGTAAGATACAGAAATACGAGAAACAAGCTCGTTCACGAGCCTTCCGCTCTTCGTAAGTCTGACGACGTTACCAAGGCTGACGTAAGATGGATTCGCATTTTCAATAAGTCCATCAAGAGAAAGAAGGATCCCATTTCTCGTTATCTCCGCAAGGCTCGCAAGTACGTGCGTCGCCGTAAGCTTCGCCGTTGGCTCATCACTCTTTTCATACTTGCAATTCTCGCAGGTGCGGGAGCAGCAGCGTTTATGTTCTTGCTCTGATTTTCTGCGGATTTAATTATGAAAGCATCATACCATACCCATACCGCCCGCTGTCATCATGCAAAGGGCAGCGAAGAGGAGTATATACTGAAAGCTATAGCCGAGGAAGTTAAAATCCTCGGCTTTTCTGACCATGCTCCAATGCCGTATCGCGACGGATACGTGTCAAGCTATAAAATGCTTCCCGAGGAAATCTCGGATTATTTTTCCACTCTTCTCGCTCTGAAAGAAAAGTATGCGGACAAAATCGAAATAAAGATAGGCTTTGAAACCGAGTATTACGCTTATATGTGGCAGGACTGTCTCGATTTCTGGAAGCCTTATCCGATAGATTACCTTATTCTCGGTCAGCACTTCGCTCCCGACGAGCGAGGGACCTACGTTGCCCGTCCCGCGACTTCCGATACCACTCTTTTAAGAGAATATACCGATGCGGTTATAGCGGGAATGAATACGGGTATTATAACCTACGTTGCTCACCCCGACATTGTAAATTTTGTGGGCAGTGAGAGGGTATTTCTTTCCGAAATGGAGAGAATTATACGCGAGGCAGCAAGACTTGATAAGCCGATTGAATATAACCTGCTCGGCAGAGCTCTTAACAGAAATTATCCCACCGATTCCTTCTGGCGTCTTGCGGCAGAGTTTCCCGTGCGCGTAATTCTCGGTTGTGACTCTCACTCTCCCGATAGAGTCGCTGATAAGGAGGAGATTGAGGCGGCGGAGAAATATCTCTCAGGTCTTGGAATAAAACCTATAGACGAAATAGAACTTAAAAAAGTGCTGATATAAAAATCAGCACTTTTTTGTATAGCCTGCCCTTATTTATAAGGGGAGGGGGACCACGCTAGTGGTGGAGGGGATTTTACCAACTCGGACTCCTTAAAAAGAGGTTTTTGCAAATATTGATTTACAAAAACTACCTCTTTTGCGAAAGATAGATGATAAGAACATTTATGTCAGCGGGATTTACGCCGCTTATTCTTGATGCTTGTCCGATGCTCTGCGGTCTGATTTTTTCAAGCTTTTCAGCCGCCTCAAGCCTCAGTCCGTATATATCCTTATAGCATATATTCTCGGGGATTTTTTTGTCCTCGAGCTTTCTTTTTCTCTCGACCTCGGCTATCTCTCTTTTGATATATCCCTCATACTTTATGAGTATCTCCGCGCTCTCGCGCACGCTTCTCGGAAGAGTAGGTCTATCCGTGTCTATAGACGATATAGCTGAGTAGGTTATCTCGGGGCGGCGGATAAGCTCCGCGAGTTTTATTCCCGTAGATATAGGAGAAGAGCCGAGAGAGGTGAGCAGAGCGTTTACTGCCTCCGACGGAGCTATAGTGGTCTTTTCTATACGGCCGACTTCCTTTTCAATAAGGCTCTTTCGCTCGGTGAATTTTTCGTACTGCTCGTCCGAAACGAGTCCAGCCTTTCTGCCAATCTCGGTGAGTCTGAGGTCTGCATTATCCTGGCGGAGCAGGAGTCTGTATTCTGAGCGCGAGGTCATCATACGGTATGGCTCTCTCGTTCCCTTCGTTACAAGGTCGTCGATAAGAGTGCCTATATAAGAGGAGTCGCGTGTGAGAATCATAGGCTCGCGGCCGAGAACGGAAAGAGCCGCGTTTATACCTGCTACAAGTCCCTGTGCTGCCGCTTCCTCATATCCCGAAGTTCCGTTGAACTGTCCTGCTCCGTAGAGTCCCGATACACCCTTGAATTCAAGAGTGGGGAGCATCTGCGTAGGCTCGGCGCAGTCGTATTCTATCGCGTACGCATAGCGCATAATTTCGGCATTCTCAAGTCCGGGAAGGGTTCTGAGCATATCTCTCTGTACCTCGGTGGGCATAGAGGTAGAGAAGCCCTGAACGTATATTTCCTCGGTTGAAAGACCGCAGGGCTCGAGGAAGAGCTGATGTCTTTCCTTGTCTGCAAATCTCACGAGCTTAGTTTCGATAGAGGGGCAGTAGCGAGGGCCCTCGCCTACGATATTTCCCGAGTACATTGCGCTTCTTTTAAGGTTGTCGAGTATAACCTTGTGGGTATCCTTGTTTGTATAAACTATGTGGCAGGAAATCTTGTTTATATCCTCCCCGTAGTCTTCTCCCGTGAGGAGAGAATAGGGTGTGGGATTTTTCTCGCCTGTCTGCTCCTCGAGAGTAGAGAAGTCTATTGAGCGGCGGTTTATTCTTGCGGGAGTGCCCGTTTTGAAGCGCATAAGCTCTATTCCCAGCTCCGAGAGAGATGCCGAGAGTCCTCTTGCGCTGAGCATTCCGTCAGGGCCTGCGGGGAAGACCTTATCGCCTACGAAAATTTCGCTTTCAAGGAACGTTCCCGTAGCTATAATAACCTTTTCCGCTTCCCAGATTTCGTCGAGAGCGGTCTGTATGCCCGAAACTTTTCCGTTTTCAGTGAGTATTTTTACTATCTCTGCCTGGACGAGTCTGAGGTTTTTCTGCTTTTCGAGTGTGAGCTTCATTACCGACTTATAGACGGCTCTGTCTGCCTGCACTCTCTTCGAATGTACCGCAGCTCCCTTGCCAAGATTTAAGGTGCGCGACTGTATCGTGGCAAGGTCTGCGGCTCTTCCCATCTCACCGCCGAGAGCGTCTATCTCGAACACGAGATGTCCCTTTGCGCTTCCGCCGATAGAGGGGTTGCAGGGCAGGTTTGCCACCGCGTCTAAATTCATTGTGAAGAGGACGGTATCCACGCCCATTCTCGCCGCCGCGAGAGCCGCTTCAATACCCGCGTGTCCCGCGCCGATAACGGCGATTTTCGTCTTTAGTGTTTTATCCATATCAGTAACTTTCTGTTAAAAGTCAAATCTTTTTATATCGGTAACTTTTCCCGTAGATTCGTCTACCGTGAAGAGAGAGGCGTTTGCGATAGGCTTACCGCCTGCCGCCTTGAATTTTGAGGGGAGCTTGGTTTTCATTCTTTCTACCACGCACTCTGCATCCATACCGAGAACGCCCTCTGATTCACCGCACATTCCCACGTCGGTGATAAATCCGCTTCCGCGGGGAAGTATTCTTGCATCTGCAGTTGGCACGTGTGTGTGCGTTCCGAATACTACGGAGATTTTTCCGTCGTAGGCATATGCCATAGCGCCCTTTTCTCCCGTTGCCTCTGCATGAAAGTCGAGCACGGCAACGTCGTACTTACCCTCTGCGTCAGCCAGCGCTCTGTCTATATATCTGTATGGGGAGTCGAGCTGAGGCTCGATGTGGACCGTACCCATCGCGTTTATGACTAAAACGCGGTATCCGTTTTTTGCATCCGCCACGCACCAGCCTCTGCCGGGCGCTTCTGCGGGAAAGTTGATAGGACGGAGTATGTTTTCCTTTTCGTCAAGGTATGAATAGGCGAGCTTGTTTTGAAGAGTATGATTTCCTCCCGTAAGAACGTCTGCGCCTGCCATAAAGAGAGTGTCTGCGCCCTCGGGAGATACGCCCGTAACGAAAGCGGCATTTTCCGCGTTCACTACGGTGAAATCAACCTTTTCCCTCTCTCTTATTTTCCATAAATTTTCCTTAAGGTGAGAGACTCCGGCAGGGCTAGTCACATCCCCGATAATAAGTATTTTCAAGTTTTTTCTCTTTTCTATGCCCGACATACGAGCTGTTTTCTCTATTTTAGCACAAAAACGGCAGAATTTCAAGTTTTCTACATTATAATAATTTTATAAAGAGAATTTGAAGGAGAAAAACAACGCTATTCTTTGCGCAAAATAATTTGGCAGCTTTTTTGAATTTTCTGCGCGTATTTTATAACCGAAAGAGAACCCTTTGAGCTTCCGTCCCAAAAAACTATGACCTTATCGGCAAAGTCCACGATTTTTTTGTTTCTGAGAATAGGGGCTGCGTGTCCGTAAAGCTCGTATTCGGGTAAAAATTCTGTCAGCTTCAGACCGTATTTCTTGGCATATTTTGCTGCGTTGCTATCTACTCCTTTGGCGCCGCCCGAGATTATTTCATCGCCAACGGAAATGAATTCGGCTATATCCTTTTCGGTTAATTTAATTTTTCGTGAGCCTACTATTGCAATCTTCATAAAGTTCTCCGTTTGAAATATAGTATACTTGATTTAAGTATACTTACAACATTATAACATAAAATAATCTTAAAATATACTTAAATTAAGATTTTTAGGAGATTTTATGAGAAACAAGAATAATAAGCATCTCGGAATAGAGATTGACCCCGAGCTTCACTATAAGCTGCATTATATATCGAAGTATTACGGACGTTCTGCAAACGGAGAAATACTTTATCTGATACGCCAGGAAATAAAGGCGTTTGAAAAGAGTGAGGGTGAGATAAAGCTTCCCGAAGAGCCAAAAGAGGATTAATGATACTGAACTTGGGGCGAACGGAAGTAGAGCAGAAATTGTCGCTTTCCGCCCCGAAGGTGTATACACATACACCGAGAGGAAGGAAACGGCAAGAGAATAAAAAACTTTAATAAAAAGAGGAAAACCATAGGTTTTCGACCTCAGCTTTCCTCGAATTTGTACTAAATGAGAGAGAGGCACTGCGTTTTTCGCAATGCCTCTCGTTTTTTTATTCGGTTATGCCTAAATGAGACAGCCCGGATTACTTAGCGTAGTCTATTGTTCTGCTCTCTCTGATTACGCTGACCTTAATCTGTCCGGGATAGTCAAGCTCGTTTTCGATCTTCTGAGCGATGTCTCTTGCGAGAATCTTCATCTTATCGTCGTTAATCATTTCAGGCTTAACCATTATGCGCACCTCTCTGCCCGCCTGGATCGCAAAGGTCTTTTCAACGCCTTCGAAATCGCCTGCAACCTCCTCGAGCTTCTGAAGTCTCTTAATGTAATTTTCAACGTCCTCTCTGCGCGCACCGGGTCTTGCTGCGCTGAGTGCGTCTGCCGCCTGAATGATAAAGTCAAGCGTGGTTTTAGCCTCTACGTCATTATGGTGAGCCTGGATAGCGTGAACGATATCCTTATTCTCACGGTACTTATTTGCGATATCAACACCGAGCTGGATATGCGATCCCTCAGCCTCGGCAGTAACTGCCTTACCGATATCGTGGAGAAGTCCCGCTCTGCGCGCCATGGTAACGTCAGCACCCATCTCGTCTGCAATAACGCCTGCGAGCATAGATACCTCGATAGAGTGCCGAAGAGCGTTCTGACCGTACGAGGTACGGTACTTCATTCTTCCGAGAAGCTT
>JAZRLJ010000036.1:0-5759 GCA_045646755.1 Eubacteriales bacterium | reverse complement strand
GTTAGTGTCAGAGTATTTAACCTGGTATTCACATAAAACTGTTGAACAAACTAAATCGTATTTGAACTATTTGCAAAAACTGTATAGAAAAGGCAAGTTTTACGATTGGGGAGTTGAAATAAAAGGTAAAATGATAGGTACTGTAGGGTTTACTTCAATAAACCTGAAGGATAATTCAGCAGAAATTGGATACGTTATAAATAGAAAATTTTGGGGAAACGGAATAGCAACGGAAGCGGTAAAAGAAATTTTAAAGTTCGGTTTTTGTGTTTTAAAGTTTTATAGAATTTTCGCTCGAATTATAAGTGAAAATAATAGAAGTGCAGGCGTGCTTTATAAGTGCAATTTTCAAAAAGATAATGATTTTGAGGATATGATAATAAAGGGATTACATAAAAATGTTTATAAATTTTACATAGACAAAGAATCGTATTTTAAGGAATAAAATATACTTAAAAACAATATATTGAAGCATAAATGATTTTTGGAGGAAGGTATGAAAAAACCAATTGCATTTGTGCTTCTTTTTTTATTTCTCATGTATGCCGGCATAACTGTGCTTGCAGAAAACAAAATAAATAATGAGGTAGACGAATATAAATTTCTATCTCCATCTATTGACGTCTCTTGCAGATCTGCCGTTCTTATGAACGCGGAAAGCGGAGAAATAATCTTTTCAAAGAATGAAAACGAAGCGTTGCCGCCGGCTTCTGTTACAAAAATAATGACGCTTCTATTAGTAATGGAGGCGCTGGATGAGGGACGTATTTCTGCTGAGTCATCCGTGCCGATTTCAGCTTATGCAGCTTCAATGGGAGGGAGTCAGGTTTTTCTTAAAGAAGGCGAAAGCATGACAGTCAGAGAGCTTGTTAAATGCGCCGTTATTGCAAGCGCAAATGATGCTGCGGTGGCTCTCAGCGAATATGTTTACGGTAGCGAAGAAGCTTTTGTAAGAGCGATGAACGAAAAAGCAGTTATGCTTGGAATGAAGAATACCAATTTTGAAAACACAACGGGACTTGATGATACTACTACCAATCACGTTACTTCGGCTATGGATATTGCAATAATGTCAAGAGAGTTAATAAAGCACCCGATGATACTTGAATACAGTTCTCTTTGGCAGGATAGCATCCGTGATGGTGAGTTTACCTTGACAAATACAAACAGGTTAGTCAGATATTATGACGGCTGTACGGGATTAAAAACAGGTTCAACGGATAAAGCTGGGTATTGTATCAGCGCCACTGCAGAGCGTGACGGCATGAATCTTATAGCGGTTGTCATGGGCGCAGATACAAGGGATGAGAGAAATTATATCGCCAGATCACTTTTGGATATGGGATTTTCTAACTATTCAGTGTTTTCAGAAGAGGAAAATGAAGTTGATGATATAAAAGTTCTTGGTGGCAAGGTAAATTACGTGACGGTTTATTCTCCCCCGGTATGTAAGCTTATAGATAAAAAATATAAAAACAAGGTTGAAAAGTATTACGAATTAGAGGACACACTAGAAGCTCCTTTGAAAAACGGCGACTCTGTAGGAAAGGTAAAATATGTTATTAACGGAACTCTTTTGTGTGAAAGTGACGTTTACGTCAAATGTGATATAGAAAGAATTTCTACCAAAGACGTTTTTCTTGGCATAATAAGAGTTGTATTAACAGGAAAATATAATAATTAGCAAAAAAATCCGTATTGAAAAAAACAAAATAATGTGATATAATTGTTATAAAATTAGCGGAGAAACCAAATGATACTTACGATCAATAAAAATTACGTCGAAAACTTTTTGGATAAAAGCATTGAAACAAATATCAGAAATAAAGCAGAAGAGGCGCTTGAATCGGTGCTTCTTGGTAATAGAGAAGGCAGTGATTTTCTTGGCTGGGTAAATCTTCCTCTCGAATATGATAGGGAAGAGTTTGAACGCATTAAAATTGCAAGTGAAAAAATCAAGATAAGCTGTGATGCACTCGTTGTGATAGGAATAGGTGGCTCATATCTTGGAGCAAGAGCGGCTATAGAGTTTATTAAGAGCCCTATGTATAACGCTCTTAGTAAGGATACACCGGATATATATTTCATAGGAAACAACATTTCCGTTACAGCGCTCACCGAGACGTTGTCTATTCTTCGAGATAAGGATATTTGTGTAAACGTTATATCTAAGTCAGGTACTACCACTGAGCCTGCGATTGCATTCAGAGTGTTCAAATCTCTTCTTATAGAGAAATACGGCATTCAGGGAGCTAAGGAGAGGATTTTTGTAACAACGGATAAAGAAAAGGGAACTTTAAAGCATTTTTCAGATGAAGCAGGCTTTGAGACTTTTGTTGTTCCGGATAACGTGGGAGGCAGATATTCTGTTCTTACTGCAGTAGGACTTTTACCTATAGCCGTAGCAGGAATTGACATTGATAAAATGATGGCAGGCGCATACGACGCACGCAATGCGCTTATCAAAAAGGGCGATAACGCCGCTATCGATTACGCTGTTATAAGAAACTGTCTTTTAAAACAGGGTAAAAATACAGAAATTCTTGTCGGATACGAGCCATATATGCTTATGGTAAGTGAATGGTGGAAGCAGCTATTCGGTGAGAGCGAAGGAAAGGACGGCAAAGGAATTTTCCCCGCTTCCGTTACTTTTTCTACAGATCTTCATTCTATGGGACAGTATATCCAGGACGGACAGAGAAACCTTTTTGAAACGGTCATAAGCGTTAATAATCCCGGAGCTACTTTTGAAATTCCCGAGGATGCCGATAACGTTGACGGTCTGAATTTCTTGTCGGGAAAAACGCTTGAATATATAAACAAGAAGGCTATGGAGGCTACGCTTATCGCTCATAACGACGGTGGAGTGCCTAATATAGTTATAGAGCTTGATAACAGGGATGCGTATACCTTTGGATACCTCGTTTATTTCTTTGAAATTTCATGCGCTATTTCAGGTTACGTTCTTGAAGTAAATCCGTTTAATCAGCCGGGCGTAGAGGATTATAAAAAGAATATGTTTGCTCTTCTCGGTAAGCCGGGTTACGAAAGCATGAAAGAAGCACTTGAAAAGAGAATTCTTTAATAAAAACTCCAAATTTTACTAAAATAGATAAAAAAACTATTGCAATTTAAAAATTTTTAGTGTAAAATATAGGTGTAAGGATTATAAATAATTCTTATTATTAAAAGCAGGAGGATCTGAATATGATCAAATTATTTATTGGCGGCAAGGGTTCTGGAAAGACCAAGACTCTCATCGAGCTTGTTAACAATGCCACCGCAGCTACCAAGGGTTCTGTAGTATGCATCGAAAAGGGTGATAAGCTCACTCACGATATTACATATAAGGCAAGACTGATAGATAGCGATGAATATGCTATCGCCACCGCAGATGATCTTTACGGATTTATAGCAGGAGTTCTTGCTTCTAACAGCGACATTACCGATCTCTTCGTTGATTCCGCTCTTAAAATTTGCGGAAATGACGTAGTTGGCTTTGAGAAGGTTCTTAAGAAGCTTGAGAATATTTCTAAAGAGGTTAACATTGTGATGACCGCTTCTATTGCAGTTGAGGAGTGCCCCGAAGCAATTAAGGCATACGCATAATTGAACTAAAAAATAAACGAAATGGGTTCGCTTGTCGAGCCCATTTTCTTTTAACCTTTTTCTGATTTTTTCATAGAATTATAACAAGGTATAAGCGTGTTGCTTATGCTAATGTAAAAAGCAAATTAGGAGAAGTCAGAATGCAAGAAAACAGAAATACATCATGCGGTTCATCTTATGAGAATCGCGGCGCAGTATGCATTGATACCAAAAGAGTCCTCGACTGTTGTCGTGATAGGGATTGCTTTGAGGATGCGAGGGTGTATCTTACCGACGCAGGTACAGAATTGATAAACAACGCAACTAACGTAAGAATACGCAACGCAAAGCTCGTGTGGGCTTACGTTGGACTTGATAACATTCCGTTTAACTGTGGATTTTACAGAGTTACCGTAAAATATTACGTTAAAGTCGAAGGTGAAGGCTGTCTCGGTATAGGCAGAAACCAGACGTTTGACGGAATTGCAGTTCTTGAAAAAGAAGTGATACTTTACGGTGGAGAAGGGGAGATTGTATCCTTTTCATCCAATCCCGCTGCTTCTTACTGTGACATAGGAAACCTCGACAATGTAAGCGACAACTCGCCTACCGCTATAGTTGAGACTGTTGAGCCCATCGTTTTAGGTCAGAAGATAACCGACTGTCCTATTAACAAATGCTGCTGCGAGTGCTCTGAAATTCCCAGCTGTGTATGTGGATGCCTTGACGGAAATCTCAGCAACTCCAACACCGGAAATAAGCTTTACGTTTCTTTCGGTATATTCTCGGTTGTAAGAATTGTACGTCCTGCCCAACTTCTTGTTCAGGCTACAGACTATAGTGTGCCTGATAAGGAATGTACCGCAGCTACAAGCGATGAAAATCCTTGCGCGCTTTTCAGAACTATGTCCTTTCCTGTAAACAGCTTTAAGGCAAGTACAATTCCCTCGGTACAGGTGAACGGAAATAACAGAGGCGGTTGCGGCTGTAACGGTTAAGGCAGTAATTATAAAACGATAAAGTTTAAGTAATAAGACTTGCTTTTAAGGACGTTTTAATTAAATAGAATATGGAATGAGTAATAATATAATAAAAAAGTCCGTGGAACAAAAAACTCCACGGACTTTTTGTTAATTCTGTCTCATTATTTCGTAGGCAAACATTGTAGTTGCGGAAGCGGCTGAAAGGGAAGCGTTGAAATCTCGTTTGTAATCGATTTTCACCTTAATATCCGCGTATTTTATAAGAGAAGCGGAAATACCTCTATTTTCACCGTCTACGATAAGCCAAATAGGTAATTTTAATTCGCATTTTCCAAGAATGTTTTTGGTATCTTCGTCAGCGCATACAATTGTGTAGCCTTTTTTCTTAAAAAATTCGGCAGCTGTAAGAGCGTCTGATTTGAAAATAGGGAATAGCTCGGAAGCGCCGGCTGAGCTTCTGGAAACAACTCCTGCAGCGCTCATCCAGTTTCTCTCAGGTAGGATTATTCCATCACAGCCCGTAGCGTATAGAGAGCGAAGGGAATAGCCGAAGTTATACGGATCTTCAATCCCCTCAATCATGCAGTAAAATCCGTTTTCTTTTATGTCGGAGGTTGGAGCTAACGTAGGGATTGTTCTCTCGTTAGCAAAAGCAATTATACCGCCATGGGTATTTCCGAGAGTGTATTTTTCTATTTCTTCTGCAGTTGATTCAAAAATATCAAACCCATACTTTTGTGAAACTGCCTTTAAATAACCTATGTTTTTTGCATTTTTATGACATTTGCTTTTGTCGAACAATATTTTGATTATTTTACGGTCGCTGATTTTATTATCAATGGCAGACAGTATTGCGCGTATCGACGTCATGCCTTCAAAGACGGTTGAATCGATAAATTTTGTTTCTTCTTTAATCATTATTTTTAAAATCCTTTCATATATTTATACAAAAGAAATACTTATTTTGTGAGGGAATATAGTAATGGAATTGGGGAGAAAAGAACGTTCTGAGACCTTAGCTAAGTACGTAATAAAAACAGGGAATACTGTGCGCGGTTGCGCTGCAAAATTTGGGATAAGTAAGAGTACTGTGCATAAGGATTTAACTCAGAAACTAAGGTACATAAACAAAGGAATGTATGAAGAAGTTAAGGAAATCCTTGAAAAAAACAAATCTGAGCGTCACAT
>JAZRLJ010000035.1:0-5968 GCA_045646755.1 Eubacteriales bacterium | reverse complement strand
TCCGAGGCTCAGCGCTGCGGTATGTACTACGTAAACGAGAGATGGCCCGGCGGTATGCTCACCAACTTCAAGACCATCAAGAAGTCTATCAACCGCCTTCTCGCTCTCGAAAAGATGCAGGCTGACGGCACCTTCGACCTTCTCCCCAAGAAGGAGGTTGCTAAGAAGCTTAAGGAGATCGAGGACCTTCAGAAGTCCTACGGCGGTATCAAGGAGATGGAGACCCTTCCTTCTTGCGTATTCATCGTAGATACTCGTAAGGAGAGAAACGCAGTTCTCGAGGCTAAGAAGCTTGGTATTCCCGTAGTTGCTATCGTTGATACCAACTGCGATCCCGATGATGCAGATTACATCATTCCCGGTAACGATGACGCTATCCGCGCTATCAAGCTTATTGCAGGCGCACTTGCAGATGCCGTTATCGCTGCTCACGGCGGTGTAGAGGAGGCTCCCGTTGAGGAGGAGCTTTCCGAGAAGACCGAGGAGAACGGCTCCGAGGAGTAATTCCCGCGGCACCATATTAAGATTAATAAGGAGATTACAAAAATGGCTGAGATTAATGCAAAGCTGGTTGCCGAGCTCAGAAAGCAGACCGGTTGCGGTATGATGGACTGCAAGAACGCTCTTGCAGATGCAAACGGCGATTTTGAGGCGGCAGTAAAGATCCTTCGTGAGAAGGGTATGGCAGCAACCGCGAAGAAGGCTTCCAGAATTGCTGCAGAGGGACTTGTTGATATAATGACTATCGACAACGTTTCCGCTATCGTTGAGGTTAACTCCGAGACCGACTTCGTTGCTAAGAACGCAATATTCCAGGAATTTGTTAAGGATATTCTTAAGACCATAATCGCAAAGAAGCCTGCTGACGTTGAGGCTCTTCTTGCATCTGAGTTCGTTTCCGGCGGTACCGTTGCAGACGCTCTTGCAGACAAGACCTACACCATCGGCGAGAAGCTTTCTATCCGTAGATTTGCTATCGTTGAGGGAGCAGTTGCTACCTACATTCACGGTCTTGGCGCTACCGGTGTTATCGTAAGCTTCGATACCGACCTCGCTGACAAGGCTGAGTTCAACGAGTGCGCAAAGAACGTTGCTCTCCAGACCGCAGCTATGCCCGTTCAGTATCTTGACAAGGATTCCGTTCCCGCATCCGTTCTTGCTGAGGAGAAGGCTATTCTCATCGCTCAGATGCAGCAGGATCCCAAGATGGCTAACAAGCCCGCTCAGGTTCTTGAGAAGATCGTTGAGGGTAAGGTTGGCAAGTTCTATGAGAACAACTGCCTTATGCACCAGGCATACGTAAAGGACGATTCTATGACCGTTGAGAAGTACGTTGCAAGCGTTGCAAAGGAACTCGGCGGTTCTATCAAGGTTACCGGCTACGTTCGTTTCGACAAGGGCGAGGGCCTTGAGAAGAGAGAAGAGAACTTTGCGGATGAAATCGCAAAGATGGTAAACGGCTAATCTTTTTAACGCGTATATTTTGGTATAATTTCCCGTTTTCGTCCTAGCTCGACGTAGGTAACTACGCCTTCGGGACGAAGAACGAAAAATTCTACACAAAATCTAAGGCGTTAAAAACGGCTTTTTCTAAAAAGATAAAAGGCGAGTGGGTAAAACCGCTCGCTTTCTTTTTTATATATAAAATCCTTATGCTTTTCTTCTAAAAAGATATATCAATTCATAAACTTAAAAAAACTACAAGTGAGAGTTGGTATATGTCAAGGAGAAGGCGTTTTTTTATTAACGGAATACTTCTGACGGTTGTCGGACTTGCGGTCAGGAGCGTCAGTATAGCGTTTAATTCCTATATTACTAAGGCTGTGGGAGCTGAGGGAATAGGGCTTTTTACCCTTATAATGAACATATACGGTTTTGCGATAACCTTTGCTACCTCGGGAATAAGCCTTACCGTAACTCGTCTTATAGCTGAGGCGATAGGTGAGGAGAGAAGTGGTGATTGTCGGAAAATTATGAGAAATGCGTGTATATATTCGCTTCTTTTCAGTGCTGTTGCCTCGTTTGTTATGTTCTTTTTTGCCGAATATTTTTCACTTAAATTCGTTGGTGATGCACGCGCATTTCTTCCTCTTAGGATACTTGCAATTTCTCTTATTCCCCTCTCGCTTGCATCTGTAATAAGCGGTTATTTCGTCGGTGTTAAAAGGGTTGGGAGAAACGCAACCGTTCAGGTTCTGGCGCAGATTTTTAAGATAACCGTAACGTTTTATCTGGTTCTTCGTTATGCCGAGAGAGGCGTTTTGTTCACAGTAATTATGCTTACTCTCTCGATAACACTCACTGAAGCTTTTGTTTTTTTAATTCTTACCTTAGAGTATATTATTGACAGAAAGTATTTAATTGGCTCTGTGCGAGAGAACAAAACCTCTTTTAACAGCATAACCTCTATGGCGCTGCCACTGGCTCTCTCTGCATACATACGCTCGGCGCTTATCACTCTTGAGCACGCGCTTATTCCGAGGGGACTTACAAAAGGGGGAAAAACCACCGCCGAGGCTCTTGCCTCTTACGGAGTTTTGCATGGAATGGTAGTTCCGATGCTGCTCTATCCTATGTCGGTTTTGACCTCGTTTGCGGGACTTCTCGTTCCTGAGTTTGCAGAGAGCTTTGCCAGGGGAGAAGAGAAAAGAATGAAGAGAGTTGCGGGCGAGGCGCTTGAGGCTACGCTTGCATACTCAACTGCCGCAACGGTTATTTTGTTCGTTTTTGCCGAGGAGCTTGGGTATATTCTCTACGATTCCTACTATGCAGGCTATTATATATCCATTATGTCGTTCGTCATTCCTATAATGTATCTTGACCATGTTGCCGACTCTATGCTCAAGGGAATAGGAGAGCACGTCTATTCTATGTGGGTAAACATTTTTGACGCGCTGCTTTCGGTATTTCTCGTATGGTTGCTTATTCCACTTATGGGGATAGGTGGATACGCCTTCGTTATAATAGCTATGGAAGCCTTTAACTTCATCTTTTCGATAAGGCGTCTTTATAAGAGAATTCCGTTTAAGATAAGTTTTAAGAGAGGTTTTCTGTTTCCGTTTGTCGCAGCCATTCTTGCTGTTGCCATCTCAAAAAGTCTGTTTATTATGAACGGTAGTGAGGCAATAGGCGTATGGTTCTTCCTAAAGCTGATTTTTACGATTTGCGTCTTTGTTTGTATATATATGTTTACAAAAAGAATCGGCAACGACAAAAAAGCCGTTGCCGAAATAAGATAAAATATTAGTTTTTAAGTGAATGTATAGGCGCGGGAATTCTTCCGCCGCGGTTGATAAAGTCAGCGCAGGATTCCTTCTTCAGAGGGATAATCGGAGCATATCCGAGAAGTCCGCCGAACTCTGCCATCTCGCCGACTCCCTTACCCCATACGGGGATAACTCTTACCGCGGTAGTCTTGTTATTTACTACGCCGATAGAGATTTCGTCTGCGATAATTCCCGATATGGTGCTTGCCTCGGTGTCACCGGGAATTGCAATCATATCAAGACCGACGGAGCAAACGGCTGTCATAGCCTCAAGCTTTTCAATAGAGAGGGTGCCTCTCTTAACTGCGTCAATCATACCTCTGTCCTCAGATACGGGAATGAATGCTCCGGAGAGACCTCCGACGTGGCTCGACGCCATAACTCCGCCCTTCTTAACAGCGTCGTTGAGAAGCGCTAGCGCTGCGGTAGTTCCGTGAGTGCCCGTCACCTCAAGTCCCATATTTTCAAGTATCTCTGCAACAGAGTCGCCTGCCGCAGGAGTGGGAGCAAGGGAGAGGTCTACGATGCCGTAGGGCACACCGAGTCTTGCCGCCGCCTCAGCAGCGATAAGCTGACCGACTCTTGTGATTTTGAAGGCAATCTTCTTTATAGTATCTGCAAGAAGCGAGAAATTGCACTGTCCCGCTTCCTTGATAGCCGCCGCAACAACACCGGGGCCGCTGACACCTACGTTAATTACTGTATCGGGCTCGCCTATTCCGTGGAGAGCTCCTGCCATAAAGGGATTATCGTCGGGAACGTTAGCGAATACAACGAGCTTCGCGCAGCCGATAGAATAGTTGTCTCTTGTGAGATAAGCGGTCTCTTTGATTATCTCGCCCATTCTCTTGACTGCGTCCATGTTTATACCTGCCTTGGTGGTAGCTACGTTTATGGACGAGCATACTCTTTCGGATTCGCAGAGAGCCTGGGGAATTGATTCTATAAGGTTTACAGCGCCCTTGATTTCGCCCTTCTGAACGTGAGCGGAAAATCCGCCGATGAAGTTAACTCCCAGCTCCTTTGCGGCTCTGTCAAGAGTCTTTGCAAGACGGACGAAGCCATCGGGTGAAAGAGCTGCGCCCACGTATGATATGGGTGTTACTGAAATTGTCTTGTTTACGATAGGAATACCGGATGTGGGCTCAAGCTCCTCGCATACAGATACGAGATTTTTTGCGCTTGTGGTAATCTTATCGTATATTTTTTCTTCAAGACGAGTGAGGTCGTCTGTAATGCAGTCAAAAAGGGAAATACCCATAGTGACCGTTCTGATATCGAGATTTTCCTCTCGAATCATTTTTATAGTTTCAAGAATGTCGCGTGTGTTGAGCATATCAGATTCTGTGCATGGTATTGAAAATGTCCTCGTGCATTACGCGGATGTCAACGCCAACCTCTCTTCCTGCATTCGTAATAGCTTCTGCAAAAGCAGAAAAGTCAACTGTAAGTGCCTCAAGGGAAACGAGCATAATCATTGCGAAGTACTCGTTAAGAACGGTCTGGCTTATATCCTCTATATTAGCGCCGTACTTAGCACATTCAGCGCTCGCCATAGCGATAATTCCGACCTTGTCCTTTCCTGTAACGGTAACGACAGCCTTCATTTTTGCATCCTCCGGAAAAAATATTATTATCGAGAAAATTATAACACATTATTTTGTGTTTGTCTATAGCTTTTGCAAAAAGAGAGGGGAAAGACGGTAAGTATTTTTCCGTCCATCCCCATATAATTATTTCTTTTCTTCCTCTTCGGAATCCCTGTCAGAGATATCTTCATTATCCTTAGAAGCTCTGACGTCGGTGACCTTAAGATTTTCGATACGCTTTCCGTCCATTTCCAGAACCTCAACCGCAAGTCCGAGCTCCTCAAAGCTGTCGCGGACCTCAGGAATTTTTCCAAGAACCGTCATAGCCCATCCGTTGACGGTAGATGCCTCACATTCCTCTTCAATGTCAAAATGGTCGAAGAACTTAGTAATACTGGTCATACCGGAAACAATATATTCCTTTTCGCCGACCTCCTCTATTTCCTGAACAATCTCGTCGTGCTCGTCCCATATATCACCTACTATTTCCTCAAGTATATCTTCGAGTGTAACTATACCTGCGGTAGAGCCAAATTCGTCCATTACTACAGCGAGGTGCATTTGCTTTGTCTGTAATTCTTTGAGTAGATCATTTATTGCCTGGCTTTGTGCCACGTATATAACGGGCTTGATTATATCCTCAAGAGAAAGGTCCTTGTTCTTCTCTGCAGGGAAAAAGTCTTTATAATAAACTATACCGATAATGTTGTCAATGTCATTTTCGTATACAGGGAGTCTTGAATAGCCTGACTCGGTAAACGTAGCGGCAATTTCTTCCTTCGTAGCAGTAGTGGAAACTGCGGTAATGTCAATTCGCGGGGTAAATATATCGCCGACGTCAAGGTCGTTGAATTCTATAGCGCTCTTAATAAGAGTGCTTTCTTCTTTATCAATATCACCGCTTTCCTCGGCTTCTTCTATGATAGAAACCAGCTCCTCCTCCGTCATACCCGCCTCATCACTCTCCTTGAAGAGTTTTGCAATAAGATTCTGCCATTTCTTGAATAAAAAGGTGAGGGGAACGAAAACGCACATTATTGCTCTGATTATAGGAGCAGAGAAAAGTACGAATGTCTCGGGCTTTTTCTTTGCTATGGTTTTTGGTGAAATTTC
>JAZRLJ010000034.1:0-2194 GCA_045646755.1 Eubacteriales bacterium | reverse complement strand
CTCTCTACGTTTTGAAGCTTTCTAAAAGTGTCATTCTTTTTGATGAATATAAATATGCTTTTTCATAATCATATAATTGCTTATATGAATACTCTAGATCGCTATATATGCTGAAAACCACAAAAGCATTATAATCCTCCTTTTTGGAGAGCTCGGCAGCATTAAGCAGCCTTTTAATCGCTTCTTGATAATTTCTTTCTTTCATAAGATTTTTGGCTTCCATATGTAAAGCAAGCGTAGGCGTTTCAAATGCATAGGAAAAGTCAAGGGTCAAATACTTAAAAAACTCGAACTCAACAGAACTCATAAGTGAGCTATTGTATTTTTGAGCATCAAATTCAAGAAGCGGTGATTGAATATTTTTCGCAATGGAAAAATACATCGGTATTTGTGCTTCTATATGCTGTGTATTTATTTTTGTTTTATTTGCAAATTCCTCAGCAAACTCAAGATTTTTCGATGCAGTTATCAGAGAGCCGTGTGCAACGTTATACTTTGCAAGCTCAAGATGTGAACTGGCGAGTAAATAATAAAGCTCGTTATCTTTTTCTGAAATGGTATTTATAAGATTTATGCAGCTGCTATAATTTTTAGCTTCATATGCACGGTAAATTTTCGAAATAAGTGTTTTTTTCTCATAAAAAACCAAATCATCTTCTTCCGAAATAAGATATGATACAGATATAGATAATCCATCTGCCAAATATTTCAATGTTTCTAACGACGGATTGGCACTTCCGTTTTCAATGGAGCTTAACATATTTCTGGTAACCTGCTCACCGGCAAGTTGGCTTTGTGTAAGTCCTCGTGCCTTTCTTAGCTCTTTGATTTTTTTGCCTAAAATATTTTGTGTCATATTGTCACTCTTCAAGACTTGAACGTCTTGGCTTTCGTTTGATTTTTATCTCCGCTAATGGATTATTATCCATAGCTTCCTCAATATTCCTGTCAACGATATGAGTATATATTTGCGTAGTATTCAGCTGTTCGTGGCCAAGTATATCTTTGAGTACTCTTATATCTACCTTGCCTGTTTGATACATAAGAGTTGCTGCAGTATGACGCAGTTTGTGTACAGAGAGACCACGTGCACCAAGTCCGGCTATTTGCAGATACTTATATACTACCCACTGAACAGTTTTTGCCGATATTCTCGTTTGCCTTCCGCTTAAGAAGAAAGCGTTGGTACTGGTTCTTATAAATCTCGGATCAAGCCGTACTCTTATGTAATCGCTAACAGCAGCTCTTGCTGCATCATTCAAATATATAATTCGTTCTTTATTTCCTTTACCGAGAACCTTTACGCTGACAAGGTCAGAGGTGAAGCTTTCAAGATTAAGACCGACCAACTCCGAAAGACGCATTCCCGTATTGAGAAATAATGTTATTATGGCGTAATCACGAAGCACGGTTTTAGATTCTGTATCGCTCTTTACTGCTTCAAGTAAAGAAACTGCTTCATCTATTGTCAGATATTTGGGTAGAGTTTTGTTTTTCTTAGGTGCATCGATATCCGAGGTGGGATTTGAATCTACGAGGCGTTTTTTACCGTGTGCATAATGGAAAAATGATTTTAACGAACTAAGCTTTCGCATACGGGTCGTTGTATTGTTTTCAAGCTCAAATCCTGCAAACATAAGATAATCAATAATATTCTGTGCTGATACTGTGCGAATATCGTCAATTCCTATATGAGTTATACTTATTTTTTCAAACTCTTCACGAGAGAGTGAGTCACCGTTGTTACGCATTATCATAAATCTGAAAAACGTACGCAAGTCGAGCAAATATTCACAAACAGTTTTTTCACTGTTACCCTTGATAACGGAAAGGTAGGATGCATAATCACGTAACACTTGGGGGAAGGTCTTGTATTCTTCGCTCTTGAAAGTGAGAACTGACATTGTATAACTCCTCTCTTTTACATTGCAACCACTTATATTATACAAAATAATTTTTAATTTTAGTGGATAAAATGTAAACAATTTGATATTCTACTTGTTTTTTTTTCTTTTTATGATAAAATAAGTACAACTTATATGTTTGAAAGGGCATTTATGAGATTTCTTAAAGAAAATTCTTATGATATTTTAAGACTGTACATAAATCAAATAGGTATCACTATTTTTTCACTCGTGCTTTATACCTCAGTGAGTTCGCTTGATAACGGACTTTCACTAAAGCTGCAAATTTG
>JAZRLJ010000033.1:0-13148 GCA_045646755.1 Eubacteriales bacterium | reverse complement strand
CGTTTCCATATCCGCCGCCGGGAATAACCAATATTGCATCACGCAGCTGTACCGTAGCATCCTTTACTCGGTAATTTCTATTGTCCACCGCATAGGTTTCTAAAAACACCCTGTCATCAGACGGATCAAAATAAATCTTTTCCTTAATCATAATTGTCACCTTTTTAAAATTAATTCGAAATTTAAAAAACAGTTACCGCGCTTACGTTGCGGCAAGTATAGTATAACATAACCTTTTTCTAAAGTCAACCGAAACAGTTTTCGGTCAAAAGCAAAAAAAGCGTGACCAGCAGGTGGTCACGCTTTCAATATAATAGGAGATGAAATTACTTAATTTCAACTTCTGCGCCTGCAGCCTTGAGCTGTTCAGCAATCTTGTCAGCCTCGTCCTTAGCGATGCCTTCCTTAAGGGTCTTGGGAGCGCCCTCAACAAGGTCCTTAGCATCCTTAAGTCCAAGGCCGGTGATTTCACGAGCAACCTTGATAACTGCGAGCTTGTTAGCGCCTGCAGACTTAAGAACAACGTCGAACTCGGTCTTCTCTTCTACTGCGGGAGCTGCTGCTGCACCGCCAGCTACGGGAGCTGCTGCAACGGGAGCTGCGGATACGCCGAATTCCTCCTCAAGAGCCTTTACGAGATCTGCGAGTTCAAGAATGGTAAGACCTTTAACAAGGTCAAGAATCTGTGTAGTCTTTTCGTTCATTTTTTTATCCTCCGAATATTTTAATTAAATTTAATTAAGCCTCGGTAGCTTCGCTACTCTCAGCTGCGGGCGCTTCTGCACCCTCGTTTTCTTTGTCGATCTTTGCCTGAAGAACATAAGCAAAGCTGTAGAGAGAAGACATAAGGCTGCCCATCATCTTAGCAATGAGAACTTCCTTAGAGGGAGTTGCTGCAAGTGCCTCAACGCCTGCCTGGTCAAGAACGCCGCCGTCAACAAATCCTGCTTTGATCTCAAAGCAATTGATCTTGTCAGCGAATTCCTTCATTATCTTAGCGGGTGCAATGGGGTCGCTCTCGCAAGTTGCGATTGCGGTCATTCCGCTGAGATACTGCTTCATATCACCGTAGCCTGCGATGTCACACGCTCTGCCGGTGAGGGTATTCTTCATAACAGAATACTCAACGCCTGCCTTACGAAGTGCTGCACGAAGCTCGGTATCCTCTGCTACTGTAATGCCTTCATACTTTACAAGAACACCGGCCTGAGCTGCCTGAATCTTAGCGGCAAGAGTCTCAACGACCTGTTTCTTCTCTTCAAGAATCTTATTACTTGGCATTTTTTCACCTCCATAAAATTTTCAAATAAAAAATCCTTTTCCGATAACACAGCATAGCTTACCGAAAAAGGACAAATTAACATATTATTAAAATTGTCTCTCCTCGGCAGGAAAGCTGACGCTTTTACCGGAACCTGCTGTCTTTGGATTACCTTGGTATTATACATTAAATAATTGCAATTGTCAAGAGCTTTTTGAAATTTTTTCTGATTTTTTGCTTTTCATTCAAAAAAATATCAGTCATAGCCCTTTTTTGCCTTCAAAATCTTATATATTTCCTTATAAGAATTATGACGGCTCTCGGAAACTATACCGTCAGAGACCGCTCTGATTACGGCGCAGTCGTCCTTTCCCTCTCCCACGTGAGAGCAATCGGAATATCTGCATTTTCCGACGTATCCCGATATATCCCTGAAGGTAGATATAAGCGCTTCGAGTGGGAAGAAATCAAATCTTGAAAAATCAAGAAGAGAAAATCCGGGAGTATCAGCAAGAAATCCTGCTCCCTCTCCCTCGGAAAGAGCAAAAAGCTCTACGTGGCGAGTGGTATGTCTGCCTCTCTCAATTTTACGCGAGATTTCAGCCGTAGCAAGCGAAAGACCCGGAAAGAGCTTATTTATAAGGGTAGATTTACCTACTCCGGAAGCTCCCGCAAAGGCTGCGGTAACACCGTCCTTTATTTTTTCCTCTATGTAAGCCTTCATCTCCTCTATTCCCTCTCCCGTCTTGGTGGAGGTCACAAAGGAGTCAAATCCCGCTCTCGAATATATATTTTTAAGCTCCTTGGCACGTGTCTGGTCAAGGTCAGCCTTGGTTATAATCGCAACGGGGACTATTCCGTTATACTCCGCAATAGCGATAAGCTTGTCTATAGTTTCGATAACGGGAGTAGGCTTTGCCGCCGCAAACACCGCGAATATGTAGTCAAGGTTTGCCATGGGCGGACGGATAAGCGAATTTTTGCGAGGAAGAATCTCGCTTATAACGACTCCGTCAGGGGTGCTGTCATCTATCGTAACGCGCACTCTGTCACCTATAATAAGCTTCTCCTCGTCTCTGTGAAGAGAGCCCTTTGCCTTGCAGGAAAGACAGTAAGCCTCTCCGTTTTCTTCTATCCTTATGTTATATAGACCGCCAAGGCCTTTAACCGCTTTTCCGTATTTTTCGGTTAGCAAACTCTACTTTTCCTCCAATTCTCTGTTTCTTCTCAGCTGACCGCACGCGGCATTTACGTCCGCACCGAGTCTGCGACGCACCGTAGCGACGAGTCCCATTCCGTTAAGAGTCTCGGCAAAAAGGTTTGCAGACTCCTCACTTCCCGCGCTAAATCCCGTTTCTGTAACGGGGTTTACTCTTATAAGGTTAACGTGCAGAGGCGCTCCGCTGCCCCTGAATGCGTCCTTTAAAAGCTTCGCAAGCGCTTTTGCATCTGCGACAGTGTCATTCTTTCCGGATATAAGAGTATATTCAAATGAAATACGTCTTCCCGTATGCTCGTAATAATAACGGCAGGCGGAAAGAAGCTCTGCGATATTCCATTTATTATTTATAGGCATTATCTCGCTTCGTCTCTCGTCGCTTGAGGCGTGCAGCGAAATAGAGAGAGTTATGGGAAGCTCTACTCCCGCAAGCTCTTTAATTCTCGGTACTATTCCACAGGTGGAGAGCGAAATATGTCTGTATCCTATATTAAGACCGTCCTCGCGGTTTACAAGCTCAAGGAAGCGTATTACGTTTTCGTAGTTGTCAAGAGGCTCGCCTATTCCCATCATTACGACGTTGGAAATGCGCTCACCCGTATCGCGCTGAGCGGAAATAATCTGCCCGAGCATTTCGGAGGGCTGAAGGTTTCTGACCTTGCCGCCTATCGTCGAAGCGCAAAACTTGCACCCCATAAGACAACCGACCTGGCTTGATATACAAAGCGTGTTTCCATGCTTGTAGCGCATAAAAACGCTCTCAATCTTCGAGCCGTCGTACAGAGAAAAGAGGTACTTGACTGTTCCGTCTATTTTGGATACGAGCTTTTCTTCCACCTTTGGCAGAGTGTCAACGGTAATAGCCTTAAGCTTTTCCCTGAGCGATTTTGAAAGATTAGACATTTCTTCTATCGGTGTGCCTTGTGCAAGCCACGACGCTATCTGCTTTGCTCTGAATGTAGGCTCGCCTATGGACTTGAGAAAATCCGCCGTCTCGGCAAGCGTCATTGAATAAAGGTCTGCCTTATCGTTTATAAAAATCATTTTTTCTTCCTTAACTTAGAAATAAAAAATCCGTCAGTTTTATGAATATGAGGATAGAGCGTAACTCTTCCTCTCTCGCTCTTCAAATTTGAAACAGTAAAATCCTCTGCCTCAAAATCGGGGTTTTCCGCTATGAAACGGTCAACTATATCCTCGTTTTCCTCCCACCTGAGAGTACAGGTTGAATAAACCAGTCTACCGCCTGCTTTAAGGTATTTTGCAGACTCACAAAGTATCTTATACTGCAGCTCGGATAGCTCCGAAAGAGCACTTATATCCTTATATCTCAAATCCGCCTTCTTTGAGAAAACGCCAAGCCCAGAACAGGGAGCGTCACAAAGAACGGCGTCCGCCATACCGAAAAGCTCCTCACACGGCTCTGTCGCATCTCTGGTCTCTGCTCTGACCGATTTAAGTCCGAGTCTTTCTGCTCCCGATACTATAAGCGAGAGCTTAGAGTCGTGAATATCAAAGGAACGAATATCGGCATCGTCACCCGAAATAATAGCTAGAGCAAAGCTCTTGCCACCCGGCGCTGCGCAGGTGTCAATAATAATCTCGCCTTTGCCAGCACCCAAAACCAAAGAAGAAAGTGCCGACGCCTCGTCCTGCACGAAAAATTCACCGTCACTAAATCCGCTTATCTCCCTCGGGTCGCAGGAGCCCGAAATACAAAGTGAAATTTCACTGAGCTCTGATTTTCTCACTTCATATCCTCTGCTTAAAAGCTTTTCAAGAAAAGCGTCTACGGATATTTTTTTCGTATTGACCGTAAGGGTTATCTTTCTGTCAGGCGAGTTTACTGCTTCAAAAAAAGACACTGCAGATTCCTCACCGAGAAGAGAAATCATATACTTTACCGTTGCGAGCGGTATAGAGTAGTAAACGGAATAGTATTTCTTAGGGTTCTTTGCCTTGTCGGGAAGAGGAAGATTATCCCTCTCTCGCTCTATAGCTCTGAGCACACCGTTTACAAAGGAGCGCTCACTTATTCTCTTGACAAGCTTCACCGCTTCGTTTACCGCGGCGTGAGAAGGAATACTCTTCATATCGAGAAGCGCGCATATTCCAAGTCTCAGAGCATCGCGTGCCTCGGGAGTTATCTTATCCATACTCCTCTTAGACACTGCAGTTATATAATAGTCGTATGTCAGCTTCTTTTCTACTGTTTTGTAAAGTAAAGCTGTCAAAATCGACTTATTTTCCTTAGAAAGACCGTCTGTCAGGTGAGAGTTCAAGGAAAGATTTATATACTTTCCGCTTGACTCGTACTGACCGAGCAGACGGTATGCAATTTCAAAATAGGTCATCTCTCACCACAAATTACTTGCCGAGAATATCTCCTGCGGCAATTTTTCTTCCGCGGACAAAATCGCCCGCGCTCATCTTACCCTTGCCCTCGGGTGTTACCTGAAGTATTCTTATAGCGCCATCGCCGCAGGCAACGGTTATATATCCTTCGCCTACTCCGGATGCCTCAAGCACCTTGCCCGGATCACCGCTTCCGCCAACAGCCTTTACCCTTGCAATCTTGAGCATCCTGCCATTAAGATAGGTAAAAGCTCCGGGGATTGGAGTAACGCCTCTTATCCTTGCCGAAACCACCTTCGAATCAAGAGTGAAATCAACGAGGCAGTCCTCCTTCTCAACCTTCTTTGCATAGGTTGCAAACCTCTCGTCCTGAGGTGTACGCACAGCTCTGCCCGCCTCTATCTCATACAGAGTATCCGAAAGAAGCTTAGAGCCGATACGCACCGAGGTATCGTGTACGTATTCAAAGTCGTCCTCATCACCTATGGGAAAGCGCTCGGTTGCTATAATATCACCCGTATCAAGTCCGACGTCCATATACATAATTGTAACACCCGTTTCACTCTCACCGTCCATAACCGCTCTCTGCATAGGAGCTGCTCCGCGGTATTTCGGAAGAAGAGAAACGTGCAAATTTATACAGCCGTACTTAGGAAACTTGATTACGTTCTCGGGAAGAATTTTTCCGTATGCCACAACGCATATAAGGTCAGGATTTATCTCTGAAAGAAGCGCTGCAAATTCTTCACCGCGCAAAGTTTTCGGTGTGTATACAGGTATGCCCTTTTCCTCGGCAAGCTTCTTTGTCGGAGTAGGAGTCATTACGTTTCCTCTGCCGCGTGGTTTATCCTCACCCGTAACTACCGCGCATACGTCATGCCCTCCGTCAAGAAGAGTGGAAAGCGAAAGCGCACTTATCTCGGGTGTTCCCATAAACATTATTCTCATAGGATTTCCTCTCGTTTTTTGATTAGTCGTCGGTAAGCTCTCTTATCTGCACGTCGGTATAAAGCTTTCCGTCAAGGTGGTCGCACTCGTGACAGATTGCTCTTGCGAGAAGGTCTGTGCCGCGAAGCTCGAACTCCTTGCCGTATCTGTCGGTAGCTCTTACGGTAACTGCCTTAGGACGCTTTGTTATACCGCCGTGCCCCGGGTTTGAAAGACAGCCCTCAGTCTCCTGTTGCTCACCTGCAAACGCGATTATTTTAGGGTTTATAAGCTCGTAAACCGTGCCCTCCTCAACCTCAATTATCGCTATTCTGCGAAGAACGCCTACCTGCACTGCGGCAAGTCCGCAGCCTTCAGCCGCTCTCATAGTTTCCTTCATATCGTCAAGGAGCGTCAAAATTCTGGGGGTGATTTCCTCAACGGGTCTTGAAACCTTGCGAAGCAGGGGATCACCGAATTTTACTATTTTAAGCTTTGCCATTTTTTATCTCCATTCCATACTGATTTTAAATCGAGAGAGGGTTTAAATCGACTGCAAGAGTAACCTTTCGGTTAAGTGAAAACTCACATAGCAGCGCGTGAAAAAGAGAGCGCGCCTTTCTTGAAAGTCTGCATTTTACAACCATTCTCATTCTGTATTTTTCATTTAACTTATAGACCTGCGCCTCAAAAGGACCGAAAACGGTAGCGGCAAGGTCTGAAAATTCTCCGCTGAGCTTACCTATGATGCTATCAGAGAGCGTTTTTGCCGCAAGAAGTGTCTCCCTCTCGTCCTCGCCCGTAACGGTAAGCTGAACCATATCGCAAAAGGGTGGATAGCATAGCTCTCGCCTTATCGCTATCTCTCCTCTATAAAACTCCTCGTAGTCCTGCTTGCATGCCAGTCTTATTATCTCGTTTGTCGGCGAATACGTCTGTATTATCGCCTTTCCGCCGGCTCCCGCTCTTCCCGCTCTTCCTATAACTTGAGTAAGCAAGGAAAAAGTGCGCTCAGATGCGCGAAAATCACTGACGTAAAGAGAGCTGTCCGCAAGAACGACGCCGACCAGTGTTACTTTCGGGAAATCGTGTCCCTTGGCAACCATCTGTGTACCGAGAAGTATATCGTAGTACCCCTCTCTGAAATCGTCTATCATTCTGTCGTAGGATAGCTTACCAGACGTGGTATCCGCATCCATACGCATAACTCTCATATCGGGTACATACTCCGAAAGAGCTCCCTCTGCCTTCTGCGTTCCAAATCCAAGGAATGAAAGTCCCTCGGATGAGCAGCTCGGACATGCTCTCGGCACTTTATCCGTATATCCGCAAAGATGACAAAGCAGCTTTCCTCCATCAGTCCCCGTATGATATGTAAGCGAAACCGAGCATCTAGGACAAGTGATAACGTCACCACAAGATTTACAGCTTATCTGACTGTTGTATCCTCTGCGGTTAAGGAAAAGTATCGCCTGCTTTTCGTTTTCCCACACCTCACTTAGCGAATTAAGAAGTCTGTCGCTGATAGGCGTTACGTTTCCAAGCCTTAGTTCCTCTCTCATATCGACGATTACCGCTTCGGGAAGCTTCGCGCCTCCGTATCTCTCGGTAAGCTTAACGAGGGTGTACTTGCCCTCCTCTGCCTTGCGATAGCTCTCAAGTGAGGGCGTTGCCGAGGCAAGAAGCATAAGAGCGTTATTCTGCCCTGCTCTGAACGCCGCAACGTCGCGCGCGTGGTACTTTGGGTTGCTCTCGGATTTATAGGTGTGCTCGTGCTCCTCGTCGATTACTATCATTCCGAGATTTTTTACGGGCGCAAATCCTGCCGAGCGAGTACCTATAACGAGGTCAACGTCTCCCCTCTGTATTCTTCTGTATGCATCAAGGCGCTCTCCCTGAGAAAGACTCGAATGGATAACTGCAACTCTCTTGCCGTATCTTGTGCAGAAAATCCCCACAGTCTGAGGGGTAAGAGCTATCTCGGGCACCATCATTATGACGCCTCTGCCATCGGCGATAACCTTATCTATCGCCTTCATTATGACCTTGGTTTTTCCACTGCCCGTAACACCGAAAAGCAGCGCCGCCCTAGGTACTTTTTCAAGATATTACGACTCTATCGTCACATAAGCTCTCTGTTGCGCCTCGCTGAGAATTATCTCCGATTTATCGGTTTTTTCCGACAGATGCGCATAAGGGTTTCTTATATCCTCTTCTTCGTCTATCTTGATTATCCCCTTATCTCTAAGCGCAGAGATATGTGAGGAATTAACCCCACCGAGCTCACGGACAAGAGAAATATCCGCGCTTTCTATATCGATGAGGTATCTTATTATATTTTTCTGTCCCTCACTTCTTATTTTTCCCTTTTCGGAAATAAGAAGCTCCGCTTCCTCTCGCGAAAGCATGAGAGAACAGCTTTTTTTCATTCTTACGTTAAGGTTATCCGCCAGAGCACCCGGTGCAAGAACAGTCTTCACAGCCTCGCCGAAGGTACATAGCGTATGCTCCTTCAAAAACAAGCATAGCCCGAGCATTTCCTCCGATAAAGGCGGTCGGTCGAAAAGGACCGAATGCACGGGCTTGATATTTTTCTCGTCCGACATATCTCCGCCTTGAGAGTATACTACTCCCATACGCAGCTTATCCGCCCTTCCAAACGGAACTCTGACGAAAGCTCCGCGAGGAATTTCTTGTTCGGAAAGATAGTCAAACGCTCGGTCTATGTGATACGGCGCGTCAAGTATATATATTCCATACCTCACTGCGTATCACCTCCCCGGTTTATTATTTTTCCTCAGGACGAACCATCTTGAATCTGCCGTCGCAGAATCTGGATATTGCAATCTTAACTGCCTTCTGATCCTTGTACTCGGGATCGATAAGAGTTGCGAGAGACTTGTCGGTCTCGTGATTCTCAATCATCTTCTGAGCCTCTGCTCTCATTTCAACGTATTTGTCGGTAACGATACGCGCGCCCTTTGCAACTCCGACTACGAGCTCGTAGCGGTTGAATTTGCCTCCTGAAAGCTGGTCAATGGTAGGATAAATCATTTTTTCTCTCCTTATAGAAGTTATTCTTCCTCTGCCTCGTCATCGGAATCATCTGCGATATCGGAGGCAAGTCTGTTTGTTATTGTTTCCGCCTGAATTGCGGATAAGATTACGTGGTCTGAATCGGTAATTATTACCGCTCTGGTTCTTCTGCCACAGGATACGTCGATTACTCGGTCGTCCTCCTTAGCATCCTGAACAAGTCTCTTTATAGGTGCTGAATCGGGACCTGCAATAGCCACTATTCTGCCCGCAGACACCATATTTCCAAAGCCTATATTTATAAATTTCATATCAAAAGCCTCACTTATTCGATATTCTGAACCTGCTCGCGAATCTTCTCAAGCTCACCCTTCATATCAACGACTATTCTCGCGATACGGGCGTTATTAGCCTTAGAGCCTATCGTATTAGTCTCGCGGTTAAGCTCCTGCATAAGAAAGTCAAGCTTTCTTCCCGACGGGTCAGGAAGCTTTATTATATCGTCAAACGCTCCGAAGTGAGAGCGCAGACGTACAAGCTCCTCGTCAATAGCTATCTTGTCAGCCCATACAGCGCACTCGGTAAGGAGTCTGTTCTCGTCAATTGCAACTGCGTTATCGTTCAGTATCTGACGAAGTCTTGCTTCAAGCTTATCGCGGTATCCTACGGTATCCTCGTGAGAAATTTTCTCAACCTCATCCGAATACGACGCAACGAGTGAAATCTTACCTCTTATATCCGACTCAATCTTAGCGCCCTCAGCCTCACGCATCTCGCGGTAGCTGTCTATAGCAAGGTCAAGCGTCTTTCTTATCTCCTCCCACTCGGACTCGAGGTCCTCCTCGGGCTTCTCATAAGAGAAAATATCGCGGTTTGCCGCTACGCTCATAACCGATATATCATCGCGGAGATTAAATTTCTCACAAAGCTCGCGAAGAGCCGAAACATAGCTCTCCGCAAGAGGAGCATCAAGCTTTACAACACCGCCCGAGGTGCTTCTGTTATCTATGGTTACGTAAACGTCAACCTTAGCTCTTGAAACCGCATTTTTCTGAACGTAGCTCTTTATTCTTTCCTCAAGGAAGGAATAAGATCTCGGAATCTTAACCGAGCAATCAAAGAAACGGGAATTTACCGATTTTATTTCAATAGTAATATCCTTATTTTCACCCTCGGTCTTAGCTCTTCCGAAGGCGGTCATACTCTTAATCATCTGACTTTCCCCTCGTCGTCTTTCTTCCCTTCTTGCTGAGTGCCTTAATCTCAGCGGCAAAGGAATCTATATCCTGAAATTCTCTGTAAACCGACGCAAATCTTATATACGAAACCATATCAAGATCGCGCAGGCGGAGAAGAACCATCTCGCCTATATCCTTGGACGATACCTCGGTTACAAGGCTATTCTGAAGCTCCATCTCTATTGAAAGCGCAATGCTCTCGGCATCAACGGGACGCTTCTGACAGGCGCGCATTATTCCAAGCGTGAGCTTATGCTTATCGAAGAATTCGCGCTCACCGTTTCTCTTGACAACCGAAATCGGTACTGTATCTATTACTTCATAGGTAGTAAAACGCTTACCGCAGTTAGTGCACTCGCGGCGGCGCTTAATACTTGCTCCATCCTCTACGGGACGGGAATCAAGAACCCTTGAATCCTGAAAATTACACAACGGACATCTCATATTTTTCACCCGCTCTATCAAAACGAAAGTCTTTTGCAGTATATAGTTACAACCATATTACCGCTAGTGTATTATAGCACATAATTCCCTAAAAGTAAATAGATTTTTAAAATTATATTATATATTCGCGTACATATAAAAAATCCGTCAGGACTGAAGCTGACGGATTTTCAAGCTGTTATTTTTTCTTTTTCTTCTTTTTCTTTACTGTTTTCTTTGCCTTTGTTGCCATCTGTACCGCAGCCTTTTCTGCTTCTACAGTGGCGCGAAGCTCTTTGTTGAATATGCATCTTACCTTAACTCCAAAATCGTCAAGGCACTTAATCTTCATTTTAGCAAAGTACTTAAAGGTAAGAGGCCAGAGAATTCCAGCAAAGATTACTATCAGCGAGTATCTGAATGCGCGAGCGGTATATTCGCTTCCGAAAAGAGCGGTAAGAGGAGAAGCGAGACCTACCTTTATACCAATTACGCCGCCAAGACCTACTGCAAGCTTGATTATCTGCGCATACCAGGGCGCTTTCGTATCAAAGTTTATATAAAGGCGGTCAAATGTATACACTGCGAGAAGTCCGAGAGTACAACCAAAAATTGTATACGCATTCTTCACCGCGCTCTTGTAATTTGCATCCGAGAAGGTATATCCCGGCGCATAGATTACGTACATAACAAATGCGAACGCAAGAGCGAATGATATGCCGACAATATAAGGCATAAATTTATTAAAGCGCTCCTCATTCTTAAAGAGGGGATAAAGACCAAGCACGAGGGCTGCCGCTATACCGAGAGAGACAAGCACGTCCCATGGGGTGTGGACTCCAAGATACATTCTCGAAAATGCCACGAGAACGATAACCGAAATTGCAGTGATGCGAACCCACTTTTTAGAATACCACGCGCCTATCGCTCCAAAAGTACCCGCAACGTTCTGCGTATGTCCCGACGGAAACGAATATCCCGTTGCCTGCTCCTTTGCGCTTTCGACTATGGTAAACGAGGGGTCCTTCACCCAAGGACGGGGAATCTTGCAAATAAGCTTCAAGAACTGATTGACAAGCGTACCGATAAGTCCGGTTATAAGAATATAGTAGCCTTCTCTTTTGTTTATGCACCAGAAAAAGAGGATGGCAAGTACAAGAAACACGGTTTCCTCGCCTATATGGGTTATGAGTGAGAAGATAAAATCAAAAAATGGGTTTCTTATCTTTTCAAGTAAATATAAAAGCTTCATAGGCTATCTCCAAATTAGAACAGATTAGAGAGCATAAGAACGAGTGGCATAGTTGCTATCGAAAGTATCGTTGAAAAGGCAACGAGCTTTGATGCGTATGCCGCATCGCAGTCAAACTTCTCAGCAAACATCGTAGACGAGGATGCCGCCGGTGTAGCGGACATAATTATGAGAACTACCGGTACGATTTCACCAAGGTTAACACCTATCGCCTTCACAAACGCAAGAATCAAAATCGTTGCAAAAGGAAGAGCAAAGTGGCGCAGGAAGATGAAAACGTACATATAAAGGTCGGTAAAGAAGCCCTTGAAGTTTATGTCTGCAAGACGGATTCCTATAACTACCATGGAAAGAGGCGCGACAAGATTCTTAAGCATTGTGAGCGCTTCCCAGATAATGTTCTTATCTTCTACCATAAACGGCTCGGTAAAATAAGAGTCGATGGGCAACAGGAAAACCAGAATTCCAAGGAATGCCGCAATAGTTACGGGATGGGTAAACGCCTTCTTAAGAGAGGAGAGCATACCCAGTATGCTTTCCTTTTTCGTATCTACGTCACCGTCTCTATCCATATCTCTGTTTGCGGTGCAGAAATATACACCGAGAGACCAGAGGAAAATATTAAAGGTTATGTTGTAAACGGTCGCGTATATCGTCGCTTCACTTCCAAGCACCGCCTCGATAAGAGGAATACCCATAAACGCCGCGTTTGAAAACACCGTCGCAGTTCTGAGCATTCTTCTTGCGCTGTCCTCCGCTCTCTTAAAGACCAAGATAGCCACGACTGCAAACATAACGTGCATTATCATAGAGAGAAGAAGAACGGCAAGAGAATTCTTAAGTATTATCTTGTCAAAGGGGCGTACGTACGCCTGAAAAACAAGAACGGGCTGCGCGATATAAAGAACGAGATTGGAAATTCCTTTTCCGAAGCCGTCTGAAATAAGGTGGCACTTCTTGAGTATTATTCCGGGAACCATCATAATAAAGAGAATTGCCACGTAGAAAATCAGCTTCGCGGTTATATCTCCCATATATTACTCACCGATAAGCGCCTTAACCGCATCGCGAATCTTATCGCACTTGCAGTTTGCGTAGAAAAGGGACTTAAAGTTCTTAGTACCAAGAGCGCCGAGCACAAGCTCTCTGTCAAGGTTCTCAAGAATGTAAAGCATATCGGTGTGAGTTACCTTCTTAACCTCGTCGAGAATCTTCTTGTTTCTCTGCTCGGGAACTGCTCTCTCTCGAGGATAACCAAGTCCCCATTCGGATACAAAGAGCTTCTCAAATACGTACTGAAGGTTAAGCTCACAGCCCCAGCCCCAGCCCTTAGCAAAGGGCATAGAAATTGCATTACCGTTGTTTACCTGAGTGAACTGATATGCGTCGGTAGGATCAACAACGTGACCGCAGAGAACACCGGGGAACGAATTGCAC
>JAZRLJ010000032.1:0-2596 GCA_045646755.1 Eubacteriales bacterium | reverse complement strand
AAGCGGTCTTAGGAAGACAAGAAATCTACTCAACTCCTTGGCTCACAGAACGACATGGCTACGATCCGACTTGTGCTGTATTTTACAAACTTATATCCGTCGTTGCAATTGAAGGTTTCCTCGGAGAGCTTATTACCGATAAGCTCCTCAAGTCCGGGGACGAACTTGCCCTTCTCTGCTCTGTCAATACTGTCGCGCATATGAGCTGCGGTAATGTACAGGTTTCCTCCGCCCTTAACGTAAGCCTTAAGCGTTTCTACGATTTCGGGAGTCATAGTGTTCCAGCCGCAGAAGATAACCCACTCGTACTGCTTCATTACGTCAAGAGGGCAGGTTGCGGGAATTACGTCGTAGGTGCCGTATCCGGGAGCGCCGCTGTAGTCGTAGTCACCAAAGTTTCTTCCCTCGTGCCAGCCGCAAGAGGTGTGGATTTCGTCAAGAATTCTGTAGGAATACTCAGGAGAGGAATACCCCCACTTCTTATCGTGGTACTGTCCCCAAAGAGAAGAGCTGTTACCCCAACCAAAGCCGTCAAGATTACCCTGAACGAACGCAACCTTGGTTATAGGGCCACACTTTCCGGGACGGATATCATTATTACAGAAGTTAGCGAAATCGGTAGCTTCCTTGAGGTATGCGGTGGGAAGCGGCTGACCCTCTGGAATAATCGTGTCAACGTGAGAGTGAATTTCTCTGAAACCGGATTCAAGACATACGAAATCAATGCCTGCGAGATAAAGGTTATAGTATTCAGAGGTAAATCTTTTCTCTTTAAGCGGATCAAACTGATGATATCCTCCGTAGAACTCGTGAGCAAGCCAAGCGCCTATAACGTCCTTCTTATGAGCTCTTGCCGCGCCGCGCGCAAATGAAACGATCTGCTCCTGATTTCTCGGAGCAACCTCTATAACACCGATATCAATGCCTGCCTCATAGTCGTAGGGAGTAAGTGTTACCGCCTGAACCGAAACAACGCTCTTCGTACCGTTTGCTCTCATAGGGTTGATAATCTTCTGAGCCTGACGTATGTAGGTTTCCTTAGCTTCCTTGCAGGTCTTGATACCCTGAATGGGATCCTCTGCGTTTTTGTTATCGTAGCCCTTCGCTCTCGTAGCGTAGAAGCCTCCGAACTCTCCGAGTCCGTCACCCATAAAGTACTCGCCCGCTATCTCTTGAATTTTCTCGGTTTCTTCCTTTGTAAGCTTAAGGGCAATCTTTTCCCAGCGGTTATAATTTCCGCTGATTTTGAAATATATTTTATTATCTCTGAAATACGCCGCCCACTCGTAGAGCTGCTCAGCCGTCGGTCTCTTCTGGTCGAGTCTTACGCTGAGAATATTGAATATTCCGCCATTTTCCTCACCGATCTTAAATCTTTTTACAAGTCCGATAAAGGTATCGGGATCAAAGCCGTAGTCACCGAGATTGACTCCGGTCAGCATATGAAGAGGTTTTTTCATTTTAAAATCCTTTCTGCTACACTAAAATATTTGTAAGTTTATTTTAGCATAATCGTTTTTGAAATAAAATAACACAAAAGCGTAAAAAAGATAAAATTTATTACAAAAACGCTTTACATTCACCTACCGATATGCTATACTCGGAATATGAACAAAACACGAATCGTAACAGACTATAAAAATAACGATTTTTATTTTCTGTATCTTGAAAGCACCTCGGACGAGGGAATAACGCGAGATAAATGGCATGAGCATTCCTTTTACGAAATTATGTTTATGGTCGATGGCGATAACGAATACGTAATAGAAAACAGAAGATACGTCGCAAAGAAGGGGGACGTTCTGCTCATAAAGCCGGGCTCGCATCATTTTAAACGCACAAAAATGGGTAAACACTCCGCGGTATATTGCCTTGGCTTTCTTCCCGAGGCTGTCTCTAACGGAGGACTCGCAGAAACAGTCTTTGACAAGGGCGAGCATTTCTCTCTGAGTGACGATTCTCCTCTTCTTGACATTCTGTCCGCTACTAAAAAGAAGGTAAGCGAAAGCAAAAAGAATATTTCCTCTTTTATTAAGCTTACCGCAGAAGCGGTAATTCTTATTCTGTGCGACCTTGATACCGAACAAGAAATAGTACCCGAAATTAAAAACGCAGCAGTTCAGAAAATGCTTAACTACATTAAAGAGAACCTGCCGAACATTACCAAGGTCAGCGACGTATCGGGAGCAACCTTCTTCTCCGAGCCATATACCAGAACTCTTTTCAAAAAGGAAATGGGCATAGGTATTATGGATTACGTAAGAAATAAAAAGGTTCTCCTCGCCCACAGAAAAATCAGACACGGAGGAAAGCCTACGGAGATTTATCTCGAATGCGGATTTTCAAATTACCCGAGCTTCTACAGAGCATACGTATCCTATTTCGGCCATTCTCCGAGGGAACAAAAGATATAATTACAAAAAAGAAACCGAGCTTTGCTCTGCGCTTAGCTCGGTTTTTGTTATCTTTTATTTACTTTTTAAACTCTACAATCGCAAGTCCAATAGAATCTATAACTTTATCCCCTATAATTTCTCCGTTGTAAATTACTCTTGCTCTCTGCTCTGAGTTGTAGTCGGTGTTCATAATATAAACC
>JAZRLJ010000031.1:0-3483 GCA_045646755.1 Eubacteriales bacterium | reverse complement strand
CTTTAAACTTTTCACTGCCAAATGTTTTTATATACTCGTCCGGGTCTTTACTACCTGGTATTTTTATCACCGTAACGTTAAGACCGACCTCTTCGAGCAGACGCATAGCCTTCTGAGTAGCCTTCTGACCTGCTTCATCCGCGTCATAGCATATTATGACTTTTTTCGTATATCTCTTCATAAGTCTTGCTTGCTCTGACGTTATTGCAGTGCCGAGAGTAGCAACTGCATTGGTAAAACCGGCCGAATGGAGAGCTATGACGTCCATGTATCCTTCGCAAAGAATTATTTCCTCCGAGCAAGTCATCCTTGCAAAATTCAGCGCAAAAAGATTATATGATTTCTTAAAAACAGGTGTATCTGTAGAATTTCTGTATTTAGGCTTTGAGTCGTCAAGCACGCGACCGCCAAAAGCTATTACGTTACCCGCAGTATCAATTATCGGAAACATAACTCTGTTTCGAAAGGCATCGTAATACTTGCCCTTCTCATTCTTCATTGCCAAAAAGCCCTCAGCCATTTCCTCTCTTGTATACCCCTTTGAAAGAAGATAATTCATCGTGGCATCAAAGCTATTAGGCGCATATCCGAGACCAAAATGCTTAATTGTGGAGATAGAAAGCTTACGCTTTTCGGTAAAATAAGCAAGTGCATTCTTGGAATCACTGTTATTAGCAAACAACATTGCATGGAAAAACTTTGCCACATCAACGTTCATTTGTCTGAGTCGCTCTTTTGATATCGACGTCTTCTGACGATATTGTTCCCTATTATCATCGCGCACAATAGTTATTCCCGCTCTTCTAGCCAGAAATTCAACCGCATCGGGATAGTCAAGTCGCTCCATCTGACGAATAAAGGTTATCGCATTTCCGCCAACACCGCATCCAAAGCAGAAAAAACTGTTATCAGCCGGATATACCATAAAGGAAGGTGTCTTTTCATTATGAAATGGACAGAGACCTTTTAAATTAGAACCGGCTCTTTTTAGAGGGATATAGCTGCTTATCAGCGATTCAATATCATTACGCAAAAGTATCTCGTCAATAGAGTCTCGACTTATCATAAGAAAATCCCCCCTTCAATTTTTTCAAATATAATATACGCTCAAAATTTGAATTTTACTTTTAATATATCTTAATATTCAAATTTTTCGTCAATTTTTTTAATTTCTACCCTTCCGGAAGTAATTTCTACAATTTTTTTAAAAAAATCTTCCGACTTTGAAGACTGTATACTGCCAATTACAACTATATTGTCTTGATACTTGGTATCGCTCACGCGAAATTCTTCAGTTGAAAGCAGCGAAGTAATTTTCTGATAATCTGAATAAGTTACACCTATGCTTAGTGTAGTATAAAGAGCGTACGTTATAACCTGCGCCTTTTCAATAGCACCTACAGCAGCTGAAGAATACGCACGCACCAATCCTCCTGTGCCAAGCAATGTACCACCAAAATATCTTATGGTTACAACGGCCATATCGGTACATCCCCTTTTGCGTATAGCATCAAGAGTAGGCATTCCTGCTGTCCCCTGCGGCTCTCTGTCATCAGAAAATCTCATTATAGAATTATCTCGCAATACGTACGCGTATACGTGGTGTCTAGCATCTGGATATTTCTTCTTAACGTAACTGATAAAATTGAGAGCCTCTTCCTCGGTTTTTACAGGCGCGGCGGTTGATATAAATACCGACTTTCTGTCCTCATACTCAAATTCCGCTTCTTTAAGTATCGTGGTATACGACTCCATCATTGCTCCTCCGAAATGTATTTTGAATATCTCGACCGGCCTTTTTCGTCAAGAATCGCAGTTACAACAGTGCCTTCCTCTGTATATTCCGTGTTCTTAACACTGTATTCATCGTATATTGCATTCACAAGTCCCTGTTTATCGTAGGGAATAAGAATCTTGCATTCTTTTTTGGTCTCGGAAAGCTTTTTTTCTATAAGACTAAAAAGAGCATCTATTCCAAAACCGCTTTTTGCACTTACAAGAACGGAATCTTCGTTTATTTCGGACGAAAAAGAATCCTCAAGCTTATCACACTTATTATAAACGTAGAGTCTAGGCTTTTCAGATGCGCCGAGCTCTGATATAACGTCTTCGGTAACCTTGATATGCTCAGGAGCTTCCGGATCAGTAGAATCGGAAACAATAAGCAAAAGATCGGAATACTTAACCTCATCAAGAGTTGATTTAAAAGCCTTCACCAAATGATGAGGAAGCTTTCTTACAAAACCTACGGTATCGGTAAACAGAACACTCTCACCCGACGGCAGATCCGCTTTTCTTGTTGTCGGATCCAGCGTAGCAAAAAGCTTGTCCGCAGAAAGAACGTTAGCACCCGTTAAACGATTTAGAAGAGTAGATTTTCCCGCGTTCGTATAACCTACTATGCCTACCTTTGCAAGCCCGCTTCTGTCTCTCTGAGCTCTCATTATCAAACGGTTGCTTTCAAGCTCCTTGAGTCTGTTTTCCAGTGTATTTATTTTTTCTCTAAGATGACGTCTATCCGTTTCAAGCTTAGTTTCTCCAGGACCACGAGAACCAATTCCGCCACCTTGACGCGATAGTTCAATACCCTTGCCTGTAAGTCTTGGCGCACTGTATCGGAGCTGTGCAAGCTCAACCTGAAGTTTTCCGTCACCACTCGTTGCATGAAGTGCAAAAATATCAAGAATAAGCATACTTCTGTCGATAACGGTAACGTCTCCGACATAATTCTCAAGATTTCTAATCTGCATAGGAGTTAGCTCAAAATCGAATATAACAAGTCCTATTTCTTCTCTTTTACAAATTTCGGAAATTTCTTTTACCTTTCCGCTGCCTATACAGGTTCGCGGATCAAAGCTGTCCTTGATTTGTATCACTCTTGCAACCGCATTTCCTCCTGCGGTATGAAGCAGACGTTCAAGCTCATCAAGACTGCGCTCACATTCCGGAAGATCCGAACCCTTTTCTGCTATAGTAACAAGTATGGCATTCTCATTATTAAGAGACGACATTTAACTGCTCCTTTCGACTTGATTTAAAGAGAAAAAGAGCGAGGATATTCCGAGGAACTATCCTACGCTCTTTTGGTTTGTAGTATTACTTACCAACCTTAGCAAGACGCTTCTTGAACTTATCAACACGTCCGCCGGCATCTACAAACTTCTGCTTACCGGTATAGAAAGGATGGCACTTAGAGCAAATTTCTACGTTCATATCACCCTTTACAGAATGAGTCTGTACGGTTTCTCCGCAAGCGCATCTAATGGTAGCTTCTTTGTATTCGGGATGTATTCCTGCCTTCATTTTAACACCTCATTACATAGTAATTCTTTTCAATTGCCATTCATTATAACATATATTTTTGCCTTTTGCAATACCTTTTTGAAAAAAACTTTATATTTTATATTTTTTCTTCAATCTTTCTTCTCAAATCCTGCATCACTTTCTTCTCTATGCGTGAAATATAGCTTTGAGAAATGCCAA
>JAZRLJ010000030.1:0-4333 GCA_045646755.1 Eubacteriales bacterium | reverse complement strand
CTCCGACTTCCCGACAGTATGAGCGCCTCATTCATAAGAGAGGTAAGCTCCTCTTCGGTTTTGTCAAATGGAATTCCAAGCAGGGAAAGGTTTGAAAAAAGGCGCTTTACGTGTCTTTCGGGAAGATGAAGCCGTCCGTTTCTTGCAATGAGCGCCTCGTATACGCCCTCGCCGAAGAAAATTGCTCTGTCGGTGAGAGGGACTTTTATATCGGATAAAGGTAAAAAATTTCCGTTGTAATAGCCTATGTTCATAAAAAAACACCTCGTCTTTCTCTACATAAATAGTATGCAGAGTCAGGCGGGGTGTTTACGGTTAAAATGCTTTTTCGTTAAAAATCTCTCCGTCGAGCGTCTTTACGGTGATGCGGCGGTTTTCGTATATGGCATAGGTTTTTGGATTGTTTTCCTTAGGTATGGATATTGAGCCGGGGTTAACGTAGTAGCAGCCGTTATCAAGTGAAACGATTTTTGTGACGTGAGTGTGACCTCCGAGCATTATAGTGTCCTTTGCCATAGGCGGAGGATTTTCGGGAGAGAACTTATGGCCGTGAGTCATAAGCATCGTAAGTCCGTCCGCAAGGACATAAGAGTAGTCGGAAAGGATAGGGAAAGGCAGCACCATCTGGTCAACCTCCGTGTCGCAGTTTCCTCTCACTGCTATTATCTCGTCCTTCATTTCAGAGAGAGCTGCGATAACCTTTTTGGGCGCGTACCCCGCAGGAATATCGTTTCTCGGACCGTGATAAAGTATGTCGCCGAGTATCACGAGCTTTTCGGCTTTTTCCGCCTTGTATCTTTCAAGGAGACTTGCGAGACAGTCCATATCTCCGTGAATGTCAGAGCATATCAGAATTTTCATTTTTTACCTCCGTATTAAGTGATAATTCAAATAGTTCGTTTAAGATTTTTTTCATTCTGGGCGCGTCAACTTTTACGTGTCTTCTGTCATAAGTAATAAGACCGTTTGTTTCGTCTTCTATATCGGAAATTTGGGTATAAATCAAGGCAGAAATACCGTTTTTAACTAGTGACTTGATATCGCTTTCGTACAAAGAGAAGATGGATTTTTCAAATTCACGCTCTGTTTTGTACTTCGAATAACCGTAGTTTTTAGCGCCGAAAAGATGCCCCTCAACTCTGTAAGAAAAGCCTCCGAATTCACTGAGCACGAGCGGCTTTGTCGGGTCTTGAAGAAGCGTTGGCTTTTTGAAATAAATGTGATGTGATGCTACGTCGCTCTTGCTCTGCCAGAACCAACCCGACGTGGAATCAATTATTCTTGACGGGTCCTGAGTCTTCAGCTTTTCGTACATTTCGTCCGAGTTAAACTGTCCCCAGCCTTCATTGAATATTGTGTAATAAACGACGCTTGGATAGTTGTAGAGCATATTTGCAGTAGCGGTCATACAGTCGATAAACGCCTCTCGGCTCTCGGGGTTTTTGTGTTTGTTTTTGTCTCTTCTTCTCTTAAAACCGATAGTGGGAAGAGCGGTATCGCACAGGAATGAATATCTTCCGTTATTGACCATATCCTGAAATACGGCAATGCCCAGAGTATCGCAGAGGTAGTAGAAAACGGCGGGCTCGGTCTTTATGTGCTTACGCAGAGTATTGTAGCCAAGCGATTTTGCAAATTTGATGTCGTTTTCGTATCCCTCGGGGGTTGCGGGCAGAAAGAGTCCGTCGGGGAAATATCCCTGGTCGAGAAGACCGTTAAAGAGGTACGGCTTTCCGTTTAGGCAAAGGCGCGGAATACCGTTTATTCTTTCCTTAGTCACCGTTCGCAGAGCAAAATAGCTCTCAACGGTGTCGCTCTCGGTTTCGAGTTTGAATCTGTAGAGATACGGGTTTTCAGGAGTCCAGTTTAGTACCTTCTTTGGCGATATTGTAATGAAATTTTCTCTGAATTCAAAGACCTCACCGCTCTCAAGGAGAGTGATTTTCTTGACCTTTGACTTGGTGAAAATCTGAATATCAACGCTTTCAAGCGATGGCTTAATTCTGATATTTTCAACGTATCCTTCGGGTACACTTTCGAGCCATACAGTTTGCCATATTCCGCTGACGGGGGTATACCACATGCCGCCTCTGTTTTTTTTCTGTTTACCGTATGGGTAGAGTAATGAGAGGTCGTCGCGCACCTCTACTGTAATTTCATTCTCTCCGTCCCTGACGGCATCCGTTATGTCAACGAAAAACGGGGTGTATCCGCAGTCGTGCACACCCATAGCGCATCCGTTTACGTAAATCTTGGCAAAGCGGTCGATAGCGCCGAAGCGCAGAAGCAGTCGGTCAGAGATAAATCCGTCGGGAAGTGTGAAAGTGCGTCTGTAGAAAAGTCTGTCATTTTTGCCGACGCGTCTTTCTATACCCGAAAGCTTGCTTTCTACGGGAAAGGGAACGAGTATTTTCTCGGTAAATTTATCGGGTATTTTATGGGATTTCGTTATTTCAAAATCCCATAAACCGTTGAGACATATAAAAGAATCTCTTCTGAACTGTGGACGGGGATAAACATTCCACGGAATATCCTTGTCCATCTTTTCAGCAAAGGGTGTTGTGAGCGTAGGATATATTTTCTTTCCCATACCGTCACCTACCCGAGTAAAATGCTGAGAGCGAAGAGAATAATCGAAACGCCGAGATAGAGCATAGTTCCGACGTTTAAAATGACCGCCGAAGCCACGTCCTCTTTGGGAATATTCACCTTAGCTGAGCTTTTTAATCCGTACCACTTGTTTTTAATTGCAATAGAGAGCAGAACTGCGCCTGCGATAATCATAGCGTACTGAATTGCGGAATAACTGATTATACCCATAGCGGAATTAAGAAAAACTCTTGCATCTATCTCTGCGCCGGATTCAAGAGCCTCGAGCCCTTTCGAAAATTCCTCAGCCATTTTTAAGAATGGAAGAGCTACGACAGAGCCGAAGAAATTGATAATCACGTGCAGAAGAACGGAATAAAGCCAATTTCCCGTCTTTATTGTAACGAATGCGAGAAGCATTCCGAGAAGTGCAGCGTAGAAAAACTGATAGAAATTTCCGTGGAAAAGACCGAATGAAACACCCGATACGATGATAGTAATGACCGCTCCGTATCTTGAAAGGCGGTCTATCATAAGCTTTCTGAATATAAATTCCTCGATAATCGGGCCGATAATCACCGCGATAATAACGGTGAGCCAAATCGGTGAATTTTCTATAAGCTCGGAGGTGGAATTAGTGATTTCATCTCCCTTTATAGCACCGAAAAAGCCGTTAAGCGAAGTACCGATGGCGTTTCCGACCGACATAAGCGCCTGAGCTATGAGAAAAATTATGATAAACTCAATTACAGAGAGCTTCGATTTCTCTAGCGTTGTTTTCGGCATTTTGCGTACCGTCATAAAGAGTAGCGGAAGTCCGATGGCATACATGGGGAGTACGCCCATGATCCACTGAAAATATATGTTGTTCATAATGGATTCGTAGGAATCGCCTGCAAAAATCAGAATTAAAACGTCGACTATCAGAGATATTGCGTATGCAGATACGACGTATAGGAGAATTCCGAAGTGAAAGCGAGAGAAATCCCGTCTTGCATCCTTTATCATAAGAGAGCGGTAGGAATCTCTGCCGAATGGGTTTTGGTTGTCGTAATACATATATGTTCCTTTCGGGAAAACGGTTTGCGATAATTATCACCAACAGTTTACCACTTTTTGCCTGTAAATACAATAGCTTTCAGCAAAATAAAGGCTTTTTATTGAAAGTGCTGAAAAAGCGGTGATGAAATTCTGCAAAAATCCGTTTTAAAATACTCACTTATACTTGAAAAAGGAATATGCGTGTGTTATAATAATGTTATACATTTGCTTTTTTGGGGGAAATTATGTTTACCGAAGGCTTTGACAACGAGAAATATCTCAAACTGCAATCGCAGAAAATTAAAGAAAGAATATCCATGTTTGGCGAGAAGCTTTACCTCGAATTCGGCGGCAAGCTTTTTGACGATTTTCATGCATCTAGAGTGCTTCCCGGCTTTGCTCCTGACAGTAAGATAAAGATGCTTATCGAGCTTGCCGACGTAGCGGAGATAATCATTTCAATAAATACCGAGGACATAGAGAAGAACAAGGTCAGAGGCGACCTTGGAATTACCTACGACGTAGACGTCCTCAGGCTTATTGACGCATTCCGCGGCTACGGACTGTACGTAGGCTCTGTCGTTATGACGAGATACAGACAGAATCCTATTGCCGACGCGTTCAAAACCAAGCTTGAAAATCTCGGAATAAAGGTCTATAAGCACTACCTTATAGAAGGATACCCCCACAACATACCTTATAT
>JAZRLJ010000029.1:0-31634 GCA_045646755.1 Eubacteriales bacterium | reverse complement strand
AAATCATATGAATGAGCTAAATCAAAGATATATTTCGGCTAAAAAAGTCCTCTTTGACAAGGTCTTTGCCGAAAAGCTTAATCCCGAGCAGAGAAGAGCGGCTTTTACCGCTGACGGACCTCTTCTCGTGCTTGCGGGTGCGGGTAGCGGAAAGACCACTGTTCTCGTAAACAGAATAGTATATCTTATAAAGTACGGCAACGCATATTTTTCGGATAATGTGCCTTCGGATATCACTCCGGGGCTTGTTGCGGCTCTTGAGGGAGCTTCCGATATGCCGACCTCGGATATTCTGGAGATTTTGCCCGAGCTTGCGAGCTCGCCTTGTCCTCCCTGGGCAATTCTCGCCATTACCTTTACAAATAAAGCGGCAGGCGAGATAAGAGAGCGTCTTTCCGTTGCTTTTAACGACCGAGAGGTTTCCGAGTCTATATGGGCGGGCACATTCCATTCGATATGTTTGCGCATACTCAGAAAATACGCGGATAGAATAGGATACGCAAGCGGATTTTCAATATACGATACCGACGATAAGAAGAGACTCGTTTCTATTTGCATGAAGGAGCTTTCTATTGACGAGAAGCGCCTTAATCCCAGAGCGGTTGCAAATGAAATAAGCAGAGCTAAGGATAATCTTATTTCCGAGGATAATTTTGAGCTCGAGGGCGACCCGAGAGAAAGAGACATCAAGAGAATATATAAGCTCTATCAGAAGAAGCTCAAGGAATATAATGCGCTTGACTTTGACGATATTATAATGCAGACTGTCGAGCTTCTTGAAAATCACGCGGACGCAAGAGAATACTATCAGAATAAATTCAGATATATCCTGGTTGACGAGTATCAGGATACTAACTACGCGCAGTTTGTTCTTACAAAGCTTCTTGCAGACAAGAGAAGAAATATAATGGTAGTCGGTGACGATGACCAGAGTATTTACCGCTTCCGCGGAGCTACGATTGAAAACATACTTAATTTCGATAAAAACTATCCAGACGCTACGGTGATAAAGCTTGAGCAGAATTACCGCTCCACCGAGAATATTCTTTCCGCGGCAAATGCGATTATAAAGAATAACGGAGACCGCCACCAGAAGAGTTTGTGGTGTGATAAGGGCGCCGGAGAGAAGATAATATTACACCAATCCTACGACCATAACGAAGAGGGAAAATACATAATCGCAGAGATTATGAAAGAGGTAAAGGAAAAGGGAAAGAAGTATTCCGACTTTGCCATTCTTTACAGAGTAAATGAGCTTGCAAGATACCTTGAGACCGCCTTTGCAAAGAGCGCAATTCCTTATAAAATTCTCGGCGGTATGCGATTCTACGACCGCAAGGAAATAAAGGATATTGTGGCATACCTCTCGGTTATCAATTCGGATAGCGACAGCTTAAGGCTTAAGAGAATTATAAATGAGCCTAAGAGAAAAATAGGCAACGCTACGGTCGATGCCGTAGAGCAGATTTCCGAGGCTACGGGACAGACGATGTACAGCATAATGCGTGATGCATCTCAGTATACTCTTCTCGGCAAGGCCGCGGACAAGCTTATTTCCTTTACGGAAATGATAGAAAAATTCAGAAGGTCAAGCCTTTCTCCTTCGATGCTTATCGAGTCGGTGTTCGTTGATACGGGATACAAGGCGATGCTTGAGTCCGAGGGATTTGAGGGTGAGACCAAGGTTCAGAACGTCGAGGAATTTATATCTGCTGCAGTAGAATATGAGAAGAGATGTACGGATGCCGACGAGGAGGCGACTCTTATCGGATTCCTTGAGGAAATTTCGCTTGTGAGCGACCTTGATAAATACGACGAGAATGCAGATGCGGTCGTTCTTATGACAATACACGCAGCAAAGGGACTTGAATTTCCTACGGTATTTCTCGCAGGAGCTGAGGACGGAATATTCCCCTCTCAGCAGAATATGGGAGAACAAGAGGAAATGAGTGAGGAGAGACGTCTTATGTACGTCGCGATAACGAGAGCAAAGGATAAGCTCTATATCACCCACGCGAAGAATAGAACGATGTACGGAAAAACCTGCTTTAATCCTCTTTCCGTGTTTATAAGAGAGGAGCTTCCCGAGTCACTTACCTTCTGTGACAGCGGCAGACGTCTTGAGTCCAAACTACGCGAATATGCAAACAAAAATAGTCAAAAAGACTATGGAAATTCTAATTTCAGAGAGTTTAACAGACCTGTCGATATTTTTCCGCAGAAGAAGCCCTCGGGCGCTGCGGGATACGGAATAGAAAAATTCTCTCCCGGCACGAGAGTCTCTCACGCTATGTTCGGAGAGGGAAAAATCCTCTCTGCAAGAGATATGGGAGGCGACGTTCTTTACGAGGTCGCTTTTGACTCGGGACAGAATAAGAAGCTTATGGCAACCTTTGCCAAGCTTAAGAAAATATAAAGGAAAAGATAATGATAAAGTACGCTGTTTTTGACCTTGACGGAACTCTTCTTGATACAATTACCACGATAACCTACTACGTAAATCTCGTACTCAGAAGATATGGTGTGCGAGAGATAAGTGAGGAGGAGTGTAAGTATTTTGTCGGTAACGGAGCGAGAACTCTTATCGACAGAACCGTGGCGTCAAGAGGACTGAGTGACGGGGAGCTTATTTCTAAGATTTACAAGGAATATAATGAAGAATATAACCGCGATACTCTCTATCTTACAAAGCCTTATGAGGGTATACCCGAGCTTCTTTCCTCTCTTCTTGACAGAGGAATAAAGCTCGCTGTGCTTTCAAACAAGCCCGACGACACGACAAGAAATATTATTCCGTCATTTTTCGGTGATGCCTTTACGGTTGTTCACGGAGGACGGGAGGGAATACCTCTTAAGCCTGCGCCCGACGGAGTATTTGAAATTTACAGAGAGCTTGGCGCTACCGCAGACGAGGTTATGTATATCGGAGATACAAACGTCGATATGCAGACTGGCAAGAATTCGGGCGCGGCTATTACCGTCGGAGTCAGCTGGGGATTTCGAAAAAGAGACGAGCTTCTGAGCTCGGGCGCTGACGTTATAGTTGACAGACCTTCTGAAATACTTAATCTTCTTAAATAACGGAGGGAAAATTTTTGAAAAGAAGAATATTTTTTCTCTTTTTGATTTTTGCTTTTTTACTTTGCTCACTCGCTTCCTGTTCGCGAGAGAAGGAATTTACTCATTGCGAGCTCACCCTTGTACTTGACAGTAGCTTTGAGGAGAAGACGAGCGAGGAATACGACATTCTTCTTACTGACGGCGAGATTGCTGTCAGCATAACCAGAATATCTTTTGTTATAGCTCCCACTATGGGATTTCCCGAGACCGATACGGCAAAGGGATTTGCGGCAAATTATATGCATAGGACTGAGGGCAGCGACACTCTTCTGACCTACGAGGGTATTCCTTATTATACCTATACCGAGGAGTATGAGGGAGAGACCTTTTTTCACACCTTCACCTTTTACCGTTCCTATCAGGCATACTTTATCGTATCCTATTCGGTCAGAGGAAAAGACGGACAAAGACAGCTTGACAGAATTCTGGAGTATGCTGACGCAGCCTATTTTAACGATGCGCCCGACATAACAACTAAGTGAGTTCAAAATTGAAAGCGAGCATATATTATGGCGAAAAAGAAAACTAAAGGTTACAAAAAAACTAAGAAAAGCAATAAAGGTCTCTTTATCACAATTTCAATTATCGTCGCAATCGTGTTGGTTATAGTCTTGAGTATTACTCTGAGCTTCTTTAGTGGCAGATACGACGGAGTAAAATACAAGACCTATACGGAAGAGGACCTGCAGTATAAATTGCCCGTAAATTTCAAAGTAACTAATTACAACTACGGAGAGATTGAATATGCCGACGGTGAGGGCGGATACTTTTTCTTTAACGCCTATGACGAGACGGAGCTGTTAGAGGACCAGTTTTTGCCTTCAAATATAACACCTCAGGAATTTGCGCAGACTTTAATAACCCACTGGCGCGTTGATTCAGAGTACGAATATCATCCTGAGGACGGCTCTGTTACATTTGATTATAACATTGAGGATGCGGGTGAATATTATTCACATCTTATTGTGCGTGGCAGTGAGCACCTGTTCCTTTTCACACTTTCCTGTGACTCTGCGGATATAGACGAATACGCACCGATATTCGGATATATTTTCAACAATATCGTCGTTAAATAAAACAAGAACGGAGATTTGAATATGAGAGTCAGTATGAAATTGAAATGGAAAAACGCCTCTCTCTTAGATAAGATTGTCAGTGTGATTTCCATAGCTGCGAGCGTATCGGTTTTAGTCCTTGCAATATTGCAGATTTTTGAGGTCTGGGATGGGGCAGTTAATATTTTCGTTCCCCTTCTCGGTGTGGTTGAGCTTTGCCAGGCGTATATGTACCGGAAAACTGACCGCAAGATAGCGTATTTCAGTCTTGGAACTGCGATTTTCATTTTTATATGCGCAGTGATAATATTCTTTAAGTGAAAAAAGCCCTTGTCCGTTTTGGGACAAGGGCTTTTTTAAACGTATAATTCAACTTCTATGTTGAGCTTTCCCTTTTTTGTCAGGGTTTCGTATCCGAGATAGATAAATCTACCGTATCCGCGCACGCTTATTACCTCGTTTTTCTTCGGTATATACGAGGCGGAGGTGACTTCTCTTCCGTCGGCAAAGACGAGTCCTTTTTTAAAGAGGTAGAGAGAGTCGTCGCGGGAGATGGAGAAGAGCTTTGCGATAACCGCATCTACTCTCTCGCCCACCGCTTGCAGCTTTCTTCTCTCGGTTTTGTATAGCTCACCTTCGGGCAGAGTCTCACTGAGAGATACCTTAACGTCTGTTCTTCTTACCTTTGTAAGAGAGTCCTTAATATACTCGGCTATGTCCTCGCTGACGAAGGTATAACCCACGTTTTCTCTTATGAGAATATCACCGATTTTGCATCTTTCAATGCCGAGACCGAGTATCGAGCCGAGAAAATCTCTGTGCGTGAGCTTTTCTGCAAATTTCTGAGACAGAGGCTCTATTTTCATTGTGAGAATAGGGAATGGCTGTTCGTAGCCGATTTCCTCGGTATCGCCAAACCTCACCATAATCCTCTCTGCACCGTCAGTGCCGCCGAAGAGGGTATACCTTGCATAAGGAAAATCGCGTCTGACCTCGTGAAAGGCGGCTTGCTCGGAGAGTCCTAAAAAATCCGTAAAGATAAAATAGGGCGCATCGAGTGATTTTCTCATAAGCTCAGAAAGTCTTTTTCGGATAAGCTCATGCTCTTCCATCAGAATATGTCAACGGGGTACATAATCTTGAGCTGATTGATTTTAGATTCGTACGCCTTGCGTCTCTTCTCGTTAAGAAGCATATTTTTGATGTCTTCTCTTACCTCGGAATATTCCATAGGCTTTGCCTCGTTCTTCTTTACGAGCTTGATTAAGTGGTAACCGAACTGAGTCTTTACGGGAGCGGAGGATACCTCCCCCTCAGCCATAGAGAATACTGCGCTGTCAAATTCGGGAACCCTCTGACCTCTTCCGAAATCGCCGAGATTACCGCCGTTGTCCTTGGAGGGACAGGAGGAATATTCCTTAGCCGCGTTTTCAAAGGTGATTTCGCCTGCGTTGATTTTAGCGAGGATTTCCTTAGCTTCTTCTTCGGTCTTTACAAGAATGTGAGAAGCGTTTACGGTTTCCTCGGTAGTAAACTGAGCCTTGTTCTCGTCGTAGTAAGCGCGAGTCTCAGTCTCGTCTACTCTTGCGGATGCGATAGCCTTCTCGCCTGCGTAGTTGATAAGCATTCCTTCCTTAAGCTTTGCGAGCTGCTCTCTGAATGCAGCCTCACCCTCGTAGAGATTTCTGCGAGCGTCCTGGAGGAAAAGCTTGTTGTTTATAAGCTGGCTGAGAACAGCCTTTCTTCCTTCCGGATTGTTGTAAGCGGCTCCGCGCTGACCGAGAGTAGCGATAAATTCATTTACCTCAGCCTCGGTTACGGTAAGCTCGCCGACCTTTGCAAGAATTTTTGACATGATAAAGCTCCTTTATAGTTTTTTAATTTTTAATTATCTGTTTCTTAGTCCCTTGGGATAGTGATTTTTTATTCTTCCGCCAGCTATCTTCCCTCCGCCGAGCGAGGAATTCTTGTAGGTAAGCACGCACCAGCCGGACTCTGATTTGTCGGGCGCGGGAATTTCCTCACCTGCAAGGTAAGAGACGAGCGCCTTTTCGTCTTCGGAGAGTTCTATCTGTGTTTTGAAGAATTCTCCGTAAGCAGAGAAGAACTGGTGGGAGGGAATAAGCCTGCCCTTCTGTATCTCACCTATAAGCACGCCTGCCATGAATACCGAATTCTCGGGAACTAGAGGTATACTGTCGGGGAGGAGCACAATGTTTTCACCGTGCTTTACAGTTCTGCCGCAGGGAATAACTTTAAGCGTTGATTTCAAAAACTCATTTACAATATCTTTTTCTGTCTTTGAGAGCGTTTTTGAACTATCTTTGCAAACTTTAGTTGACAAAACAGATTGATTTTTATGAAGAATTGCAAGAAATTGACCTTCGCCCTCCGATATGTGAGGATAAAATCTGCGGCAATACTTTACTCTTTCATAGTTTTCATCCGTAGTTATCGGACCAGCGGTAAAGTTCAGTATTTTCTCACTTGGGGAGACGGGCGAAAATTCGGGGTGACGGGATAGAAAGCTATCTATCGTATCCTCGTTTTCCTCGGTCGAGTAGGTGCAGGTTGAATAGATTATATATCCGTTCTCTCGGACAAGGCGCGCGGCGTTATCAAGAATTTCCCTCTGTCTCTCGGCAGATGCCTTGACTCCGCCCTCGCTCCATTCCTCTATGGCTGCTCCGTCATTCTTTCTGAACATTCCCTCGCCTGAGCAGGGAGCATCTACTATTGCGTAGTCAAAGTATTCAGAGAAGAGGTCTGCGAGCCGTCCCGTATCCATTGAGGTGACTATGGCGTTTCTGACACCCAGCCTCTCGAGGTTTCCTACGAGTATCTTTGCCCTTTTCGGTACGAATTCATTGGAGAGGATAAATCCTCCGTCTCCTATCATTTCCGCTGCCTGACCGCTCTTTCCACCGGGCGCGGCGCACAGGTCAACGACTCTTGCGCCCTTTCGGATTTCTATGGCTGAGAGAGGAGCCATCGCTCCGGGGTCTTGCATATATATTCTTCCCGAATGATGCTCGGGATTTATACCGACGCTTTCGTCGGAATCAAGTATAAATCCGAGCTCGGTATAGGGTACTTTAGAGAGGGGCAAGATATTCTTTGAGAGAAATTGTTCCCTCTCGCATTTCAGGGTGTTTATTCTCAGTCCTCTGACCGCTTTTCCGTCCTCAAGAGAGGTGAGAAAGTCGTCAAAGCTTTCGCCAAGCAAGGTTTTCATTCTGTCTAAAAATTCCTGTGGCAGCAAAGCTCACACCCCCTTTTTTAAAAGTCTATACCATTATATCATCACCCGCAAGTAAAGTCAATCCATTTTTATTTCTTATCGAAAAATATCAAATTAGCGTAACACAAACTGCCCTATTGACATTTATCTTCTAAAGTGGTAGAATATACAAAGGAATTGACGTGCTTTACTTTATGAGTGAGACAACTTTTCAAATTTATCAGTTAGGCAAGGTATTACCTATGGCTTTCAAAAACAGAAAATCAAACTATCCTTTGTATGAGACCACTCATTTTAAGGATTTGCGTGAAATGACCGAGAACGTGGCAAACAGATTTCCCGACAAGGTTGCATTTCGCTTTAAGAAAAACCCCAGAGATAAGGAGACCTCGACTTACACCTACGAGCAGTCCAGAGTATTCGTACGCAACATAGCAACCGAATTTCTCTCTATGGGACTTTCGGGTGAGAAGGTTGCGCTTATCGGTGAGGCAGCGCCCGAGTGGGCATTCTCCTACTTCGCTCTTATGAGTGTAGGAGCTATAGTTGTTCCGATTGACAAGGAGCTTCCCGTAGAGGATATGGCTTCTATAATGAACACCGCAGAGTGCTCTGCAATCGTCTTTTCTACCGTTACCGAGCCCAAGATAACCGATGCGAAGAAATCCGTTCCCTCTCTTAAGAGTTTTATTGAGTGGGGTGAGAGCGCAGCTGATTTTGCACTGTCCGTCAGCGAAGTATACGCTAAGGGAATGGAAAAGTACGAGGCAGGCGACAACTCCTACTATGACAGAGAGATTGACATAGATGCGCTTGCTACCATAGTATTTACCTCAGGAACTACCGGTAAGGGCAAGGGCGTTATGCTCACCACCAGAAACATCTGCTCGGATATGGAGCAGGGAATGTACAACTTCAATATCACAGAGAGAACGATGTGCGTTCTTCCTCCTCACCACACCTTTGGCTCGACCGTAAACTTCGTAGGTCACTTTGCGCAGGGCTGTGAGATATACATTTCCTCGGGACTTAAGTATATAATGGAAGAGCTTAAGAGCTTTAAGCCTACTCACCTTGTGCTTGTTCCTCTCTTCGTAGAGACCTTCTACAAGAGAATTATGGCTACTGCTGAGAGACAGGGTAAGCTCGGCGGTCTCAAATTCCTTATCGGACTTTCTAATTTCCTCCGTAAGCTTGGAATAGACCTTCGTAATAAGTTCTTTGGCAAGAGTGTTCTTTCTAACTTCGGCGGCGAGCTTCAGATGATAATCTGCGGCGGCGCGGCTCTTAATCAGAACATAATAGATTTCTTCGAGTCTATCGGTGTAACTATCCTTAACGGATACGGAATAACCGAGTGCGCTCCCCTTATTTCCTGCAACCGTAACGAATACAGAAAGCAGGGCTCTGTAGGACTTCCCATTATCGGAGGCCACGTAAAAATCAACAATCCTGACGAGAATGGAGAGGGTGAGATTTGCTACAAGGGTCCTAACGTAATGATTGGTTACTACAATGACGAGGAGGCTACCCGCGCAGTATTCGACGAGGATGGATACTTCCACACAGGTGACTACGGAAAGGTAGAGCTTGAGGGCGAGGACCAGTGGATATACATTACGGGAAGACTTAAGAACCTCATTATTCTCTCTAACGGAAAGAACGTATATCCCGAGGAAATCGAAACCGATATTCAGGGCGTGTACGGAGTAGGAGAGGTAGTAGTTTACGCAGGAGAGTCTAAGGACGCCTCCGACGGCTCAAACCCTGACATTATAGTTGCCGAGATATTCCCCGATAAGGACGCTCTTGAGCTTCGAGGTATCACAGACGCACAGGCGCACTTTGAAGCGGCTATCAAGGAAATCAACGCAAAGAACGTTTCCTACAAGAGAGTTGATAAGATAAAGCTTCGTGAGGAGGAATTCCCGAAGAACACCTCTAAGAAGATTACCAGATTTAAGATTGATAAAACCGTATAATAAAAGGAACAGCCGATTTTTTCGGCTGTTCTTTGCTTTTTGTCTTGCATATTGCGTACGCGTGTGATAAAATAAATAATAAAAAGAAAAGGGGTGAGAGGGTGAACGGTATAATCAGAGGCTATCTTTCTGCGGTAGAGCTATCCTTGTCCGATACGGAGCTTTCGGCGAGACTTGGCGGAAAAGTGAGCTTTAACGATGAAAAAATGCAGGCTGTTTGCTCGGATATTTTTGCCGTCTTGGATATAAAATTCGTTGCTTCACGCCTCTCGCTTACAAGAAATGAAAAGGGTGTAGCCTTTGACTCTTTTTCGATAGACTCCACCGCTCTCACGAGATATTTTGAGGGCTCGTCGGAGACCTATTTATTCGTTGCGACTTTGGGTATCGGCGTTGACAGACTCGTAATGAAGAAGAGGGCGCTATCGGTTTCCGAGGGCTTTCTCTACGATGCGGTTTGCTCTGCCGTAGCCGAGGCGGCCTGCGATGCCGTCGAGAAGAAAATCTGCGGCAGTGAAAGAACGAAAAACCGATTCAGCCCCGGATATGCCGACTGTCCGCTTGAAGTGCAAAGGGGTATTTTTAATCTTATTTCACCTGATAAATATATCGGTGTCAAGCTTCTTGACTCTCTGCTTATGTCACCTATGAAGAGCGTCAGCGCCTTCGTAGCAATTTTGCCTTAAAGGAGAAAATATGAAAAGAAACGTAATTGACGTTATAAAAGAAGAGCGTCTCTATTTTGACGGAGGAACGGGTACTGTTCTTCAGTCTATGGGACTTGAGGCGGGCAAAGCGCCTGAGATATGGAATATTGAGCGCCCCGAGAAAATTGAGGCTCTCCACCGCGCGTATATTGAGGCAGGCGCGAATATAATTAAAACGAATACCTTTGGGGTAAACAGAAAAAAATATAACGACTACGAGAATATTATACGCACCGCCATAGAAATAGCAAAGCGTGCGGCAAGGGAAAGCACTTACGTAGCCTTTGACATAGGCCCTACGGGAAGTCTGCTTAAGCCTCTCGGAGATATGGATTTTGAGGAAGCGGTGTCGATTTTCAGAGACAGCGCCGCCGTTGCCGAGAGCGAGGGAGTCGACCTCATTTTAATAGAAACAATGAACGATTCCCACGAGACTAAGGCGGCGGTTATCGGCGCGCGCGAGGGCGCTCCATCTCTTCCGATATTTGTCACCAACGTTTACGACGAGAGAGGAAAGCTTATGACGGGCGCAGACCCCGAGGCTATGATTTGTATGCTTGAGGGACTCGGCGTATCCGCTATCGGTATGAACTGCTCACTCGGTCCTGACAAGATGTCAGAGCTGATTCCAAGATTTATAAATAGCGCATCTGTACCCGTTATAGTAAATCCTAACGCAGGTCTTCCCTCAGTTGTAAACGGAAGCACCGTTTTTGACTGCAAGGCAGAGGACTACGCGCTTATAATGAAGAAAATGGCAGAGTGCGGAGCGCATATACTCGGCGGTTGCTGCGGCACTACGCCCGAGTATATAAAGCTTCTTTGTGGGGCTACCCGAGATATAGCCTACACCCCCGCAACAGAGAAAAGCTTTACACGGGTGTCCTCTTACACTCATTCCGTTAATTTCGGCTCATCTCCCGTGCTTATCGGCGAGAGAATAAATCCGACGGGTAAGCCAAAACTTAAGGAAGCGCTCAGAAATTCAAATATAGATTATCTGGTAACAGAGGCGCTCGGCGAGGAAGAGGCAGGCGCTGAGATTCTTGACGTAAACGTAGGACTTCCCGAAATAGACGAGAGGGAAACTATGCAGAGAGCAATAGAGGCTATAAGCGCGGTATGTGACCTTCCTCTCCAGATAGACTCCTCAGACCCCGAGACGCTCGAGGCAGCTATGAGAGTATATAACGGCAAGGCGCTCGTAAACTCGGTAAACGGCAAGGAAGAGATAATGAGAGCGGTATTTCCAGCGGTGAAAAAATACGGCGGAACTCTTATCGCGCTTACTCTTGACGAGGACGGAATTCCAGACAGCGCAGAGGGAAGAGTTGCAATTGCTGAGAAAATAATTTCCCGCGCCGCAGAATACGGAATAAAGAAGAAGGATATAATAGTAGACCCACTTGCCCTGTCCGTTTCCTCGGACTCTCGCTCGGCTCGCGTGACGCTTAAATCAATTGAGATGCTTTCCGAAAGGGGAATAAAGACCTCTCTCGGTGTATCTAATATTTCATTCGGACTTCCCGCAAGAGATAAGATAAATTCCTCGTTCTTTATTATGGCTATGCAGAAGGGACTTTCTGCGGCTATAATGAACCCGTATTCAGCAGCTATGACAGATGCGTACAAGTCGTATAAGGTGCTTATGGGACTTGACAAGGACTGCGCGGAATATATAAGTGCAAACGCGGGTGAAAAGCAGACTCAGACGCCCGCGCCTGAAAAGAGCAAAATTGACCTTTTCTACGCGGTAAGACACGGTCTTTCGGACAGAGCGGTATCGCTTGCACGAGAGACGCTTATGGATAAAGAGCCTCTCGCCGTAATAAACGAGCTTCTTATTCCCGCCCTTAACGAGATAGGAAAAGAGTTTGAGGTGGGCAGAGCTTATCTTCCCGAGCTTCTGAAAAGCGCGGAGGCTGCCTCGGCTGCATTCGGTGAGATAAAGAGGAAAATTCCCGAGGGCAAGTCGGACGGAAGAAGCGTAATTCTCGCTACCGTCAAGGGCGATATACACGATATAGGAAAGAATATCGTAAAGGTGCTTCTTGAGAGCTACGGCTTCACTGTGCTTGACCTCGGCCGCGACGTCGCTCCCGAGAGGATAGTGGCAGAGGCGATAAAAAACAACATAAAGCTCGTCGGTCTGAGCGCGCTTATGACCACAACCGTAGGCTCAATGAAGGAAACAATAGAGCTTATGAGAGAAAGAGCGCCCGAGGTGAAGATTATAGTCGGCGGCGCGGTGCTTACCCCCGAATATGCGGAAATGATAGGCGCGGACTATTACGGTGCAGACGCTATGGAAGCGGTAAGAATAGCAGAGGAATTTTACAGATAAAAACGAAAGGAAGAGTGTATGAATAAAATCCTAATTGCAAAAAACGGAATAAAGATACAAGGATACAGAAATCCCGCAGTGCACGGATTTTTCATCTCTCTCTTTTTTAAGGGCGGAAGTATGTACGAGAGTGAGGAGGATATGGGAATAACCCATTTTCTCGAGCACGTACTCGTCCGAAACGTAAACAAGCTTTACGGAATGAAGCTCTATGAAATTCTCGACAGATACGGGCTTGAGTTCAACGCGTCAACCTATGCCGAGATGGTGCAGTTTTACCTCTCGGGAGCTACGCAGAATTTTATACACGCGGTAGATGCTGCGGCAACTCTTCTTTCGCCTTTAGTTCTCACAAAAACCGAGATAGACGCAGAGCGCAGGAGAATAAAGGCGGAGATTCGTGAAAACGACGATAAGAATTCTATGTCTTCATTCGCAATGGGCGAGGTTTTCTCGGGTACTACGCTTAAAAATTCCATAACCGGCACGAATAAGAGCGTTGATAAAATAAGTGCGCGTCGGCTTGAGAATTACAGAAGAAAAGAGTTCACGAGAGATAATGTTTTCTTCTTTGTTACGGGTAATTTTACCGATTCTGATTTAGAATATCTTTCAGATGCGGTTGGCGAGTATAATCTCTCTCTGCCTTCGGACGAAAGAAAGGAAAATATAGCGCCCATTCCGCAAAACTTTGGTAACCGAGGCGCAAGCGTTGCTGTAAAAAACGGAGATTACACCCTGGTGAGATTTAATTTTGACATAGATATGACGAGGGTATCTTCACCTGCGGTAGATCTGATTTACGATAATCTTTTCGCAGGATATAACGCGCCGTTTTTTATAAAAATGAGCGAGGAGAGAGGGCTTTTCTACGATATATCGGGCTCGACCGAGAGATACCGCAATATCGGAACTCTCTACTTTTCCTTTGAGGTAAGGGAGAGGGATATATACGACGCGGTGAAATGCAGCGTTGAAATTCTTAAAGGCTTTAAGGAAAATCTTTTGCCAAAGGAAAACTGTATGAAAGCGGGATATACCGATAACGCAGGTCTTCTTTTTGACGATTCGAGAGAGCTTAATTTCACCTTTGCCTACGATACCGAAATTATGGGACTCGACTACGCCAGCATAGTCGAGCGCCGCGCAGCCTATGAGAAAATCACACCCGAGGATATACGGCTTGGCGCAAGGGAGATTTTCACACCCGAAAACCTCGTCTTGACGGTAAAGGGAAATAAAAAGAAAATAGATACGGACAGACTTCACGCTACCTGTCTTGAGCTTTAAAATTTAAAAAAGGCAGTAAAAACGGCGAAAATCTTAAGATTTTTGCCGTTTTTACTTGTAATTTTTATTTTATTGTGTTAGAATATATCCATACGTTTAACAGAGTAGAGAAATACGCGTTTTAGTGCCGCTTGAACGGGGAGTTGTCTTGCGGACGAAAAGGTTTTTGCCTTGCGGTGTATCTCTCGCATCCCACTGTTACCAATAGGAAATTTCGTGTTCCCTCTCGGTACGGAGATGTAAATCTGTATGGGGAGGTTTTTTGTATGAATTATTCAACTGCCCAGCGAGCCTTAAGACTTACGGTATTCGGTGCGCTTCTGTCTGCGGTGAGTATCGTCTGTGGAAAATATCTCGCGTTTAATATGGGCGAATTTCTGCGTTTCAGCTTTGAAAATCTGCCGATAATTTTTGCGGGAATGGCGTTTGGACCTATAGTCGGAGCGACCGTGGGAGCTGTAGCTGACCTTATAGGCTGTCTGCTCGTAGGATATGCCATAAATCCCATTATTACGGTTGCCGCCGCAGTTATCGGTCTTATTTCGGGACTGGGTATATTCGTACCCACGCCCAAGGGCAGATTCGGTTACACTCTTAAAATATTGCTTACCGTCTTGACCGCACACCTTGTAGGCTCGGTTTTTATCAAGAGCTTCGGGCTTTCGGTCTTTTACGATATACCCCTTTCCGTGCTTATGCTATGGCGACTTCTTAACTACGTTATAGTAGGAGCGCTTGAGGGCTTTATTCTCTACCATATTATGAAGAACAAGACCATCGAGCTTGAAATTCGTAAAATAATGAAAGGCAAGGACAAAAAATGAATTACACTGAAGCTCTTGAATATATCCATTCTATAAGCTGGACCTTCTGCAAGCCGGGACTTGAAAGAATAGAGAAGCTGTGCGAGGCTCTCGGAAATCCGCAGAAAAAATTAAAATTCGTTCACGTTGCGGGTACAAACGGCAAGGGCTCGTTTTGTTCAATGCTTTCGTCTATAATTGTAGCAGAGGGCTACAAGGTAGGACTTTACACCTCTCCTTACATCAAGGTCTTTAACGAGAGAATGAGAATAAACGGTGAGAATATTCCTGACGAAAAGCTTGCCGAGCTCACCGAGAGAGTTAAGCCGATAGCAGACGCTATGACAGACAGACCTACCGAGTTTGAGCTTATAACCGCGATAGCCTTTCTCTATTTTGCAGAGGAGGAGTGCGAGATTGTAGTCCTTGAAGCAGGAATGGGCGGCAGACTTGACTCGACGAATATTATTGACACCCCTGCGCTTTCGGTTATAACAGGAATTTCTCTCGACCATACCGCATTTTTAGGTGATACGGTAGAGAAGATAGCGGCGGAAAAAGCCGGAATAATCAAGGAGGGCATACCCGTCCTCTTCGGCGGTGAGAACGAGAGCGCCGCTGCCGTAATTTCCGAGAGAGCACAGGAAATGAAGACCGTTCTTCACATTCCCGATTACAAAAAGATAGAAAATCTTTCTTCTTCTCTGAGAGGTACGCACTTTGAGTATAAGGGACGAGCTGTAAAATTAAATCTTCTCGGACTTTACCAGCCGCGCAACGCATCTCTTGTGCTTGAAGCAGTCGAGCTCCTCAGAAAGTCGGGAATGAGTATTTCAGATGCATCTGTAGACGAGGGATTTGAAAACGCAAGATGGCCTGCAAGATTTGAGATAATAAACCATCTTCCTCTTATGATTTTTGACGGAGCGCATAACCCCGAGGGAATTGCCTCTGCGGTTGAGAGTATAAAGTACTACTTCGACAAAGAAAAGGTTATCGTAGTATCGGGAGTCCTTCGTGATAAGGATTATAATTATATAGCGACAAGGCTTTCCGAGATAGCATCTGCTGCCTATACGATAACCCCTGATAATAAGAGAGCTCTTCCCGGTGAGGAGTTTGCCGCGCTTCTTTCCACTCTTGGTGTTGAGGCTGAGTCAAACGGTACTATAGGCGATGCTCTCGTTCGCGCCGTAGAGAGAAGCGACCGTACGGGAGAGGCTATAGTTTGTCTCGGCTCGCTCTACACGTACGTTGACGTGACGGCAGAGCTTGAAAAAATAGATTTAGCAAAAAGAAGATGAAAAAACAAGGGATATGCAAATAATAGTTTGCATAACCCCTTTTAAAATTCGTTTTTTATATGGATCGTAACATATTTGAATTAGCGATTTCTACATATATGTTAGGATCAAAATTCGATATAATCTCAGAGAAAAACTCTGTTACGGGTTGCTCCGTGAAGAAGTGACCTGCCTCAATAAGATTGATTCCCATTTCCGCCGCTTCCGCCATAACGTTATACGAGAGTCTGCCGGATACGTAGGTGTCAGCGCCCATCTCAAGCGCCGCCTTCACGTAATCCTTACCGTCACCGCCTACGACAGCAACTCGTTTTACCGTATTGTATCCGTCAGAAATCTTTATCATATCAGCTCCGAGTGCGAGCTTTACTGCGTCGGCAAATATTTCAAGCTCGTATTCCTTGGAGAGCGTACCGATTCTTCCAAGCTCGTCTTCTCCAAAGGGGACTGCGTTCTTAATGCCAATAATGTCGGCAAGTCTGTCGTTTACACCGCCCTTTGCTCTGTCTGCTCTCGTATGAAAAGAGAATACCGAAATCGCGTTTGCAATAAGCTTGACGACCTTACGCGATATGTGATTTTCCTCAGTCACCGTATTCAGCGGACGGAAAATGAGCGGATGATGTGAAACTATAATGTCAAAACCGCACTCTATTGCGTAGTCCACGATTTCCTCGGTGACGTCGAGTGCCACGAGCACCTTTTTTACCTCAGCGCCTGAGTCGGGACATACCATAATTCCGTCGTTATCCCATTCGCACCTGAGATTTTCCGGAATATATTCACAGAATTTTTTATAAAGCTCTGTAACCGTCATACATCTTTTCTCCCTAAAATTTCCTTTGCGTAATTAGATAGCTTTGCTTCAAGAGTGCCGTCGTGACCGCCTTTTTTGAGTCCCTCTGCCGCTCTTTCAAGCGCTGCGGCGCGCCTTGAGATAAACTCTCTTTTATTTTCGGAAAGAGAGGTGAGAAGCTTTCTGTTTCCAAACTCCGCCTCAAACTCGTCTATCTCTCTTATCTCGCCCGTAAAACGCGCCGAGAGGGTTACGTAGCTTTTTCCCACAGCCTCGGAATATTCCTCGCAGTCTATCTCATAGCCGATTTTTGCGAGAGCTCTTCTAAGGTGAGAAAACTTTGACATAGGCTGAAGAATAAGGCGGATTTCGGGTGTTCTTATGAAGTCTGCTCTCTCTACGATTGAAGCGATAAGCTCGCCTCCCATACCGCATATCGCAATATCCGTTATACCCTTATTTTGCATTGCGTCAAGTCCGTCAGCCAGGGCGAATTCCATTTTTGAATAAACCCCCGACTCTATTGCGTTTTCGATTGCCGAGGCAAGAGGGCCGTCGTTTATATCCGAGGCAAAGGCATAGTCTATTCTGCCTGAGCGGAGCAGAAAAATGGGCAGGTAAGCATGGTCAGTGCCTATGTCGGCAAACCTTGCTCCCTGCCGCACGAATTTCGCCGCGGAAGAGAGTCTTCCGTCAAGAGTGAAATTCTTCATTTTGCAAGAAAGTCGTTGAGCTTCTTTACGAGCGCTTCGGCATCAGTTCCGTGAACGAAGCAAGCATCCTCAATTGACTCGCCTCTCGAGTGAGGGCAGAAAAGACAGTGCATACCGATTTCGGCAAAGAACTGTGCAGTCTCGGGATTGAAGTCGAGTACGTCTCCGATAATAGTATCCTTAGTTACCTTCATATTTTTTAACCTCTCTGTAATCTTTTTTTCTTAGTATAGCATAATGCGTACAAAAAATCAATATAATATTTCCAAGTTTTCTCTTTACATTTTCAGTATTTTATGTTAATATATATGGTACGATGCGATAGTGTGTAAATTTTTAGTAATACAGGAGTAATTTTATGATAGTTGCGCTTGAAGAAGCGAAGAGAAGACTGGTTGCAATGGAAGAGGTTGTTGCCGAGCTTGGCAGCCAGCTTAAAATAGAAGAATCAAGAGAGAGAGCGACAGACCTTGAGAGAGAAACGCTCGTTGAGAATTTCTGGGCAGACGCAGAGAAGTCCTCTCAGAAGCTCAGAGAGATAAAGCAGCTTAAGGACAAGGTTGAGAGCTACGAGGCGCTCTCGGCAAAGCTTGAGGACACCCTTATGCTCTGCGAGATGGCTATAGAGGAAAATGACGAGAGCTCTGTTGACGAGGTAGTCAGTGAGACCGATTTTATTGAGGCTGAGGCTGAGAGGAAGAGAATTGAGGTTCTTCTTTCGGGTCCTTATGATAAGAATAACGCAATAGTGTCATTCCATCCCGGAGCAGGCGGCACTGAAGCTCAGGACTGGGCGTCTATGCTTTACCGACTCTACACCAGATGGGGTGAGAAGCACGGCTTCAACGTTAAGCTCGTGGACTGGCTCGACGGTGACGAGGCGGGAATAAAGTCCGCGACCATAATGGTTGAGGGTATAAATGCTTACGGTTACCTTAAGAGTGAGAATGGCGTTCACCGTCTTGTAAGAGTATCTCCTTTTGATGCGTCGGGTAGAAGACACACCTCCTTTGCTTCCGTTGAGGTAATGCCCGAGTTTGAGGACGATAATACCATCACTCTCCGCGACGAGGACCTTGAAATTACTGCGCACCGTTCAAGCGGCGCGGGTGGTCAGCACATCAACAAGACCGACTCTGCAATCAGAATTGTTCATAAGCCTACGGGAATAGTTGTCGGCTGTCAGACCGAGCGTAGCCAGCTTCAGAATAAGGAAACTGCTCTTAAAATGCTTAAGGCAAAGCTTATGGAAATCAAAATCCGCGAGAAGCTTGAGCGTATAGAAGACATTCAGGGCAACAAGCCGAATATCGAGTGGGGTAGCGAGATACGAAGCTACGTATTTATGCCCTACACACTTGCTAAGGATACACGTACGGGCTACGAGGACGGAAATATCGACTCGGTAATGGACGGAGAGATAGACGGATTTATCAACGCATATCTTAAGCATATTTCGGAGTAAGCTGACTTTTAGCAATACTCCGCATAATTCACTTATAACCATCGGACCTCTTGCCGATGGTTATAATTTTATCTGAGGAAAAAATGATAAATATTAGAAACCCGAGGATAAATACAAGAGAGAGAAAATAGTGTATCATATTGTCAGAGATAAAACTATAAATAAACACGCTGAGGCAGAAAAATGAAATATAACTTTGACCAAATAAGAGATAGAAGCGCTACGGAAAAGTGGAAAGAAACGGCAGGGAAGGATGCGCTTGCAATGGGCATTGCCGATATGGATTTTGCCATAGCGCCCGAAATATCCGAGGCTATAAAGGAGTGCGCTGATATAGGTGAATTCGGCTACAGCATAATGACGGATACCGACTATAGCGCTATAACCGATTGGCTTAAGTACCGTTCGGGAGTGGAAGTACCGACTGAGCATATTCTTGCTACTCCGGGCGTGCTTTACTCTGCAAGAACCGCGTTATACGCGTTGACAAATCCCGGGGATAAGGTTATAGTTAATACCCCTTTGCATACCCCCTCTATCGCTACTGCGTCTATGCTCGAGCGAGAGGCTCTTATAAACCGTCTTATCTACCGCGACGGAAAATATTATATAGATTTCGACCATCTTGAGAAATGCTTTAAGGACGGAGCGAGAGCCATGATGCTCTGCGCACCGAATAACCCTACGGGAAGAGTGTGGACACTCGAGGAGCTTCAAAATATCGCATTTCTTGTGAATAAGTATAACGCTTATCTCATTACTGACGAAATCCACCGAGATATAATTTGGGAAGGCTATAAGCATATCTCCCCGACCGAGCTTCCTGAAATCCGCGACCGCTCCGTAGCCGTATTTTCCACCTCGAAGACCTTTAATATGGGAGGCTTCCACATAGGAAGTGCGATTATTCCAAACCCTGAGATTAAGGAGCTTGTAAGACGCCGTTTTTATAATTACGGTCACGTCTGCGGACGTCCGAGCACCCTTTGTATTGCGGCGCAAACGGCCGCCTACACTCGCGCAAAGCCTTGGTTTGAAGCTATGATGAAATACGTTGGTAAAAACATTGACCTTGCGCTCGAGGGCCTTGATGGATTGCCTATCCGCGCAACTCGTCCCGAGGGAACGTTCCTTCTCTGGATTGACGTCAGTGACCTTAAGATGCACACTATGGACCTTTACAATGTTATGCAAAAGGAGTGGCTTGCAGTTTGCGACAGAGGTATTATGTACGACACTCCAGACTTTGTAGGCAAGAATCCCATAGAGCACCACCTCAGAATGAATCTTGCTACACCGCGCGCAAACGTTGAAGCAGCAATTTCACGAATAAGAGCATATTTTGGAAAGTAATATTTACAAAAAGGCAATATCTGACATCAGGTATTGCCTTTTTTATTACACGAACAGTTTCATAGAAGTTTTTATTTTTTCTTCTGTTTCCCGAGTTACCGGCATAAGAGGAAGTCTCAATTCGTTCTCGCAGAGTCCGAGCCTTGCCATAGCGTATTTTATGGGAGAAGGGTTGGTTTCGGCGAAGAGGGAGGCTATAAGTGGCAGAGCTCTTAATTGCTTTTCTCTTGCGCTTTCATATTTTCCGGAGAAGAAATCTTCGCATATTTCTACACACAGAGAGGGGAAGAGGTTAGAGAGCACCGATATGACTCCGAGTCCCCCGAGCGCAAGTGTCGTGTATATCTGCGTGTCGTTTCCTGCGTATAGCCCTAGCTCTTCTCTCATAGCGGCAAGAGAGACGTATCTGTCCATAGAGTCTCCCGCCTCCTTAAGAGCGACTATATTCTCCGTCTCGGATAACTCTCGCAGCTGTCCTTCTGTGAGGTTTACTCCCGTCCTCGAGGGTACGTTATATAAAATTACCGGCAGCTCCGTTGCCCTTGCAATTTCTTCATAATGTCGCTTCACACCCGGAAAAGTACCCTTGTTATAATACGGCGTTACTACCAGCACACCGTCACAGCCTATCTCAGCCGCTTTCCTTGTATGGCGCACTGCGGCTTTGGTATCGTTTGTTCCCGTGCCGAAGATTAACTTGACACGCCCCACCGTTTTTTCTCTTGTGAATTCAAACAGAGTGTACCTTTCAACGTCCGAAAGAGTTGCCGCCTCTCCCGTCGTGCCGCCTATTATGAGAGCGGGAATTTTTGATTCAATCTGTCGTTCAATTATCCCTTCAAGCGCCGCAAAATCAATTCTTCCACTCTTAAAGGGAGTTATCAGCGCTGTACCGCAGCCCTTAAATATCGTTTCTTTTTTCATATTTGTTACTTTACCCTTGAAAAAAATTGAGTTCTCGTGTATAATATAACTCAATACTATTTTATGTTAAAATTTTTGGCCTTGTGAGGAAAAAGTGGAAAACCAAGTTAAAATAACCAATGAAAGAATAAAAACCGAGCTTACGACTCACGATTTTTATTACGACCTGCCCGAAGAGCTCATAGCGCAGTTTCCGTCCGAGAAGCGTGACGGCTGCCGTCTTATGACCCTTGACAGAAATACGGGAAAGATTGAGCATAAGATTTTTTCGGATATAATAGACTATCTTCGCCCCGAGGATATGCTTGTGGTTAATTCCTCTAAGGTTATCCCTGCAAGACTTCTCGGCAAGACGAAAAAGACAGGCTCTGATATAGAGCTTCTTCTTCTCAGAATGCTTGACTCGGGCGAGTGGGAAACACTCGTGCGCCCCGGCAAGAGAGCGAAGGAGGGCGATGCGTTTGACTTTGGAGACGGTGAGCTTTACGCAGAGGTTTGCGATGTTTTGTCCGACGGAAACAGAATTGTAAAATTTGATTACGACAAAAGTAAGCACGATAGCATATATTCGGTCCTTGATGCCGTAGGCAATATGCCTCTTCCTCCCTACATAACAAAAAAGCTTGAGAACAAGGACGATTATCAGACCGTATATGCAAGGACGGAGGGCTCTGCCGCCGCTCCCACTGCAGGACTGCATTTTACAAAGGAGCTACTTGAGAAAATAAAGGAGAAGGGTGTCGGCTACGGCGAGGTCACTCTCCACGTCGGACTCGGCACGTTCAGACCTGTAAAGGTCGATAGCATAGAAGACCACCTTATGCATTCCGAGTATTTCGTAATGACCGAGGGGGTCGCCGAGGAAATAAACCGCCGCAGAGCCAGAGGCGGAAGAATTATAGCGGTAGGTACTACCTCCTGCCGCGTACTTGAAAGCGTTTCCGACGAGTCGGGCAAGGTCCACGCTATGTCGGGTGAGACCGCCATATTCATCTACCCGGGTTATAAGTACAAGGCGGTAGACGCCCTTATAACCAATTTTCACCTTCCCGAAAGCACTCTCATAATGTTGGTGAGCGCACTCGCAGGTAAAGAGAACGTTATGAACGCTTACACCGAAGCAGTGCGTGAAAGATATCGTTTCTTTTCCTTTGGTGATGCAATGCTGATTGTATAGAACCTACAATGATGCGTTGAAAATTTAAACTATTAAGCAAATCAAAAATAAAACTTATAAAATTATAAAAGGAATATAAAATGCTGTTTATATGTCCCAAATGCAAAAATAAGTTTACAATATCGCCAGATAACAGAGTAATTTGCCCTAATGGTCACTCTTTTGACAGAGCAAAAGAAGGGTACTATAATCTTCTTCTGAAGAATACCGGAGGCACTCACGGTGACAATCGCGAGATGGTTATGGCGAGGCGTACTTTTCTTGGTAGTGGGGCTTATCAGCCGCTTCTTAGTGCGCTTTGTGACAGAATAAGAGAGCATGCATTTGACGGGGCAAAAATCCTTGACGGCGGTTGCGGTGAGGGGTATTATACCGACCTTATTGAGCGTTCTATTACCGATAGTAAAATTTCTGCTCTCGTTTCGGGATTTGATATATCGCGAGATGCGATAAGATATGCCGCAAAGAAAAATCCGAGGCTTTCTCTTGCTGTTGCAAGCTCCTACGACGTTCCTGTCTCAGATGGTAGCGTAGATATTTTCCTAAACGTTTTTTCTCCTCTTGCACTTGACGAAACTGCGAGAGTTATCCGCCGCGGCGGAAAATTTATAATGGCGATACCTGATGAAAATCACCTTTTCGGCTTGAAGAGTGTCCTTTACGAAAGACCGTATAAAAATACTGTTGCCGATACCTCCCTTGACGGCTTTAAGCTTATTTCCGAGGACAAGGTTTCCTACACTTTGACACTTGACACTAAGGAAAAGATACAGTCTCTTTTTATGATGACACCGTATGCTTACAGGACGCCTCCGAGCGCCAGAGAGAAACTTATGTCTCTTGACTCTCTCACTACGGAAATAGAATTTATCGTATTTACTTACGAAAGGATTTGACAGATGGATTTAACTCACGGAAAATATCTGGGCGTTGATTACGGCGACGTCCGAACAGGTCTTGCCGAGTGTGACGTTTCGGGTTTACTTGCAGGACCCATCGGCACTATTGCCGAGGGAGGAATGAGAAACACCGCTGTGCGTGTGGCAAAGGAAGCGGAGTCACGCTCCTGCAAGAAGATAGTTATAGGACTTCCCAAAAATATGAATGGCAGCGAGGGGCAGAGAGCCGAAACGGTAAAGGCGTTTGCTAAAATTCTCTCCGAGCTTACAGAAATTCCTATTGATTTCTACGACGAGAGAATGACCACCATGGAAGCGTATCGCTTCCTTGATTCCACCGCTACATACGGGAAAAAGCGCAAGAATGCAATAGACACCCTTTCGGCAGAGATAATTTTGCAGGGATATATTGATAAGGAAAGAAATCAGAGAAAAACAGAGGAAAAGAAATGAACGAGTTGAATTACACTCTGCTTTGCGATTTTTACGAGCTTACGATGGCAAACGGCTATTTCGAGCTTGGAAAGGCGGAAGAGATAGCCTACTTCGACGTTTTCTTCCGCAGAGTTCCCGACGGGGGCGGATTTGCAATTTCGGCAGGACTTGAGCAGGTTATCGAATATATTAAAGGACTCAAATTCACCGATGAGGATATAGAATTTTTAAGAGGTAAAAAAATGTTCTCTGAAAGGTTCTTGTCTTATCTTTCACAGTTTAAGTTTACGGGTGATATATACGCAGTCCCCGAGGGAACTCCTATTTTCCCCGGCGAGCCGATTATGATAGTGCGCGCTCCGTCTATTGAGGCGCAGTTCATAGAGACCTACGTTCTTCTCTGCCTTAACCACCAGTCGCTTATAGCTACTAAGGCAAACAGGGTAGTGAGAGCTGCAGACGGCAGACCCGTTGCTGAGTTTGGCTCACGCAGAGCGCAGGGTGCGGACGGCGCTATTCATGGCGCGAGAGCCTCGTATATCGGTGGCTGCGCCGCTACCGCATGCACCATATCGGATAGAGAATATCACGTTCCTACTACGGGTACTATGGCGCACTCGTGGGTGCAGATGTTTGAAGGTGAGTACGAGGCTTTCGTAGCTTACTGCAAAATCTATCCTCACAGTGTTACCCTTCTCGTAGATACCTATGACGTACTGAAAAGCGGTGTGCCGAATGCGATACGTGCTTTCCGTGAGGTGCTCACTCCTCTTGGAATAACCAAGTGTGCTATCCGTCTTGATTCGGGTGATATAACCTACCTTTCCAAAAAGGCGAGAAAAATGCTTGATGATGCCGGTTTTACCGAGTGTAAGATAGTTGCTTCAAACTCTCTTGACGAGAATATAATAAGAGATATTATCCACCAGGGCGCAAAAATAGATTCCTTTGGCGTCGGTGAGAGACTTATAACTGCGAAGTCTAACCCCGTCTTTGGCGGAGTGTATAAGCTTGTAGCAAAGGAAGAGGGCGGAGCGGTAATACCCAAGATTAAAATTTCGGAAAACCCTGAGAAGATTACAAACCCCCACTTCAAAAAGGTTTACCGCATATACGATAATGAGACGGGAAAGGCGAGTGCCGATTTGCTCTGTGTTTTTGATGAGGTTATAGACGAAACAAAGCCTCTTGAAATCTTTGACCCTGTGGCAACGTGGAAGAAAAAGACCTTTACCGACTACACTCTCAGAGAGCTCCTTGTTCCCGTATTCAAGAGTGGAGAATGTGTATACGAAAGCCCTGAGATAAGTGATATAAGAGATTACTGTCAGCGCGAGGTCGAGGGACTTTGGGAAGAGGTAAAGAGGTTTGAAAATCCTCATAAGTATTACGTTGACCTTTCTGAAAGGCTTTGGAATATAAAGCAGGAATTGCTCCATAAAACTCATAAATGACATAAAAACGCAAACTTTCGTTTGCGTTTTTCTTTGTTTTTGTTTAGTTCCACTGGCTGTAGAGCGAGTAAACTGCCTTAGTAGAATACCTCTTCTTAGCGGTATATCTGATTTTTTATGATTTAGGGTGACTTTTTGTTTCTTCGTGGGTATAATTATAGAAGAACAAATCCGAAAGGAATTTTAAAATGAAGAAAACCTCATACACCGAAAAGAAATTTTCAGATTACAGAGAGCTTATTAACCATTCTGCGAGAAAATTCAAGAACCGAACGGCCTTTTTAATAAAGCTTGCCGACGATACTTACAGAAAAGTTACCTACAGAGAATTCAAAGACAGCTACTATAGGCTCTGTCTTTATCTTCTTGGTATAGGAATGGCGAAGAGAAGAATAGTTATAATCGGTAAGAATTCTTACGCCTGGACACTTTCATATCTTGCTGCTGCGACAGTCGGTGTTGCCGTCCCCGTAGACAAGGAGCTTCTCGGTGAGGATATAGATAACTTTATAGAAGCCTCCGACGCAGCTCTCGTCCTTGCCGACGAGGAAATGTCGTCAAAGCTTTCGGAGAAATGCAACGTAATTTATTTTCCCGAGATAAGTGAAATATGCGCTGACAAGACGCCTATCGACTATGAAAGAATAGATTCCATAGAAATTCCGAAGGATGAGATGCGCATTTTGATTTTTACCTCGGGAACGACGGGTAGCTCCAAGGGTGTTTGTCTATCGCAGTACAACGTTTGTTCAAATATAAATCAGACGGTTAGTATGGTTAAGGTAAATAAGAGCGACAGGACTCTCTCTCTTCTTCCTCTTCACCACACCTACGAGTGTACGCTTGACTGCCTGCTTCTTCTCTCTCGCGGCTGTACCATAACCTACGCGCAGTCATTGCAGAAGGTTGCGAAAAATCTTGTAGAATATTCCCCGACGGTGCTCGTAGTAGTGCCCGAGATACTCAAGTTTTTGAACCGCAGAATAAAGGACGCGATAATAAAGTCCGCTCCGGAAAAATACGCACAGATTTTTAGAGAAAAGGGAATAGCTGCAGCTCTTTCCGAGATTCCCTCCGTCGTTGCCTTTCTTATAAAGCGCAAGGTTAAGAAATCACTCGGCGGAAAAATAAGGCTCTTTATTGTAGGAGCGGCTGACCTTGACACCTCGCTTGTAGACGATTTCTCCGCTCTCGGAATACGTACTCTTCAGGGCTACGGACTTACCGAATGCGCTCCTCTTCTCGCGGGAAACGGAGATTTCTTTTATAATCCCAAGTCCACGGGCAGAGCGATACCCGGCGTGCAGCTTAAAATTCACAATCCCAACGAGGAGGGAGTCGGCGAGATACTTGCTAAGGGCGATAACATAATGCTCGGATACTTTAACGATCCCAGTGCAACCGATGCGGTATTCCTTGACGGCTGGTTCTGTACGGGTGACCTTGGCAGAATGGACGATGACGGCGGACTCTATATAACGGGCAGACGCAAGAACGTTATAGTTACCGAAAACGGCAAGAATATATATCCCGAGGAGCTTGAAACCAGACTTTACGCTTTTGCTTCCATTGCCGACGTAATCGTTATGGCTGAAAAGCAGGATGGAAAAACTCAGGTAAAAGCAAAGATTTACCCTAATCACGAGTTCCTTAAGAACACACTCGGAAGAATTCCCACCGCAGAGGATATCAAGCAGCATATAAGCGAGGCGGTTAAGAAGGTTAACGCTATGGTTCCTTCATATAAGCATATAAAGGTGTTTGAGATACTGACCGAGGCGCTTGAAAAGACTACCACCAGAAAGATAAAAAGATTTGGAAACAATATGGCGTAAAAATAGGATATTTATTTTAAATATCGTTGCATTTTTCGTTTTTATATGTTAAAATACTTGGCAGGAGCAAAAAGCTTCTGCCAATTTTTTGTGAAGGTATACGGACTTGGAAAAAAGAGAGATATACAAAGAGAATTTTGCTGAGTATCTTTTGTGTCTTGCGCTTGACGTAGGAGAGGGGATGCTCAGATGTGGAGCGGAGATTTCGAGAGTAGAGGATACGATAGAGCGTATATGCAACGCATACGGAGCTGAGCACGTTGAGGTTTTTTCGATAATTTCTTATATCAACGCGGCAATAAGAATGCCTGACGGTACGTACTCGTCTCAGATACGGAGAATTAAATCCACAAGTACTAACCTTTCCCTTCTTGAAAAGTACAACGCGCTTTCAAGAAAAATATGTCTGTCAAAGCCTACGCTCGCGGAGTTTGACGGAGAGATAAGAACAATTAAGCATACGAAGCTATACAGAGAGCCGATGCTGTGCGCCGCCTCGGGACTTGCTGCGGCAAGCTTCGCCGTGTTTTTCGGCGGAAGATGGAATGACGGGCTTATTGCTTTTCTCATAGGCGTGATCATCGGTATAGTAGATTTGAAAATGCCGCTGAAGGTCAATGCGATGGCAAAGACTGTTATTTCCTCGGCTATTGCCACGGCGGTCGCTATTCTCTTTGCCGCTATCGGTGCGACGGGCAGCTCGCATTTCGTAATAATGGGAGCTATAATGCTTCTCGTACCGGGCGTTGCATTCGGAACGGCGATGAGAGATTTACTTTACGGCGATTTGCTTGCGGGAACGCTTAAAACTCTCCAGGCGATTCTTACCGCTCTTATGATAGCCTTCGGATATATGATTTCGGTAGAGCTTATAGAGGTTTTTGGTATTTCAATTGATTCTTCTGCTTCGGAAGTAGTTGATTTTGAGCGCTTCTTCAAGCCGATTTTCTTTATAGCAAGTTTCGGAGCGCTGCTCGGCTCTCTTGGATTTGCCGTTATTTTCAAGGTTGCGCGCAGACATCTTGTTCTTGGTTCGCTGAACGGACTTATAACCTATATAGTATACTATTCGGTTGAATTCGTCACCGAGGGCGCGGTTTTTGCCGCGGCATTCGTGTCAACTATGGTTACGGCGCTTCTGGCGGAGGTGTTTTCAAGAACGAGAAAAGCGCCTACGATAGTCTTCTTGCTTCCGGGTGTAATTCCCACAGTCCCCGGAGGAGCATTATACCGCGCTATGAGAGCCGTTCTCCTCTTTGATTTTGAGGAGGCACTTGAGTATCTTCTCGTAACTCTGCAGATAGGTCTTGGAATTGCGGGAGGAATTATGACGGTTTCCGTAATATTCGGAATTGTCGCAGAAAAATTAGTGAAGGGAAAAGTAAAATCTCATGATAAGTGAAGTAATACTTTGTAAATACGGCGAGATAGTGCTCAAGGGAGCGAACAGACAGAATTTCGAGTCTACTCTCATAAAGGAGCTTCGCCGCCGCGCGTCAAGATTTGGAAATTTTAAGATATATTTCAGCCAGAGCACGATTTTCGTCGAGCCGCGTGACGAGTCCTGCGATATGGACGGTATGTACGGTGAGGCAAAGAAGGTTTTCGGCATAGTAGGCGTAAACAGAGCTGCTGTATGCGAGAAGAATATGGAGAGCATAACAGAGACTGCGAGAAGCTATCTTCCCGATAAGCTCTTCGGCAAGAGAACCTTTAAGGTTGACGCAAAGCGCTCGGACAAGCGCTTTCCCCTCACCTCTCCCGAAATATCGAGAGAAATCGGAGGAGTTATTCTCTCTGAGGTAAGAGGTATAAAGGTTGACGTACATAATCCCGACGTTACCGTTACCGTTGAGGTAAGAGACGAGCACGCATACGTCAGAGCAGGTCAGGAGCCCGGCGCGGGCGGTCTTCCTCTCCGTACTGCAGGCAGAGGACTTCTGCTTCTCTCCGGCGGTATTGATTCTCCCGTTGCAGGTTGTATGATGGCGAAAAGAGGACTTGAAATTGAGGCTCTTCATTTTGATTCATTCCCCTATACCTCGGACAGAGCGCGAGAGAAAGTTATGGACCTCGCGCAGCTGATGTGTGAGTTCTGCTCTAAGATTCACGTGCACGTAATTTCACTCACTCATATCCAGGAAGAAATACGCGATAAGTGCGAAGAAGACTACTTTACTTTACTTTTGAGGATATTTATGATGCGTCTTGCCGAAAGATGCGCAAGAGAATATAAGTGCGGAGCGCTCATAACAGGAGAGAGTCTCGGTCAGGTTGCATCTCAGACACTTGCCGCCATAGGCGTCACCGATTCGGTTGTGAATATTCCTGTATTCCGCCCCTGCATAGGTCTTGATAAGAATGAGATAGTAATTCAGGCGCGTCACTACGGAACCTTTGAGACCTCCATTCTTCCTTACGAGGATTGCTGTACGGTATTCACTCCCCGCCATCCCAAAACTCAGCCTAAAATTGAGGCTGTTATGGCGGAGCTTTCAAAGCTTGACTACGAGGCTCTTATCGACGAGGCATACGCTACTATGACCACCGAGACGAAGCTTATCTTCCCCGAATATAAATAAAATAAATAAAATTATTGACAAAAGAAATTTTGTGTGGTAAAATACACTTGCGTGTAAAATGCTCCGAGGAGGAGTAGTGCATACTGTCAGGTTCAGAGAGGGCGCGGTTGGTGTGAGCGTTTGTGGCGGGTGCGTGAAGGTAGCCTCGGTATATTCGGAAAGAACGGTTTTTCCTATTAGACTCCGACGTATTCCTGCGTTAAAGGACAGATGAGGGGCGTACCTTGTGCGCTCAAATTCGGGTGGTACCGCGTTAATTCGCCCCGAAGCGATTTTTGTCGCTTCGGGGCTTTTTATATTGAAATTATAAAATGAAAGGCTTATAAAATGAGAAAAGAACTTGCAAAAAATTACAGTCCTCGCGAGTTCGAGGACAGAATTTACGAGAATTGGTGTGAGAAGGGTTACTTCAAGCCTGATTCTGATAAGAAGAAGCCGGCGTTTTCTATCGTAATCCCACCGCCCAACGTAACGGGACAGCTTCATATGGGACACGCCCTTGACGAAACTCTTCAGGACATTCTTGTCAGAACAAAGAGAATGCAGGGCTACTCAACCCTCTGGGTTCCAGGTACGGACCACGCGGGAATTGCGACTCAGATTAAGGTTGAGGAAAATCTGCGTGTCAACGAGGGACTCACCAGATACGACCTCGGCAGAGAAAAGTTTCTCGAGAGAGTCTGGGACTGGAAGAATCAGTACGGAAACAGAATTATAAATCAGCTTAAGAAGCTCGGCTCTTCATGTGACTGGTCAAGAGAGAGATTCACGATGGACGAGGGATGCTCCAAGGCTGTAAGAGAGGTTTTCGTTAACCTTTATAATAAGGGACTTATATACCGCGGATACCGTATAATCAACTGGTGTCCCAACTGCCGCACCGCTCTTTCCGACGCTGAGGTTGAGTACACAGAGCAGCCCGGCTCATTCTGGCATATAAGATATCCCGTAAAGGATTCCGACGAATTTGTAACCGTAGCTACCACAAGACCTGAAACTATGCTTGGTGATACTGCGGTCGCAGTTCACCCCGAGGACGAGAGATATGCTCACCTTGTAGGAAAAACTCTTCTTCTCCCTCTTACCGACCGCGAGATTCCCGTAATTGCAGACGAGTATGTTGAGAAAGATTTCGGTACGGGCTGCGTTAAGATTACCCCCGCTCACGACCCCAACGACTTTGAGGTAGGAAAGCGCCATAATCTTGAAATAATAAAGGTTATGAACGACGACGCGAGCATAAGCGAGGCGTACGGCGGAAAGTATGCGGGAATGGACAGATACACCGCGCGTAAGGAAATGGTTGCCGACCTTGAAGCAGGCGGATATCTTGTAAAGATTGAGCCCTGCGCCCACAACGTAGGAACCTGCTACCGCTGTAAGACTACCGTTGAGCCTATGACGAGCGACCAGTGGTTCGTAAAGATGGAGCCCCTTGCAAAGCCCGCGCTTGACGTAGTTACCTCGGGTGAGATAAAGTTTGCTCCCGAAAGATTTACAAAGACCTATACCAACTGGATGGAGAACTGTCACGACTGGTGCATATCCCGTCAGCTCTGGTGGGGACACCGCATACCCGCGTTTTACTGTGATGCGTGCGGTCATATGGAAGTATCTAAGGAAGACATAACCGTATGACCTAAGAGCCCCGCTCCCGTAAGACAGGAGGAGGACGTTCTTGATACCTGGTTCTCTTCTGCGCTCTGGCCCTTCTCGACCCTGGGTTGGCCTGAGGAGACCGAGGATCTGGCTTACTTCTATCCCACCAATACCCTGGTCACCGGCTACGATATCATCACCTTCTGGGTCTCCCGTATGATCTTCTCGGGCCTGGAGCACATGGGCGAGAAGCCCTTCTCCACCGTGTTCATCCACGGCCTGGTCCGCGACGCCCAGGGCCGCAAGATGTCCAAGTCTCTGGGCAACGGTATCGATCCCCTGGAGGTCATCGGTACCTACGGCGCCGACGCTCTCCGCTTCGCGCTGGCTACCGGTAACTCCCCCGGAAACGACATGCGCTTCTCCGACGAGAAGATGGAGGCCGCCCGTAACTTTGCCAACAAGCTTTGGAACGCGTCCCGTTTCGTGCGCATGAACCTGACCATCGACAGCGTACAGCTTCCCTCCGCGGAAAAGCTGGCAACCGAGGATAAGT